>NZ_CP041352.1:2400000-2744316 GCF_009746125.1 Casimicrobium huifangae
ACGGCGGTTAAGCCAAACAATGGCATAGCGCTCGTAGTCCGGGAACATCGCGCCGGGCTTGATCTGGTAGAGAAACTCCGGCGATGCCACCACCCCCACCACGGTGAACACTTCGCTGTGTCCGGCCACTGTCAGTGTGATGCGCGCGCCGGGGCGCAGCCGATGCGCCTGCGCAAACGCATCGCTCACCAGTATTTCGTCGTCAGCCTGGGCGTCGAGCAAGCGCCCGGAGCGCAAGTAAAGCCGGTTCTGCCCGCTCTCTCCGGCTTCCGACGCCGACAGTACGGCCGCCTCGATCGAATCGCCGAAATCGGGCAGGCGCAGCTTGCCAGCGGTACGCAATCGGGCCTCGACCGCGTTGACGCCACCCAGTTCAGCGATACGGGCAGCACTGCTGTTCGGCGCTCGCTTCACGTTGGCCCAGACATGCGACAGACGGTAATCGCTGTACAACCTGGCGCGGGTCTCGCGCAGCGATTCGAGCGTTGCCTGCGACATCACCAGCATGGCAATGCCCGAGGCAATCACCAGCGCAATCGCCAGCGCCTGCCCGCGCATGTGCCAGAGATCACGCAATGCCTTGCGGTGTATCGCTTTCACCAGCGCAGCTCCGCAGCGCTGATGCGCGCGGTGTTGCGCCGCTCCTCGACAATGCGCCCGTTGGCCATCGTCAGCACCCGGTCCGCCATCCGGGCGATGTCGGCGTTGTGGGTGATGACGACCGTTGTCGTCTGCAGATCGCGATTGGCTTGCTCCAGCGCCTGCAACACCTGCACGCCGGTCGCCGAGTCGAGCGCACCGGTAGGCTCGTCGCAGAGCATCACCACCGGGCGCTTGGCGATGGCGCGCGCGATGGCAACGCGCTGCTGCTCGCCGCCCGACAGCTGCGACGGGAAGTGATCGAAGCGCGCGCCCAGCCCCACCAGTGTGAGCGCCGCCTCCGGGGCCAGCGGCTTTTCCGCAATTTCGGTGACGATGGCCACATTCTCGCGGGCAGTCAGGCTCGGGATGAGGTTGTAGAACTGGAACACGAAGCCCACATGCTCGCGGCGGAACTGCGTCAACTGCGTGTCGTTGGCGCGGGTGATGTCTTCACCGTGATACCACACGCTGCCGCTGGTCGGCACGTCGAGCCCGCCAAGAATATTGAGCAGAGTCGATTTGCCGCTGCCCGACGGCCCCAGCAGCACGACAAATTCGCCGCGGTAGAGCTGCAGATCAACGCCGCGCAATGCCTGCACTTCGACGTCGCCCATGCGATAGGTCTTGGTCAGTCCCTCGGCGCGAAAAATCACGTCGTCGCGGCTGGTGGGTGTGGCTTCGTCGGCGATCACCAAAGCATCCTACCAGCCGCAGCGTTTGCGGCGTTGACCTGCCGCAACAACGCCCGTGGCCTGCACGCTGCCGGGTGAACTACCGGGCCCTACACGACCCATACATGCGCGATACTTCACAAACAGGAGGAAAACCATGATGTACAGAAAACTTTCCCGCGTCGCCGCCGCAATCGCCACCACCGTCGCCATGTTCGGCGCGCCGAATGCGCAGGCGCAGCAGCTCAACCTGCTTTGCAACGCCGCCATCGACTGGTGCGAGCTGATGAAGAACAAGTTCGAGGCAGAGACTGGCATCAAGACCAACATGACACGCCGCAGCTCCGGCGAGTCCTACGCGCAGGTCCGCGCCGAATCGGCCAACCCAAAGATTGACGTCTGGTGGGCCGGCACCGGTGACCCGCATCTGCAGGCGGCAGCCGAAGGGCTGACCGAGGTCTACAAATCACCGACGCTGCCGAAGCTGCAGCCGTGGGCCAACAAGGTCGCGGAAGCCTCGGGGTTCCGCACCGTCGGTATCTACCTCGGTGCGCTGGGTTTTGCCTACAACAACCAGACGCTGGCCAGCAAGAAACTTGCTGCACCCAAGTGCTGGGCCGACCTCGCCGACCCGAAGTTCAAGGACGAAGTGCAGATGCCGGACCCGAATTCGTCCGGCACTGCCTACACCATGCTGGCCACGCTGGTGCAGGTGATGGGCGAGGAGAAGGCTTTTGCCTACTTCAAGAACCTGCACAAGAACGTGAACCAGTACACCAAGAGTGGCATCGCGCCGTCGCAGGCGGTGGGGCGTGGCGAGACCGCCGTCGGCATCTCGTTCATGCATGACCTGATGATCGCCAAGGTCGGCGGCTTCCCGGTCACGCTGGTCACGCCGTGCGAAGGCACCGGCTATGAAATCGGCTCGATGAGCATCATCAAGGGCGCCCGCAACATGGTTGAGGCGAAGAAGTTCTACGAGTTCGCGCTGCGCCCGGACATCCAGTCACTGGCGCCACAAGCCAAGAGCTACCAGATCCCGTCGCACACCGAAGCCAAGGTTCCCGCAGAAGCGATCAAACCAAGCGATGTCAAACTGATCGACTACGACCAGGCCAAGTATGGCTCCAGCGAGACCCGCAAGCGCCTGCTTGCACGCTGGGGCAGCGAAGTGACGAGCGCGCCGAAGTAAAACCCGCCAAACCTCCCCTGCGAAGTAGGGGAGGTGCCGCGCAGCGGCGGAGGGGTGTGCGTTGCGACGACTGCCGCGCCCTGCCGCCAACCCCTCTGTCGCCCTTGGCGACATCTCCCCTGCGGTGCAGGGGAGACATCCAACTTGGCAATCGCCACCAGCAGATTTCAATGCAATCCTCCGACATCGCTGCCCGCTACACGTTTGCCCGGCAACTAGCCCGCGAGGCCGGCGAATTTGCCCACACCTATTTCGGCCGCCTGGACGAAATCACGGTCGAATCCAAGGGCACGCAGGATGAGGTGAGCGTCGCCGACCGCGATACCGAGGCCTTCATTCGGCAGCGCATCGGCGAGGCCTTCCCCGGCGACGGCATCCTCGGCGAGGAAGGTGGTGACGACCGCGCGGGCAAGTCTGTCATCTGGGTCATCGACCCGATTGACGGCACCGCCTGCTTTGTCAACGCCATGTACACGTGGTGCGTATCGATCGCCGTCGTGGTTGACGGCGTGCCCACCATTGGCGCGGTGTACGACCCGAACGCGAAAGAGCTTTTCCACGGCGTCGCCGGCGCGCACGCCAACGTCTCCGCAGGCGCCTGGGTCAACGACAAACCGGCCAAAGTAAAAGACGTCACCGACTTCAAGGGCGGCGTGCTGGGCGCAGGCTTCTCGCACCGCTCACAGCCCGACGAGTTCACGCCGTTCCTGCACCGCCTGCTCAGCCAGGGCGGCATGTTCTATCGCAATGGCTCTGGCGCGCTGATGCTCTGCTACGTCGCGGCGGGCCGTCTGATCGGCTACTACGAGCCGCACATCAACTCGTGGGACTGCATTGCGGCTGTCGCCATCATCAACGCGGCAGGCGGCCGCTGCAACGACTTCCTGGCCAATGACGGCATGACCGAAGGCAATGCCATCCTTGCGGCCGGGCCCACGCTTTACCCCAAGCTGCTGACCATCACCGGGCACGCCCGCGCGTAACGCGCCGGGCGGCCTCACGCGTGACGCCCGCCGCGCCGTTCGCAGGCGGCGATGGATGCAGCGCAATCATCTGCGCTGCCAGCGCGCGAATCTCCGCACACAGCGCCTCCGGCGCCACCGCCACCACCTCGGGCGCGAGTCCGAGCAGCAGCCGCGCGGCGTGGTTCGCACTCTCAATGGGGAGCGTCAACGTCGCCCAGCCCTGCGCGTCGGGTGCATCTGCTGTCGCTACGGCTTTGGCGGCGAAGGCACCGAGCTCCGCCAGACGTCGGCGCCCTTCCCTGCTGGCCCGCAAGGTCGCGGTCTCCGGCCGCAGGCTGGCCTCAAAACGCATCACCGATTGCTGCCAGTAAGTGGCGAGATCAAATGCTGGTGGCCGCGTCACTGCCTCGTCGAGCACTTTGAAGTCCAGTATGTTGGCCACCTTGAACGAGCGGATCTGGCTGCCACTCGCATCCGAAGTGCTGTTGGCAACGAGATACCAGACACCCGCCTTCAGCACCAGGCCAAGCGGCCCCACGCGCCAGTCACGCTCGCCGGACCAGCTCTCGTAGCGCATCGTGAGCATCCGGCCGTCGAGCACCGCACGGGCAACCGGCGGCAATTGCGGCAATGGCTCGTTGTCGCGATACCAGTCCACCGGATCAAGGTGAAAGCGCTCGCCAATGCGCACGGCGCCAGCGCGCCCGTCCTCCGGTAACGCCGTCAGCAGCTTGCGTTGCGCCAGCGCTGCTGCTTGCCCGATGCCCAGCGCCCTCGCCGCTTCCGGCAAGCCCATCATCAGCATCGCCTCGGCTTCGTCGGCGGCGAGCCCGGTCAGTTGTGTGCGATAGCCACCGGTGAGCGCAAATCCGCCGCCCGGCCCGCGATCGCTGATCACCGGCACGCCCGCAGCCGCCAGCTCATCGACATCGCGGTAAATGGTGCGCACTGACACCTCGAACTCGGCCGCCAGCGCCTCGGCCGTCTGCCGGCCGCGCAGTTGCAACAGCATCAGGATGGAAAGCAGCCGGCTCGCGCGCATGGCAGCACTTTACCGGAAATACCTGACACACCTTGGCAGGATTATTGGCAGACACTGGCAACATTCATTCGCAACCGATGAAGAACCACCATGTCTGACCCAACCGCCGACACCGGCAACACCACCCGTCGCCACCTGCTGCAGGCCGCAGCTGCTGGCGCCATCGCGCAACTCACGTGCGCCGGTGCCCACGCGCAGCCCCCTTCGGCGCCAGCAGCGCCGCCTGCCACACCGGTACCGCCGAAGACCACACCCGGCAAGCCCGGTGACTTCGACTTTCTCACCGGCAACTGGAAAATCTGGAACCGCAAGCTGAAGGCGGGCGCGACGAAAGAATGGGACGAATTCCCAGGCGAAGCAATGGTCTGGAGCATTCTCGGCGGCGTTGTCAGCATCGAGGAGCTGCGCATCCCGGCGCGCAACTTCACCGGCATGGGCCTGCGCGTGCTTGACCTCGAAAAGCGCGTCTGGAGTGACTACTGGCTGAACGCCAAGGTCGGCCAGCTCGGCAGCGAGGGCGTGCGCGGCAGCTTTGAGAACGGCGCCGGCATCTTCATCTCGGACGACAGCGAAGACGGCAAACCAGTGCAATATCGTGGCCTGTGGGACGGCATCAGCAAAACCACCTGCCGCTGGAGCCAGGCCGTCTCGCGCGATGGCGGCAAGACCTGGAGCGACTTGTGGCTGATGCAGTGGACGCGCGTGTGAACAAGGCCGCGCCGGAGCCGCCCTTCGACGGCGGCTGCGCCTGCGGGGCCGTGCGCTACCGCATGCACGCGCGTCCGATGTACGTGCACTGCTGCCACTGCACGCGCTGCCAGCGCGAGACGGGCAGCCCGTTCGCCCACCAAGCGATGATCGAATTCACCGCGTTTTCGCTGCTGTGCGGTGAGCCAGAGTACGTGCCGGTGCCCACCGACAGCGGCAACAAGCACTGGGTCGCGCGCTGTCCGGATTGCAAGACAGCGATGTGGAACGAGCACGGCACCCGCAAGGCAATCACGCGCTACGTGCGCGTGGGCACGCTTGACGCGCCCGAGGCATGCCCACCGCTCGCCCACATCTTCACCCGGTCGAAGCAGCCGTGGCTGGCGCTGCCCGAGGGCAGCAAGCAATACCCGGCCTACTACGACGCCAGCAAGGCCTGGCCAAAGGCGAGCCTGGAGCGCTACGCAGCTGCAAAGGCCGCCCGCGCACAGGAACGCGTCAACGAGCGAACGCAGCGCGCCAGCCGCAAATCCAGGCAATCTTCGAAGGCCGAATGAGCATCAGAATTTGTCCAGAATGACGATTAAATAAGGGATCCGCGCTGCGTTTGGCGGAAAGTCGACTCGTGAGTAAATTGATGCCTGAGCCCCGTACATTCAAGCGTTTCAGGAAAAAGTCGAACGACTCCGGCGGCAGCTCTGTCCACACCGCAACGGCCCGTAGCGCTACATGATCACCCGCACCGCCCGCGAGACAAAGCGGAACACCTCGGCCAGCTTGCCGGGCGGCGGCTTGGCCGGCGCCTTGGTGGTGACCGCCACACCGATCAGGATCAACGCAGTGCGTGCCTGCCCCTCCGTCATCTGGTGCTGCGCCGCGTAGCTCTTCACCATCAGGTTGGCCCACTGTTCACCGGCCATGTCCTGAGCCTGTCCGACCGCGCCGCGCACGCCGGCCACGCGGTCCTGAATCGCCCACTTGATCTCGTTGAACAGCCGTTCCACCTCATGTGCCATTGCGCTTCCCCTCATCGTTGTGCGCCCCACTCTGGCGCCTGCGATCCGAACGACCGCCGCAGCATTCTGTGCAGCGCCGATTCGGCAGCAAAGTAACAAGGCGTTACACCGGGCAGTTAGACAGGTAACGCTTTGTAGCCTGGCGGCTGCGAACTCCCGTAGCCTCGATGCAGCGGAGCGGAATCGAGGACCGCACAGCGCCGGAGTGGACAACTCTGGAGCGCCCACTCTCCACGTCGCCCCGCCACCCGGCATAACATCGCCGTTTTGCTTCTACCGTCTGGAAGGCCTAGCAATGACCGATCTCGCCACCCTCATCAACCACCAGATCCGCCTCGCCGCCCGCCCGGTCGGCCTGCCCACGCGCGACAACTGGTCGTTCACCACCGAGGCTGTTGCCACACCCTCGCCCGGCGGCATCGTCGTCAAAACGCTCTCGCTCTCGCTCGACCCGGCGATGCGCGGCTGGATGAACGAAGGCAAGAGCTACATCCCGCCGGTGGGCATTGGTGAAGTGATGCGTGCCGGCGGCATCGGCAAAGTCATCGCGTCCGACAACGCCAAATTCGCCGTCGGCGACGTGGTCACCGCCGGCCTCGGCGTGCAGGAATACGCAAGCTTTGCCGAGCCGGAGATCAAGCGGGCCGGCGTCGCCAAAATCGACCTGCGCGCCGGCAGCATCGGGCAATGGCTCAACGTGCTCGGCATGCCCGGCATGACCGGCTACTTCGGCCTGATGGACATCGGCCAGCCAAAAGAAGGCGAAACCGTCGTCGTCTCCGGCGCTGCCGGTGCCGTGGGCCAGACCGTCGGCCAGCTCGCCAAGATCAAGGGCTGCCGCGTCGTCGGCATCGCCGGTGGCGCCGCCAAATGCGACTGGGTGGTGAACGAGCTGGGCTTCGACGCCTGCATCGACTACAAAGCCGGCCCCAACGCCGTGCGCGACGGCCTGAAAGCACACTGCGCGAACGGCGTCGACATCTACTTCGACAACGTCGGCGGCGACATCCTCGACCAGGTGCTCGCCCGCATCAACCGCAAAGCCCGCATCATCATCTGCGGCGCCATCAGCCAATACAACAACACCACGCCCATCCAGGGCCCGAAGAACTACCTCTCGCTACTCGTCAACCGCGCCCGCATGGAAGGCATGGTCGTCTTCGACTACGCCGATCGCTACCACCTCGCTATCGCAGAAATGGCCGGCTACCTGCGTGACGGCAAGATGAAATCGAAAGAGGACGTCGTCGTCGGGCTGGATACCTTCCCGGAGACTTTGCTCAAGCTCTTCAATGGGGAGAATTTTGGGAAGTTGGTTTTGCAGGTGGCGGGGGAGTAACGAGCTCCTTTGGCACTTGTCGTAGCTCATGAAAACAAACGCCTCTCGCTGCTGCGACTGATCATGACATTTCGAACTTCATTTCTATTTGAAAAATGAACAATTGGTCAGAAGCGAAGGTTTGGTCAGATTCGTGGAATGCCCAACATGCTCTTGACGGAGGTGGGCAAGCGTCCACCAAACTGGTGAAAAGCAAGTCAACGGGAGAGACGGCTTTTCTAAAGGTACTTAATCGTCAAGACGACACCGAAAGGCGTGCGCGGTTCTTTAGGGAAGCTACCGCATACGCGACAACTAATCACAAGCGAATTCCGAATCTGGTTCAAAGCAACGCCCATCGACATGATGATCGCGACTTCAAACTCTACATAGTTACTGATTTCGTCGATGGGCCGACACTGAGCAAGTACATAGGTGAGAACGGCGCCATTCGATTTGCTGACGCTGTATCACTTCTTAGCGGACTAAGTGACGCTGTTTCATGTTGTCACGCGAACGGATGGGTTCATCGCGACATCAAGCCTGACAACATAATCCTAAAGTCATCAGACTTTGGTGCTCCAATGCTCTTGGATTTCGGAGTTGGCTATAAAGAGGGCATAGTCAACAATTTTGAGACCGAAAATTCTCAGGAGCTCGGCAACCGTTTCTTGCGATTGCCGGAAATGAGTGCTGGCAGTGCGTCGAAACAAGATCCGCGAACAGATATTTCGTTTCTAGGCGGCATCCTGTTCTACGTGCTAACGGAAATTGTCCCGTCGGTACTTGTCGATGAAAACGGGCGCATGCCACATCAGCGAAAGGACTCGGTGGAACGGCTCTCTGACTGCTTCGCAGGAAGTCCTCAACCATTACTCGCATTTTTTGATCAATGCTTCGCGCAGAAGTTAACTGGGCGGTTTGCTGATATAGGGCAAATGCAACTATCGCTAGGTCGGCTTGCTGCACTGCATGCAAAACCAAATGCAACTGAGGAAAAAATTACCATCGAACAGATTGCAGCTTTGCTGGACACGCAGGTGAATCGAGAGCTACAGCGTAACAAGACGCTCTACGATCTAGCGATGAATCAGATACAAATAGCTCATTCAAAAATTGGCAAAGCGGTCAGTCCAACCTTCGTTACATATCAAACTGGCTACGTCAATTTTTCGGAGGGACTACGGAACGACCTTGGATTCACGCACTTTGCTACCCATGAACATCGTTTCGTTCTGTCGTGGCACATAAAAATTGTCGGCGAAGAACTCTTAGTTGCAGCCAATGACATTACCGTTTACCGGACGGAGCTCGATGCGCCAGTGTTTTCATCCGAGTTCGCGAAGACAATCGAAGAACTTTATCTGAAGGGTCTAATGACACTCACAAAGAAGACACTGTAGAAGAAGATGAAGGGGACCAGCTAGGTAGAGCGGAAACGCGAAACGACATTCGCCATCGTTGGCCCACTCGCTAACCGTGAATTTCCTGCTATGCAGAATCTCGCGACCAGTGCATGACGCTCCGCGTAAGCACCCTACGCCCCATCCTCCGGCACAACAAATCCGATTGGTCGTTTCTTCGCCGTACTCTCTGGTGGTTGCATCAATGCACGAAGCGTATTGAGAATTCCGGTAATCGCCTGATCGTGCGTCGAGAGCTTTTGAGATAGGCGCTTATCCAGCTCGGCCAGCTGCTGAGCCAGTTGCTCGTTCGCCGCAAGCAGGCCGCGCAATTGAACGAATGCCCGAACGACGTATAGCGAAACCTCTACCGCACGGGAACTGTTGAGCACGGACGCGGCCTGCAGCGCACCGTGCTCGGTAAACACCAACGGTAATTTGCGACGACCGCCATGACCCAACGTCGTTGCCCCTTCGTTTGATGTCGCAAATTGCGACATCAAAGCCTTGAACTCATCCTCACGTACCTGAAACATGAAATCAGCGGGGAAGCGATCAGGATTGCGTCGTACCTGCTCATTGAGGCGACGCGTTTCAACGCCGTAAAGCGCAGCCAAATCAGAGTCCAGCATCACGCGTTGACCACGCAACGTGATGATTCTGCTGGTTATAGACTCAATCTGAAACATTGTTTATTTATACAGTCTCAACGTTGGCCGTAGTTGACAGAGCTCACTCGTCCGCGCTCGAAAGCGTTAAAGTGCCAAACTAAATGCTTAAGTCCACCGCCGCCACCAACGATTTGACACGCGCCTGCGTGCTGCAGCGCGAGGGTAACGTGGCGTCCGCGCAGGCGCTGTGTCGCCTGGTGCTGGCGCGGCAGCCGGATCAGTTCGATGCGTTGTGCCTGCTGGGCCGACTGCTGGTGCAGAGCGAACACTTCGGCGAGGCCGTCCTGTTGCTGCGTCGCGCTGCTTCACTTGGCGCGACTGATGCGGAGACAAATCAGTATCTGGCACGCGCGCTCATCGGGTTGGGCCGCGACGACGAAGCGATTGCGGTGCTCAAGACTGCACTGCGAGGAAGCCACACGCATGTACCGATGATCAAGCTGCTGGCGAGCGCGTTGCAACGTTGTGCGCGTTGCGACGAGGCGCGCGCGCTGCTCGGTGACGCGTTGTTTCGTGTTGGTGCCGCGACGGCCGCCACGGACCTGCTCGAGCACTGGGCTCGTCTGCTGCCGGATGACCCTGTGCCAGCGCATCGACTGGCCGCCATGCGCGGAGAAGCGCCGCCCGAGCGAGCCGCCGACGGCTACGTGACCTACCTCTTCGACCGCTATGCAGATACGTTCGATGAATCCCTCCAGGGCCTTGGCTATCAAGGGCCAGCGTTGGCCACAAAGTTGCTGCAAGCGGCAGCGTTCACGCCTGACAAGCAGCTGGACATTCTCGACGCAGGCTGCGGCACAGGACTCAGCGCATCCGCCCTGCAGCCTTTTGCGGCGCACTTGACCGGTGTCGATCTGTCGCCAGCGATGGTAGAGAAGGCACGCCAGCGCGGCGGTTATGACGCGCTGGTGGTCGCCGAACTGACCGACTATCTGGGCCGTCACACCGCGCAGTTTGATCTGATCGTCGCGATGGACACGCTCAACTACTTTGGCGAGTTGAGCACCGTATTCCGCAACGCAGCGCATGCACTGCGTCCGACCGGATGCTTCGCTTTCACGCTCGAGAAGGCAGACACTGCCGCGCCCGGCTATCAGCTGAATGCCAACGCAAGATACAGTCACACAACGGCGTATGTCGAACAACAGCTGGCAAACACCGGCTTCATCATTCAAGCGATGGATGCCGCAGTTCTTCGCCACAACGACGACGAGCCAGTGCATGGACTGGTCGTGCTCGCTCGTCGCGGCGCTGTCACATGACATCTGTTGGTCACGCTCCCCAAGAACGGTGCAACCGGGGGTGCTGGGAACGTTGCGGCCTACATAATGCGCTAATCACCCCTGGAGCACGTCCATGAAGGCAACCGCTTCAACTTTCGCCCTCTCCCTCGCGCTAAGCGCCCTCGCCCCTGCCACTGCGCAAAATCTGTGGAGTGTTTACAACAACACTTTGAAAGACGCGAAGTACGTCGACCTCACCCACGCCTTCCACCCCGCGCAGGCAGTGTGGCCGGGGTTTGGCAACGCGAAATTCAAGCCGTCGATCGCCGGGCGCACCTTTGAAGGGTTCGCGAAAGAAGGCGATGAATTCAGCTACGGTACACACGGGTTTGTGGCTACCGCCTATGAGCTGACCACCGATCAATACGGTACCCAGCTTGATCCGCCGGCGCACTTCAGTCCGCTGGGCGCGACGATCAGTGATTTGCCGCCGACCTACGCCGTGCGGCCGCTGGTGGTGATCAACATCGCCGACAAGGTGGCGAAGGATGTTAACTATCACATGACGGTGGCGGACATCGCGCAATGGGAGAAGCACCACGGGCGCATCCCGGAAGGCTCGGTGGTGATGGTGCGCTCGGACTGGTACAAGAAGTGGGACGACCCGCAGCGCTTCCAGAGCCGCCCGCACCCAGGCGTTCAACTGGAGGCGATCAAGTTCCTGCATCTGCAGCGTAAGATTCTCTTCCACGGCCACGAGCCACTGGATACCGACACCACGCCCGATTTCGCCAGCGAGACGTGGATCCTGAAGAATGACTACACGCAGGCCGAGGGTGTGGCCAATCTCGACAAGGTACCAGAGAAAGGCGCGCTGATCGCCATCGGCTTCGCCAAACCGCTCGGTGGAACTGGCGGATTCGCGCGCTACATTGCCATCGCGCCGAAGACCTGGAAACACGGCGTCACCATCAAGGAAGCCCCAGGCGCCCCGTTGCCGCAGCAAGCGCATCCCCTCAAGCGAGACGCCAATGGCGTCATGCGGCCGACACCGTAGCCCGGTCGCTGGCGCTTACGGCGCCTTGAAACCATCATCATCAGCACGAAATGCCGATGATGATGAAGAGAAAACTCACGTGGAAGCGGCCGCTGTTCTGGCTGATCCTGCCCATCTTCATCATCATGGTGTTCCTCGGTTTCCCGATGCCGGTGCCACCTCCCCCCGAAACCAAAGCCGGGCAAGCGCAATCTGCGCCGGGAGCAGCAAAGAAACCGTTCAGGCTGTAGCGCAGCGCAACTGGATTGACCGCTGGCGCACGGCAAGCCCTATTTGCCGGTATCCGCGTGTGCTCGCGCCAGCCATGCTTCGGTGCGCTTCCAGGTGTCCCGCGTGTAATCGTGGCGGTAGTTGCGACCAGTGAGGTCGAAGCCGTGTTCCGCGTTGTCGTACACGGTCATCTCGAATGCTGCGCCTTTTGCTTTGGCCGCTTTCTCGATCTCGCGGGCCTTGTCGATCATGCAGCAGTTGTTGTAGGTGTCGGCACCGGCGGCCAGCACCGTCAGCGGCACCTGCATGCGGCCCACCAGACCATCAACGTTCTGTATCCACGCGGTGAATGGGTAGACGGCAAGCACGCCAGAAATGATCTCCGTCTGGCCAATGGCATGCGCAAGTGCAGCACCGCCACCTAGCGAGAAGCCGATGACCGCGACCTTCTTTGACGTGGTGTTGGGCGAGGCCAGCAGGCTGCTCACTGCGTCCTTGAAGTTTTGCGCGGCCGGTTTGGTTCGCGACAGCATGTCGTTGCCATCAACCAGAAGTACGTTGTAGCCCAGCGCTGCCACGTCCCGAGCGTAAGACCGACGAGAATCCGGCCCGGATTGGCCGGACATGATCAGAACGGCCGGACCCTTGCCCTGCTTCGCCGCGATTTCCTCGCGAAAGTACGTGGTCTGGCCCAGAGCAGCGTTGGTCGCGACGACCGATGCCATCGCGAACGCGAAGACTCCGACGGCGATACGCAACGTGCGACGTGTGAGCATGATTCAACCTCCCGATGACCGCCGCCGCCATCTCAGCGCCGACACTTGGAGGCTAGGCCAGACCACGCCCGTTCGCAAGGCTGGGGACGTTACGTGTGCGTTACTTGATGGCATGGCAACTAACACACGCTACCGACCCGACTCAGAATTTCTTCTTTGCCAGCTTGTCGTGCATCTCATTCACCAGCATCAGCGCGGCCGAGCCGAAATGACTGTGATACTCGGCCAACATCTCACCCTTGATGATCACCGGGTCGGTTGCGACCAGTTTCTTCGCCTCATCGATATCGGGCGTCGCGAAGATGAACAGGCCGCGCCAGCCATCAACCCCATCGAACGGCCCGGCCATCACCAGTTTGCCTTCAGCGGCTAGGCGCTTCATGTTGGCGAAATGGCCTTTGAACATATCGTCACGTTCCGGCCCGGCGGGCATCTTGTTGGGCCCGGTCTTGAGCAGCACGAACACGTAGGAGCGCATTCCGTTTTCGTTGGCCCCGGTGCGCTTGGCGAGTTCGGCATCGAAAGCCGGCGTTGGCGCGCTGTCAGCCTTTTCGGCGGTGGCTTGCGCCTGCAATGCCAGTGGCAGCGCCAGCAACGCAGTGGCCATGAGCCCGCACGTGACGTTGCGCAGACGATAGGGTGAACTACCGCTGCATTGCGACGAACGACGAACATTGGTGGCAATTTGCGGCATAAACTTTCCAGATCAAAAGGGAGGGATGTGATGGAAAGTACCAGACCGTGCGCATCGTCCGCATGTCGCACTGCATCAAAGTGGCGTGTCAACCACTTGCTGGCAGCGCTGTTTGCCGCGTTCAGTAGCACGTCGACCGTTTACGCCCAGCAGCCTTCCCCGTGTACCAGCGCTGCGCACCGCGCCTTCGACTTCTGGCTCGGCGAGTGGCAAGTGCATGGCGCCAACGGCAAACAGGCTGGAACTAACGCCATCACCAGTGCGCATGGCGGCTGCGTGCTGCGTGAGAGTTACCGCACACCCGGCAACTACAGCGGTGAAAGCATCAACATCTACGACGCCAGTCGCAAAGTGTGGCACCAGACCTGGGCGGATTCATCCGGCTTGCTGCTTACTCTTGAAGGCGGGCTGCAGGACGGCAGGATGGTGCTCGAAGGCGGTGGTATCGCGCCCGGCGGCGGCGTAATCAAGCACCGCATCACCTGGACACCAAACGCCGACGGCAGCGTGCGGCAACACTGGGAAAGCACAGACGCAGGCGGCAAATGGACGACCGCGTTTGACGGCAAGTACACGCGCAAGACCACCCCCTGACGTGACCGGGAGCTCTCACGCGCCCCGCCGTCCCCATAGAATCCGGCCATGCGCCGGCATGTGCTTCTCTACGGTCTGATCGGCGGCCTGATGGTCGCTGCGCTTCGCTTTGTCGAGTACCGCTGGCTGGTCGTCGAGCACTCACTGGAGCTTTACGGCGGGATCGTCGCAGCACTCTTTGCCGCGCTGGGCATCTGGCTCGGGCTACGTCTGACCCGACGGACTGATGTCGCGACTGTGCCAGAACCCGCATCGACCACGAGCGCCGCAACAACAGCGAGCGGAGCGTCTTTTACGCGCGACCAGGTGCGCGTTGCCGCGTTGGGCATCACGCCGCGCGAGCTTGAAATGCTGGAGCTGGTCGCCACCGGTCTCAGCAACAAGGAGATTGCCGCGCGCGAGTTCGTCAGCGAAAACACCGTTAAGACACACCTCAGCCGCGTGTTCGACAAACTCGGCGCGAAACGCAGAACACAGGCAGTGCAGTTGGCCAAACAAATGCGGTTGATTGCGTGACCGTTGCGCTGACGTCCCCTAGCCTGCACACGCTTTCGGACGCGGTTGCGTTGCTGCGCACATCACCTGCAGCGACCCGCGATTGGCGCGGTCACTGTTGACGGTGATGCACTTCTCCCACGCCTGCGCTGTCATGCCGTTACCGCTATCACTGATGTGAAAATCGTTCAGACGGTTGCAGGTGGGCCAATTGGGTGAGGCGCCGTAGCGTGGCAACATTTCGGCAGCGAGATTGGGACGGCCGCCCTGAGCTGAAGGTTTGACCGCGCCTGCGTCGGTGGCGCGTCTGCCGGGGCCCGGTGGTAATGCCGATACTGACGGGGCAGGCGACGCCGCGACACCCGGCTGGCTGGTGGCAACCAGCGCGTCACCCCGCAGCACGTACGTCACCGGCCCCTTCAGGGTCGGGCAGCAGCGCGGATCGTTGGGACCATAAACGCTGGCAACCGCCACCAGTCGTCCGTCAACCACCTTGAGCGCTTCAAAGGATGGGCCGCCAATGCCCGCCAGTTTGCGTGTAACACCCTGCTGCGCCTGCAGCACCACCATCTGTTGGCCCCAGTTGTTGCCGCCACCGCACCCCTCCAGTGTGTAGGCAGCGATGACCACCGGTCCTTCGATACCCGCCAGGTTGCCACTGATGGCCTCGATGGCATCCTCGTGCAGGATGCAGCCGTCCTTGCTGGCGACACCCCGTGCATAAGCAAGCGCCGCGGCCAGCGCCGAGCCTGATGGCGGCGACGGCTGTGGCGCTGCCGCGGACGCTGCAGGCGCAGGCGGCACGCCGGCAGGCGCGGGTGCGGTAGCCGGCGATGGCGTGTTGCCATTCGCTACTGGCGTTGACTTGGTCGCTGGCTCGGCGTTGGCGAAGCGGTCGAGCCCGGCGTTTTGCAGCAGGATGGGGACCAGCCGCTGCTTCTGCTGCTCCCAATCCGGCCGGTCGCGCTCGTCCGCACACGGTTGCATACCGCTCAGGCGATCGAAGCGAAACTGCTCCCCCTCGGTGATGAACGAGGTGTACTGGCATCCTCGCAGCAGCGCCCCAAAGCCATTCTGGGCGTCGTATTCCGTGCGGACCACGTACGCGGTTTCACCAGCCATCTTTTTCGACCACAGGACATCCTGCCGCACTGTCCGGAAGGAGCCGGGCGCTTTGAGCTCGCCCTTGATGATCTGGTCGGCTACCTGCTTTGCCTGTCCGTCGCCGGAAAACAGCGATCCCAGCGCGTTGCCGCTGCCCTTGCCCATGAATGCAGACGCTGCATTCCAGAAAAAGTAACCGGAAACCACCAACACCAAGCCGCCGCCGAGCAGTTGTGCCAGCGCGGTGGCCAATTTCGACCCACCGCGGACAGCCGGCCCTGCCTGTGCACTCACCGCCGCTGGCTGAGCAAAAGCCGCCGCTGGTGCTGCCGCAGACTGTATCGGGGCATCGAAATCGAGGCGCTCACTATCGAGTCGACAGGCAACTCCGGCCGCTCGCAACGCCACGAGATAGCGATCGCCGGTTGCAGCATCGACACCAGATTTGACGCGCACATCGCGCCCCGCCAACAGGGCAGCCGCCCGTTCGTCACTAATTTTCATCAGTTGCGCGAGCGCGGTGCGAACGGTGGTCGCGTCGAAACCGTCGAGGCAACGGCCCTCGACAATCACGCTGAACGTATCCATGCCAAAACCTCCGGGTATCTTATTTGCGCCTGTTGGCAGGCAGCCCGTTCAGTCTAATGCAGCCAGTCTGGCGACGGCGGTGGTTAGTGCTACTTCATCATGCGATGTGTTGGCGGCGAGCGTCAGCACATCGGCTTGACGCCACGGCCTGCATGATTAACTTCATCGCTGCGTCGCCGGTGATCCTGTCGGCGTGGCGGCATCCCGCCAAAGGCGTCGCGTCGCATCCACTTGTACACGGCAGTCGCACTAGTCGCGCGACTGCACGATGTCCGTAGGCACCCCGTTGCCGGGCAGAGCGCCGGGGTGCCCGGCGGACGATAACGAAGTTACTCGGCCCGTTGCAGTCGTTCCGCTTCCACCTTCGCCATCACCTCTTTGATGTAAGCGTCAGCCTGCCCGCGTGTCTTGATCTGCTGAAGCGGCGCACGAGTTCCGCCTTGCCGGCTTCTGAGCCGTCAGAAAGTTCGATCTCGGTTTTGAGCATGATGCCGAGAATGCCGGTGAGGTAGCCCTGCTCCGGGATTGGCGCCGTGGCGACCAGGGGACGCACATAGCCGGGCGTGGCCTTCAGTGCGGCTGATTGTGGCGGTGCCGGGTTGTTCAGCTGGGTTGGGCAATTGGTGCGCGCCGACGGCAACAGCAGGTGCAGCAGATTGTTGGCCTGAGCATCGCGGTCAGTCAGCGGGTTCATCCCGAGCAGTTTTTCCGTCGTCGCAAGCACGGTACTGTGGTCATACACCGTCTGGTCAACGCCGGCACCGACCCAGGGCGAGACGATGATGGCCGGCACCCGCACGCCCAGCGTGGTGAACGGAAAGCCGTACTGATTCAGCGTGGACGAGCTGCCATCGTTCGGCGCCGTGACCCCGCCTGGCGCCACGGAATCGTAGAAGCCGCCGTGTTCGTCGTAAGTGATGATCAGCAGGCTGTTGTTCCACAGCGGTGAATTACGGATCGACTCATAGACGTACTTGATCAAACCCTCACCGCCGTAGACATCGTCCATCGGGTGTTGCGAGGACCCGCCGGCATAACTGCCACTGACCACATTGCCGTAGTTGGGTTCGATGAAGGTGTACTGGGCGCTGTAGTTATTCTGCAGATCGGCCGCGAAGTTCTTCAGCGAATTCACCGAGAGCAATGTGATGCCCTTCAGCGACGACACCTGTGCGACCGCGCCTGCGATAGAACCGTTCTGCGGATCGTCGGAGAAACTGTTGGCGCTGTCGTTGTATAGCCGGTAACTGATGTTGCTGTTGCTCAGCGCGTCAAAGATCGAGCCGTGCGGATAGCTAAAACCGCTCACCGTTTCCCAATCTGTCATCTCGGTGGTGCTGGGGCTGTGATCGAGCCCATTGGACGACGCGCCATGCACAAAGAAGCGGTTGGGCCAGGTGGGGCCAGGCAGGGACGAGAACCAGTGATCGCAGAGCGTGAAGTTGGTCGCCAGCTGGTACATCACAGGCAACTGCTGCGCGGTGTTGAAGCAGGCCATGATGTCGCCGATATCCCCGCCGGGTGGCACCGGTCCCTCGGTCGTGCTGGTGGCATAGTTAGCCGCAAAGCCTGAGTTGTTGATCGGCGGATAGGGACCTCCTTGCGGATAGGTCACGCCCTGGCCACCGAGTTGCTCCACCACGTCGGTGAACTCGTGGCCGGGGTCAGACGGCATGCTGGTCGGGGCGCCGCTCGCAACGAAGTATTGCTGCCCGTTGTAGCTGTTGCTGTTGCTGGTGATCGCTGCGGTGATGCCGGGGATCCCCGACATGGCGAGCATGTTGTCGAAGGAATGGTTCTCCAGCATCAGCACAAACACGTTGGTGATGGGGTAGGCGTCGGCAATGGTGCCGGCAGAGAAGGTGTAGCTGTCGTGCGTGCCCGAGATGGGCAACGTCAGGTTGTAGGCGCCATTGGCCACCGGAATGGTCAGACTGGGCTTGCTGCTGGTCAGTCCGGCACCACCCAGCCACCAGTTGTTGGTTGTGCCATAGTGGCCCTGCCCGATGTTGAGCAGCGTTGATCCGCTGCCCTTGCTGGTGGTGACGTTGATCTGCACGGTGAAGAAGAAATTCAGCTCGTTTGGCGTGCCACCACCGCCCGAAGCGGCATATTCATGCGCCGAGCCGCCACTGGACGAATTGAAGGCATTGGCAACCGAAGACGAGTTCTTCCGATTGGCGGCGAAAGTGATGGTGAACTTGTTCCCGGATTTCTGGATGCTCGGTGGCACGACGTAGCTCTGCCCTGAGGTCACGTTGGCAGAGTTGTTCACGTAGGTCATGCTGGTGATCGAGGCCGAGTTGTCGGTAATGGTGATCACATTGGTCGAAGGTGAGGACATGCGCGTACTCCGTGGATTGATTGCCGATAGACGTCTTGTTACTGGCGGACGGTGCCAGGGCCAAACTTGAAGCTGTCGTGATCGCCGGACAGCGGCAGCACCAGCGTGTAGGCGCCGTTTGCAACCGGAACATCCAGACTGGGCACGCTACTGGTCACGGCACTGCCACCCAGCCACCAGTTGTTGGTGGTTGCGTAGTGCCCCTGGCCGACGTTGAGCAGCGTGGTGCCGGTGCCCTGCGCCGTCTCGAAGTTGATCTGCACGGTGAAGTAGAAGTTGAGCTGGTCCGGCGTGCCGCCGCCGCCCGAGGCCGCGTACTCAAAGGCGGTGCCGCCGCTCGACGCATTGAAGGAGTCGGCCACCGCCGTTGTCTTCTTCCGGTTGGCGTAGAACGTCAGCGTGAACACACGTCCGCTCTGTGTCACGGTCGGCGGCAGTTTGAAGTCCTGGCCGGCAGATACGACCGCGCTGTTGGCCACGTAGCTCATGCCGGTCACAGTGCCGGAGCTGTCGGTGATGGTGAGTACGTTTTTCGATATCGACATGCAAGTTCCTTTTTTCGTGGACGAGCGCAGCCGATCGATGCGACCGCTGTGCGTCGATCAATTGCAGGATGATGATTTGTCTGCCACCCAAGGCAACGACATTGCGTTGGTGAGCGGAGACGGGGCAAATTTAGGCGAGCTTTTCTGCGCCGTGTTGTCCCATTTGCGACCAGTCACAATTGAGACTTAATGCGCCAGCGGTCACGCAGATGTCATGACCTCGCTGCTGCCAGTGCGCGTGTTTGCCAAATCGCGTTGATGGGTCACGTAACCGGAGAATGACCCAAGCCAGTACGCAACGCTGCAACTTTCTGGTGATCGTGCGCCAGAATCAGCAAAATCACCCATTCGAATGACGCGACGACGAGCCGTGTCCGCTGCAATCGGCACTCCTCAACCACCATCGGAGTTCTCATGCGCAAAATCGTTTTGACCTTTGGCCTGATTGCCGGCGCCATGCTGTCGGCGATGATGCTTGCCACCCTGCCGTTCATGGACCAGATCGGCTTCGACAAGGGCATGTTCATCGGCTACACCGGCATGGTGCTGGCCTTTCTGATGGTTTACTTCGGCGTGCGTTCGTATCGCGACAACGTGGCTGGCGGCCAGATCGGGTTTGCTCGCGCCTTCGTGGTTGGTCTCGCCATCACCTTCGTGGCCAGCGCTTGTTACGTAGCAACCTGGCAATTCATCTATTACAAGGTGACACCTGACTTCGCCGAAAAGTACACCGTCTACGCGGTCGAGAAAGCAAGAAAATCTGGCGCCAGTGCGGAAAGGATCGCCGCACAGCAGAAGGAAATCAGCGAGATGATGGCAATCTACAAAAACCCGCTCGCCAACATCGCCATCACCTTTCTGGAGCCACTGCCCGTGGGCCTGCTGTTCACGCTCGTCACTGCAGCATTGCTCGGCCGCAAGCAATCGCGGCGAAGCACGGAGACGGCATCGTGACGCTGGTATTGCGCCTGCTGCTGGTCATCGCCCTGCTTGGCGGTGGCTATCACCTGTGGGGTGAGTACCGCGAGCATCGCGCGATGCGGGCATTGATAAGCCCGAACGGCTTCCTGCCGGTGCCCATGCCACCCAATGCGGCGCCCGGCACCGTGCTGGTGTTCGCGCCGATCAACTGCACACGTGAGGCAGCGCAGCGTGCACGCGCGCTTGCGCAGGAGCTGACCCAGCTCGGCATTCCCAACGTCCAGACGTCAAGCTATGCGGCGGCCAGTTTTGAGCCAACACCGGAGGCACTGGCCAGCCACCAGCGTTTGCACAAGGTGATGACCGGCGAGATCCCGATCGCCCTGGTCAACGGTATGGGCAAGGCGAACCCGTCTGTCGCCGACGTTGCGGCGGAATACGCCAGAACCCGCTGACGCGCGGCAGCACGTACTGCCGGCCGCTACTTGCCGCCGAACAGGCGGCGCAGCATGCCACCGAGGCCGCCGCTGCCCTTGAGCTCCGCAGCGCCCAGATTGGCGCGCACCGTTGCCGCGTAGTCCATGTCTTCGCGCTTGATGTGGTTCATCAGCCAGGTCACCAGCGCGTTCTGCATGTCAGTGGCAACCTGCAGATAGTCCTCGCCAAGCTTGAACCGCTGCTGGAATTCGCTGACACGACGCACGAACAGCTCATGCACGCGACGATGCGGCTGCAGGAAGCGGTAGTGCGCCTGCTCCATCATCGATTCTTCAAAACTGAAGTGCGACAGTGTGTAGTCGACCATCTCTTCGACCACGCGCTCGATCATGCCGCGGTCACCGCGCAGGCGTGCCTCGTGCAGCATGTTGATGTATTCGACGATGCGCTGGTGCTGGCCGTCGATGACGTCGATTCCGACGCTCAGATCCGGCGTCCAGGTGATCAAGTGAGACATATCTTGCTTTCTCCGAACGGACCCGGCGTTATCTCCCCGAAGGTCACAGTTCGCGATGTAGTTAAGATTCGTCCGATGCTATCGATGCGTCGCTGATGAGTATTGACACTTGTCAACGCAAGACACGGCGTGACGCAGCAAACCGCCTGACCTTGATCTGTGTCGGTTGCGCAGGGTTGAAAGTTACGCGGCGATTTCCATCGCGCCACCCAATGCCTCAATCAACTCCGGCATCAATTGCGCCAGTTCACCGGTGGTGATGGTCCAGTCGGCCTCGAAGCGGTCTGCCGCGTTCTCGCCGTCGCCGGCGCCAGTATCGGCTGGATCGCTCTCCGGGAACACGCCATCAAGAAACCGCACCCGCTTCACCTGCCATTTGTCGTTGAGGACAAAGCTCACCCGGCCGTTCCAGGTGAGCGCGAGGCGCGTGGGCAGTTTGCCGTTCTGGATGTGCTTGCGCACCTCGGCGTTGTTCAGCGAATGCTTGCTGTAGCGCACGATCGCCTGCGAGTCGTCGGTCGCCTTCAGCTCGCACTCCTCGTCAATATCGAAGCGGCCGGGTGCCTCGTGCGCGAGCAGCCACGCCGACATCTGCACCGCAGGCGAGGTATTGGTCTGCACCGGCGTCAGCTCAATGTCGTCGAGGCAACGCAGCAGCATGGCAACCACTTCGTCGGCGCGTGTGGGCGAACCGCTATCGACCAGCAATAGCCCGGCGGTGCGATCGATCCACACCGTCGTGTGCGCGAGGCGGGTGAAGGCACGCGGCAGCAGGTCAAGCCGCATTTCCTCGCGAATGTCACGCTTCTCGACGCGCCCGAGCTTGCGGCCCATCTGGTCTTCCAGCTTTTCGATGCGTTCCTCGGCGGCGCGGCGCACCACGTTGGCCGGCAGTACCTTGGTCTCGCTGGTCAGGCGCAGGATCAGATGCCCATTCACCACCTCGGCCAGCACTGCATGCGCCTCGTTGCGCGGCTCCGACCAGCCAATCGACTTTTCCTGCGTGGCGCCGCACTTCATGAAGCGGGTGAGACTCAGACCAGCCTCGATTTGCGCGGTGGTTTTCTTCCAGTCGGGGTTGATGCGGTAGGCGATGATGTTTTTGAACACGAAGGACCTTGATGACGGCTGCAGGCGTTAGTGCGCCCGCAAGGAGCAAAGCGCGGCGCGGCGGGTGATGCATGGGCACCCGCAGACGCGCGGAATCGGGATTGTTGACCGGGATCGACGCTTGTCTTTGACACAAGACACCGGTAATCAACAATACGATTTTACCGGGCGCGGTCAGCGCAAATTCACCAGCGACCGGCGAGGTCGACGTGCCGGCAGCTGCATCGTAACGTCCGCCCTGGCGGAGGCCAGCACCCGCGAGCCAGCCTCGCAGCAACGTGTACATCTTTTAATTGGAAAGCCCATTGGATAAGGGCTAGAAGGCGTATTTGTACGAAAGTCGACTTATTGCCAAAAAGTGAACCAAGCCCAATTGCGATGGGCATCTCCAGAAAAAGATGCCAATGCCGGTGAGCCAGTTTTGGCACCCTTGCGCTGCTATTGCCATGCCCAGTGAAATTTCGCCCTACTGCTGTTCAATCCCTCAATCGCCCAACGCCTCGGCATTTCCGGAGGACCGACGATGATCCACCCTCACCCACACCCCCGACCGCACGCCCACGAGCGGCATCGCCTGCGTCAGACGACCCCGGCTTCACGCGAGCAGGCCAATCCATCAGTGCGTCTGCTGCACCCTGTCCTGCGCCCACTTCGGCGCTGGGGCCAAGCCCTGGCCCTGCTGGCGGGTGCGGCACTATTGCTGCTGGCGACCAGCGCCCGCGCTGTCCCCGGCGGGCTCGAAAACAGTTTCGCCACCAGCGGCACCTACCAGTTCACCAATGCCCAAGGCTGGCTTGGCTTCCAGAGCGCCGTGCAGTCCACCGGCAAGATCATCACGCTGCATAGCTGCGGCACCTACTCCACCGCCGACGTTTGCGTGACCCGCCTGCAGGCCAACGGCAGTGGCGGTATCGACACCACCTTCGCGGCTACCGCTGCAATACCGGGCGTATTCCGCACCGGCGACGCCACCGCACAGGAGTTCGGCAGTTCACTGCTGGTCGATAACAGTGACCGCATCATCGGTGCCGGGCGCTGCGGCCCCAACTCACCGTGCATCTTCCGGCTCACCGCCAATGGTGATCTCGACACCACCTTCGGTACCGGCGGCTACGCACGGCTGCCCAGCCTGATCTCCGCCAAGGGGCTGGCGCTGCTGGGCGACGGTCGCATTGCCGTTGCTGGCGAATGCTTTTCCAGCGGCCATTACGTCTTCTGCGCGCACCGTCTGACCGCCGATGGCCTGCCGGACTCCACTTTCAACAGCGGCAACGTACGCCTGATCGACATGAGCGCCAGCAACAACCAGCCCAGCGACGTCGCCGTTTATCCCGATGGCCGCGTGCTGATCACCGGCTACTGCGACGACGGCGGATCAGCGAAGTTCTGCGTCACCCGTCTGACCCTTGCGGGCGCCCTGGACACCAGCTTCAACAGCACCGGCATCAAGCTCTACAGCGCCACCGGCCAGACCGGCGACGTGACTCGCCGCGTACGCATCCTGCCGGGGGGACGCATCATTCTTGCGGGCAGCTGCGGCGTATACGGCAACTCCAGCACCTGGCGCTTCTGTGTCGCCGCCCTCAACGACAGCGGCCAGCCCGACGCGGCCTTCGCCGGAGCAAGCTTCGTCTGGTTCAGCAGCGTCTACACCACGGTGAACATGAATCTGCTGCACGTGGCGGGCGACGGCAAAGTGCTGCTCGGTGGCCATTGCGGCAGCCCGCCGCAGATCGTCTGCATGCTGCGAACCAATCCGAACGGCACCCTGGACCCCACTTTTGGCTCGGGCGGACTGTCGTCGGCGGTGCCGAACATTGGCGGTGCCAGTGTCTACGGCGGCTTCGTCGCCCCCGGCAACAAGCTCCTGGTAAGCGCGCTGTGCAATTCAACCGGCGCCGACACCGCCTGGATCACCTGCGTCTCCCGCTTTGATCTCGGCCCGCCAGCGGGGCAGCATTGCTCGCTCGATATCGACGACGATGGCTTCGTCAAGCCACAGACCGACGGCCTGCTCTGGCTACGCCTGCTGCTGGGCTTCCGTGGCAATGCGCTCACCCAGAACGCGGTCTCGAGCGGCGCCCTGCGCGCCAGCGCTGCAGCGATTTTCGATCACGCCTACAGCCAGTGCGGCGTTCGCTAACAGGAGATGAAGATGAACTATCGACATTTCATCGCGCGCTTGTGCAACGTCGCTGGCTTGGCTGCGGCGCTGTGGCTGGGCACCGCCTCGACGGCATTCGCCGCCGGTGGCGACTTCGACACCAACTTCAGCCCGAGCGGCAACCCGGCGGGCATCGCCCGCTTCATCGCCGGTGGGTCCGAAAGCCGCAGCGAGGCCCTGCTGGTCACCGAGACCAATGCCGTGTTCGTCGCCGGCTACTGCCTGAATTCCGTCATTGAGCTGTGCATCAGCAAGCGCAACGCGGGCGGCGGTGCCGACAGCAGCTTTGGCGGCAGCGGCACCGTCACCATCAGCGGCTTCGGCAGTAGCGGCGCCAACGCATTGACGCGCGACCGACAGGGCAACCTCTGGGTGGGTGGCATGTGTGCCGGCAGCGGCTGCATCCACAAGATCTCGCCGTCCGGCGGCTTCTACGTCAATGTCGGTAGCGGTGGCCTGATCACGGTTCCCCAATTGCGATCGGTGCAAGTGATGACCATGACTGCCGACGGCAAGATTCTGGTCGGTGGCGTCTGCACCAATGTCGGCGCCGGCCAGCCTTGCCTCGGCCGGCTGCTGACTGACGGCAGCTTTGATCCTTCGTTCAACGGAGGCGCCATGTGGGTGTGGTCGACATTGCGCGGCGGCGCAGTGAAAACGCTGATCCCGCGCAGTGACGGCAAGGTTTATCTCGGCGCCACCTGCGACACCGGCACCTCGTCGGCGGTGAATCGCATGTGTTACGCCGACATCGCGAGCAATGGTTCGCTGCTCTCAACGTACACCGCGTCGGTACCGGGCAGCACCGCCGCCACGCTGGGCGGACTGGTACTCGCGTCCGACGGCGCCCTGATCGGCGCCGGCACCTGCACCGAGATCAGCACTGGCAACTTCCGCGGCTGCATGTTCCGCTTTCAGCCTGCCACCGGTATCGACACCACCTTTGGCAGCAGCGGCTACATCATGGGTATCGCGCTGGGCGCAACCACAATGTCCGTCTACGGCCTGCTCGAGCGCGAGGACGGCTCGCTGATCATGGTCACCCAGTGCATGGCATCCGCCACGCCGTTCCAGCGCTACGGCATCTGTCTGGCGGCGTTTGCGGCCAACGGCACGCCCTCGCCCCAGTTCGGTGGACAAAGCACGCGCCTGCTCGACACCGAGCCCACGCCCATCGGCGGCAGCTCACAGGCCAGCTGGCTGGGTACCGCCGCCACGATCACCGGCGACGGCAAACTGATCACATCAGGCTCTTGCTTTGCTGGCGTCAGCTCACCGCAAAGCTGCATCGCGCGCCTGCAACTGGAAACCACCCCGGCGACTCGCTGCACGATTGATCTCGACGGCAGCAACAGCACCGGCGCCAGCAGCGACGGCGTGCTGCTGATGCGCATGCTGCTGGGGCTTTCCGGCAACGCGGCGATCACCGGCGCGTTGTCGTCGAACGCCAGCCGCTTCAGTTGGGCGAGCGTGCGCGACTACGCGGGATTGCACTGCCGCTTGCCGGTCGCACCCTAGTCGTCGCGCGCGGGCCGCTGGCGCGGCGGCCGGTTCAATCGGCTGTCGCGCCCTTTCGCTTTGGCCACACCTTGCCGACCAGCGTAACAACCGCCAGCACGACGGCACCGGCGACGATGCCAAAGACGCCGTCAAGTAGCGTCGGCGCTACTGCGCCGGCCACGCCGCCCCAGTTGGCGGCCGTCGCCTCAATGAAATGATGCACGGCCGGGATGCCATGCGTCAGGATGCCACCGCCAACCAGGAACATGGCCGCAGTGCCAGCCACCGACAGCAGCCGCATCAGGTACGGCGCCGCGCGCAGGATGGCGGCGCCAAGGCCTCGCTTGAAGCAGGCCCAGCCACCCTCGCCCTGTGCCCGGCTCAGGTAAAGGCCGGCATCATCCAGCTTGACGATCCCGGCGACCAGCCCGTAGACGCCGATGGTCATGATGATGGCAATGCCGGTGAGCACGGTGAACTGGGTGGCAAATGGCTTGTCTGCCACGGTGCCCAGCGTGATGGCGATGATCTCGGCGGAAAGGATGAAATCGGTGCGGATCGCCCCCTTCACCTTGTCCTTCTCCACCTGCACCAGATCCACTTTCGGGTCCGACAGCGCATCCACCAGTTGCTGGTGATGGGCGTCATCCTCCGCCTTGCTGTGCAGGAACTTGTGGGCGAGCTTCTCGAAGCCCTCGAAGCACAAAAAGGCGCCGCCGATCATCAAGAGCGGCGTCACCGCCCACGGCGCAAAGGCACTGATCGCCAGCGCCAGCGGCACCAGAATCGCCTTGTTCAGCGCCGAGCCTTTCGCGACTGCCCACACCACCGGCAGCTCGCGATCCGCCGCCACGCCAGAGACCTGCTGCGCGTTCAGCGCCAGGTCATCACCAAGCACACCGGTGGTCTTTTTGGCAGCAACCTTGGTGAGCACCGCGACATCATCAAGGATGGTCGCGATATCGTCGATCAGGGCAAGAAGACTGGAAGCCATGCGGGTACTGCTACTGCGGGTGGTGGAACGGGCGCGTCAAAACGCGACCTGCAAGCATAGCGGCAAGCGGTGGCAGCGCCGAGCGCCGCATCAACACAGCATCAGCACGGCATCAATGCACCGTGCGCCTGCGTCAAGGCGCCAGCGCCATGCCGCAGGTGTTGGCCAGATGATCGCGAATGGCGGTCCAGGTTCGCCGTGTTGCTGCAGCCGGGAAGTTGATGCCGTTGATCACCGCGTTGCCGGTCATCCCGAGCGATACGCGGGTAAGGATCAGCGCGTCGGAAGTGGACAGCACACTGCCATCGCCGTCCACATCCATCGTGCACGACAGGCCATAGCGCACTGCGCAGAACGTCGCGCCCTCAAGGCTGCAATACCCGCCGAGCAGCAGCTTGCCGTCCGGTTGAATCAGTGCCGCTCGCACATTGTCCGCGCCGGTGGTCACCGCAGTCACGTGCCGCCCTGTGCCGCCGAGCGAGAGATCGAGCGAACCATCGGCTTTGAGCCGCAGCACACAGAAATCATTTCCTGTGGTGCCGTCAACGCAGGTGCCGGCGAGCACGATGCGTCCGTCCACCTGCTGTGTCACCGCAAAGGCCGTCGCAAAACCGATACCAACTGTCGCCGCCGCCGCGCCGCCTGAGGCAAACGTGCTGTCCACGCCGCCGCTGGCCGTCAGCCGCAGCGCCACAAAGCGTGACGGCACCTCGCTCGACGCGCCCGCCAGCAGCAGTCGCCCATCTGGCTGGAGGTAAACCGCGCGCGCCTCGCTGCAGACACTGCAGTCGCCCGATGCCACGACGAGCAAGCCCGCACCGTTGAACGTGCTGTCGAGGCTGCCGTCCGGGTTAAGGCGTAGCGCGCACATCCGTATGCCCGAGCTGGTTGCGCTGTTGCACGCGCCCACCTGCACGATCTTCTGATCCGGTTGCACCAGAATCGCGTTGGCAGTGCTTGACCCGGTGGTCGATACCGCCGTGACACGCATGCCGCGGCCATCCGGCGGCGCCGACGCGTTGAAGGACTGGTCCAGCGAGCCATCGCTGTTATAGCGGGCAATGCAAAACATCAGGTTGCCACCAACATTGCAAACCCCGCCCGCGACAATCTTCTGGTCGGACTGAATGGCCACAGCATTGGCCACCGAGGTTTCGGCGCCGCTGCTGGCGAAGGTCGTCACCACCCTGCCGGTGCTGTTGAAGCTGGTGTCCAGTGCGCCGGCTGCGGTGTAGCGCACCACGCAGAGCTGATCGAACTCGACATCGGCGCATGCGCCAGCTACCACGATCTTGCCGTCAGCCTGCACCGCTACCGCGCGGCCATAGGCGCCAACGACAGCAACCGGCGAGATCACCGAACCGGTGCCGTTGAACGTGGTGTCGAATTGCCCGGCCGCCGTCAGTCGAACCACACAGAAATCACTCTCTGCCGCGCCGTTGCAGACACCGGCCAGCACCACCTTGCCATCCGCCTGCAGCGCCATGCCGTAGGCACCCTTGAAGCTGTCGGTATGCGGGCCAATCTCTGTCTTGAACAACCCGTTGCTGCCGAAGGTTGCGTCGCGTGATAGCGTGTCGGCGTGGGTTGCGCTCAACGGCATGGCGATCAGCGCGGCGAATGCGCACGCCAGACGCGTCCCGGTGCCGTACGCGCCAAAGAAATTGTTCATCTTGATCCCCTCGTCACTGCAACCGTCTGCCGGTTGCTTGTCTGTTTACAAAATTCTGGCACGCAAGGTAGCGCGGCGTGGCCATGCCGCCCACTTTCGACGCGGTCTCCGGGTGCGAAGCGCGCGCAATGGCCAACCGCGATAATCGCAGTCACGCCTGATGTATCCCTGACTGCATGATCGAAGACATCCGCAAGACCCTCTGGGCGGCCGCCGACAAGCTGCGTGCCAACGTGGACGCCGCCGAGTACAAACACATCGTGCTTGGCCTCATCTTCCTGAAGTACGTGTCCGACACCTTCCAGGCCCGGCGAGACGAGCTTGCCCGCCGTTTTGGCGACGCCGCCGACGACTATCACCTGCCCGATGCGGACGCGGCCAGCATCGCCGCCGAACTGGAAGACCGCGACTACTACCGCGAGGTCAACGTATTCTGGGTGCCGGAAGGCGCCCGCTGGGAAGCCCTGCGCGCCGCCGCCAAGCAGGCCGACATCGGCAAGCGCATCGACGACGCGCTCGCCGAGATCGAAAGCGAAAACGCCAAGCTCAAAGGCATCCTCGACAAGCGCTACGCTCGCGCCCAACTGCCGCAGGGCAAGCTCGGCGAGCTGGTCGACCTGGTCTCCACCGTCGGCTTCGGGCACGACCTCAGCATCGCGCGCGACATTCTCGGCCAGGTCTACGAATACTTTCTTGGCCAGTTCGCCAGCGCCGAGGGCAAGAAGGGCGGCCAGTTCTACACGCCCGCCAGCATCGTCAAAACGCTGGTGGCCGTACTCGCCCCGCACCACGGCCAGGTGTATGACCCCTGCTGCGGCAGCGGCGGCATGTTCGTGCAGAGCGAGAAATTCATCGAAGCCCACGGTGGCAAGCTGGGCGATGTATCCATTTACGGGCAGGAAAGCAACCCCACCACCTGGCGGCTGGCCGCCATGAACCTGGCCATTCGCGGCATCGACTTCAACCTGGGCCGCGAGCCGGCCGACACCTTCACCCGCAACCAGCACCCCGACCTGCGCGCCGACTTCATCCTGGCGAATCCGCCGTTCAACATCAGCGACTGGTGGCACGGCAGTCTGGAAGGCGACCCGCGCTGGGTGTACGGCACGCCGCCGCAGGGCAACGCCAACTACGCCTGGCTGCAGCACATGCTGCACCACTTGAAGCCCGGCGGTCGCGCCGGCATCGTGCTCGCCAACGGCTCGATGTCCAGCAGCCAGAACAGCGAGGGCGAGATCCGTCGGGCCATGGTCGAGGCCGACGTGGTCGAATGCATGATCGCCCTGCCCGGCCAGCTCTTCTTCAACACCCAAATCCCCGCCTGCCTGTGGTTTCTCGCCAAGGGCAAGACCCAGCGCAAAGGCGAAGTGCTGTTCATCGACGCCCGCAAGCTCGGCACCTCGGTCAGCCGCGTGCAGATTGAGCTGAGCGACGAAGACATCGACAAGATTGCCGACACCTTTCACGCCTGGCGTTTGTCCCCCTCTCCCCTCGTGGGAGAGGGCCAGGGAGAGGGGGCACCTGCCTACGCCGACATCCCAGGCTTCTGCCGCTCAGTGAAACTCAGCGAAATCGCCGAACACGGCCACGTCCTCACCCCCGGCCGCTACGTGGGCGCCGAGGAGGTGGAGGACGACGACGAAGCCTTTGACGAGAAGATGCGCAAGCTGACCGAAAAACTGGGCGAGCAGATGGCCCAGGGTGCGGAGCTGGATGCGGTGATTCGGGCGAAGCTGGGGGGGCTGGGGTATGAGTTCTGAGTGGCCGGTGCAGCGACTTGACCAGATTGCCGAGATAAATCCAGCACGTAAGGTGCGCAAAGGAAGTGTTGTGCCTTTTGTTGACATGGCCGCACTGCCGCAACATTCACGCGACATCGGCGCAGAGGGGGTGCTTGTACGTGAAGCTAAGGGCGCCGGCGCACATTTTCAGAATGGCGACACTCTCCTAGCGCGCATAACTCCCTGTCTTGAAAACGGGAAAACAGCTCAAGTTCGCTGCCTAGACGGTGATGCCATTGCCGAAGGTTCAACGGAATTTATCGTTCTCTGCGGTAAAGACCCGGAAGACAACGATTTCATCTACTACCTTTGTCGTGAGCCAGCATTTCGTGAATATGCGATTGGTCGCATGGAGGGCACATCTGGTCGCCAGCGAGTTTCGTGGCAGTCGATTGCCGCATATGAGTTCGCATTTCCTCCGCCCGATGAACGTAGGGCGGCAGCTTGCGTGTTGTCGGCACTCGACGACCGCATCACCCTCCTGCGCGAAACCAACGCTACGCTAGAAGCCATCGCGCAGGCGCTGTTCAAGTCCTGGTTCGTCGATTTCGATCCCGTGCATGCCAAGGCACGAGGCGAACAACCCGAAGCCCTCCCCGAACCCCTCGCCGCACTATTCCCCGACAGCTTCGAAGAATCCCCGCTGGGCTTGGTGCCGAGGGGGTGGAGGGTTGGCGTTTTCGCCGACATTTGTGCGCGTATTGAAAGCGGTGGGACGCCGAAGCGCACAGTCCCTGAATACTGGAATGGGAATGTTTCTTGGCTTACCTCGGGCGAAGTTCGCAACCCAATCGTGTTCGAAACCAGGGAAACCATCAGCGACTTGGGAATGAAAGAAAGCTCAGCAAAACTCTGGCCACAAGGAACAACTGTTGTTGCAATGTATGGGGCAACGGCGGGCGAAGTGTGCCTTGTGGCGAAGCCTATGACAGCCAACCAGGCATGCTGTGGTTTGATTCCCAATCCACACACTCGCGCATTTATGTATGTGTGTGCCCGGCGCGAGCGGGAAAGTCTCGCATCAAAATCCTCTGGTTCAGCGCAACAAAACTTGAACAAGGGCCTTGTTGAGAGTCACCCGACAGTACTGCCGCCTGACGACCTTCTTCGAGCATACGAAGACATTGCAGGTGTGATGCTAGATGGCTGGATCGCAAACGCGCAACAAGCCCACACCCTATCCACCCTCCGCGACACCCTGCTCCCGCGCCTGATTTCTGGCCAATTGCGGCTGCCCGAGGCCGAGGCAGAGGCGTTGGCGGCATAGACAGCCGTCACACCTTGCGCGTATTGACAACAGCTACACAGCGGCGTACGATCCGTATATCCATTGTCAACACACGAGGCCAACCATGCGTGATGCCGCCATCAATTTGCGCGCCCTGCCGGAGCAGCGTGATCTGATCGATCACGCGGCGCAACTGCTGGGCAAGAACCGTTCGGATTTCATGCTGGAAGCCGCGTGTGACCGGGCGCAGGCGGTGCTGCTGGACCAGGTGTTCTTCAGCCTCGATGCTGAGAAGTTTCGCGCCTTCAATGCCGCGCTGGACGCGTCCGCTGCCCCCAATGCCGGGCTGGCGCGGCTGCTGGCCGTCACGCCGCCCTGGGCGCCGACCACCAGCGCAGCCTGAGCAGTGACGCTGCGGTTCACGGCGCCGGAGCCACTGGTGGCCCAGCACGCGGTGGATGCGTTCGACTGTGGCGAGCCGGTGCTCGATGACTGGCTGAAGCGCCGCGCCCTGGCCAACCAGTTGAGCGGCGCCAGCCGCACGTTCGTGGTGCTCGACGACGGCGCGCGGGCGTGCGGCTATTACGCGCTGGCCGCCGGCGCCGTGGCGCACCAGGCGGCGACCGGCGGCGTGCGCCGCAACATGCCGGACCCGATCCCCGTGCTGGTGCTGGCAAGGCTGGCAGTGGATCGCCGCGCACAGGGCATGCAGCTGGGCGGCGCCCTGCTGCAAGACGCGCTGAACCGGGCGCTCGTGGTGTCGCAGAACACGGGGGTGCGGGCGCTGCTGGTGCACGCCCTGCACGAGCGGGCGCGGCTGTTTTATGCACACTACGGCTTTCAGCCCTCACCGCTGGACGCCATGACGCTGATGCTGCGCCTGAAATCATGACCGAAGACCAGCTCGAACAGGAAACACTGGGATGGCTGCGCAGCGTGGGCTATGCCACGGCGAACGGGCTCGACATCGCGCCCGACGGCGCCACGCCCGAGCGCACCAGCTACGCGCAGGTGCTGCTGCTTGAGCGGCTGCGCGCCGCGCTGGCGCGCCTGAACCCGCAGATGCCCGCCGCCGCCCGCGACGACGCGCTGGACCAGGTGCGTGCGCTGGGCGAGCCCAGCCTGCTGGCAGCCAATCGCGCGCTGCACCGCCTGCTGGTGAACGGCGTGCCGGTGCAGTACCAGAAGGATGGCGAGACGCGCGGCGACTTTGCGCGGCTGGTGGACTGGGCGAACCCGGCAAGCAACGACTGGCTGGCGGTGAACCAGTTCAGCGTGAAGGGCACCCGCTACACGCGGCGGCCGGACATCGTGCTGTTCATCAATGGCCTGCCGCTGGTGGTGCTGGAACTGAAGAACCCGGCCGACGCCAACGCCGACATCTGGACGGCGTACCAGCAGTTGCAGACCTACAAGGAGCAGATCCCCGATCTCTTTCACTACAACGAGCTGATGGTGATCTCCGACGGTAGCGATGCACGCGCCGGCTCGCTGTCGGCGGATCGCGAGCGCTTCTTGCAGTGGCGCACGATCGACGGCGTGACGCTCGACCCGCTCGGCGAATTCAACGAGCTCGAAACCCTGGTGCACGGCCTGCTGGCGCCCGCGATGCTGCTCGATTACCTGCGCTACTTCGTGCTGTTTGAAGATGACGGCGGGCTGCTCAAGAAAGTGGCGGGCTATCACCAGTTTCATGCCGTGCGTGCCGCCATCGAGCAGGTGATCGCGGCCTCGCGCCCCGGTGGCAGTCGCAAGGGCGGCGTGGTGTGGCACACGCAGGGCAGCGGCAAGAGCATCACGATGACCTGCTTTGCAGCGCGCGTGATGCAGACCCCGACGATGGAGAACCCGACCATCGTGGTGATCACCGACCGCAACGACCTCGACGGGCAGTTGTTTGGAGTGTTCTCGCTGGCGGAAGATTTGCTGCGCGAGCAGCCGGTGCAGGCGACGACACGGCAGGACCTGCGCGCGCGGCTCGGCAACCGTCCGTCCGGTGGCATCATCTTCGCCACCATTCAAAAATTCATGCCCGGCGCCGATGAAGACAGCTTCCCCGTGCTCTCGGACCGCCGCAACATTGTGGTGATTGCCGACGAGGCCCACCGCACACAATATGGCTTTGCCGCGAAACTGAAAGCCCCCGCGCCACCGCGCGTGGGCACGGCCGCGAACGACGCGACAGTGGGCAGCACACTGCGTGCGGCCGAAGGTCCGCCGGGCGAATACATCAGCCGGTTTCAGGTGGGCTACGCGCAGCACCTGCGCGATGCGCTGCCGAACGCAACGTTTGTGGCCTTTACCGGTACGCCGGTGTCCAGCGAGGACCGCGACACGCGGGCGGTGTTTGGTGACTACATCCACGTCTACGACATGCAGCAGGCGAAGGAGGATGGTGCGACCGTCGCGATCTACTTTGAATCAAGGCTGGCGCGGCTGGGGTTGAAAGACGCCGATCTGCCGGAGCTCGATGAGGCGGTCGACGAGCTGACCGAGGACGAGGAAGAAACCCAGCAGGCACGACTCAAGAGCCGCTGGGCCGCGCTGGAGCGCGTGGTGGGCGCCGAGCCGCGGGTGGCCCGCGTGGCGGCCGATCTGGTGGCGCACTTCGAGGAACGGCAGCGCGCGCAGACCGGCAAGGCGATGGTGGTGGCGATGAGCCGCGACATCTGCGTCCACCTCTACGACGAGGTCATCAGGCTGCGCCCCGACTGGCACGACGCAGACCCGGAGAAAGGTGCGATCAAAATCGTGATGACCGGCTCGGCGAGCGACAAGGCGCTGCTGCGACCGCATATCTACAGCGGGCAGACCCGCAAACGGCTGGAGAAACGCTTCAAGGACCCGGCCGACCCGCTCGCCATGGTCATCGTGCGTGACATGTGGCTGACCGGTTTCGACGCGCCTTGCGTGCACACGCTCTACGTGGACAAGCCGATGAAGGGGCACAACCTGATGCAGGCGATCGCGCGGGTGAACCGCGTGTTCCGCGACAAGCAGGGCGGGCTGGTGGTGGACTACATCGGGATCGCCAACGAACTGCGCAGCGCGCTGAAGGATTACACCGCCAGCCATGGCCGTGGCCGGCCGACGGTGGATGCGGCCGAGGCGTACGCCGTGATGGCCGAAAAGCTCGATGTGCTGCGCGGCATGCTGCATGGCTTTGACTATTCCGCATTTCGCACGGCGGGCCATCGTCTGCTCGCGGGTGCCGCCAACCATGTGCTCGGGCTGACTGATGGCAAGAAGCGTTTTGCCGACATCGCGCTGGCGATGAGCAAGGCATTCACGCTGTGCTGCACGCTGGATGAGGCCAAGGCAGTGCGCGATGAGGTGGCCTTCCTGCAGTGCGTGAAGGTGATCCTGACCAAGCGTGAGCTGGCGCAACAAAAGCGGACCAACGAGGAACGCGAGCTGGCGGTACGGCAAATCATCAGCTCGGCGGTAGTGTCGGACGAAGTGGTGGATGTGTTTGATGCGGTGGGGCTGGACAAACCCAACATCGGCATCCTCGACGACGCGTTCCTGGAAGACGTGCGCAACTTGCCGGAACGCAACCTGGCCGTGGAGCTGCTTGATCGCCTGCTCGAAGGCGAGATCAGGACGCGCTTCGCGAGCAATCTCGTGCAGCAGCGGCGGTTTTCAGAACTGCTGGCCAACGTCATTACCCGCTACCAGAACCGCACCATCGAAACCGCACAGGTGATCGAAGAACTGATCGAGATGGCGCGCAAGTTCCGCGAGGCAGCCAATCGCGGCGAAGCGCTTGGGTTGAACGATGACGAAGTCCGCTTTTACGATGCGCTGGTGGACAACGAGTCCGCCGTGCGCGAACTGGGCGACGAAACGCTCAAGAAGATCGCCCACGAACTGACTGAAAGCCTGCGCCGCAACATCACTGTGGACTGGTCGCAGCGCGAGAGCGTGCGCGCCAAACTACGCCTGATGGTGAAACGCATCCTCCGCAAGTACCGCTACCCGCCCGATTTGCAAGACGGCGCGGTAGAGCTGGTGTTGCGGCAGGCAGAGGCGTTGGGCGACGCCTGGTCGTAGTCAGCGCAGCACATTTACACATTGGTACGCTGCAAAAGAAAAAGGGTTAGCGGCAATTAACCAGCTAACCCTTTGTGAGTATGGTCGGCGTAGCGGGATTCGAACTCGCGACCCCTTGCACCCCATGCAAGTGCGCTACCAGGCTGCGCTATACGCCGAGCCGTTGATTGTAGCAGTGCAGCATGAGCGCTCTGCTGCGAATAGGTGAGTGTTGCGTGATAGCTGGCCCGCAGTGCATTGCATCGGCACGCATGTGCACGCGTGCATATGTCGTGCACGTGTGTGTGAGGAGGACTAGCTGGGCTGCTTCGGGTCGAGCAACGCCGCGATTTCAAGCAGCTCTTGTCGCAAGTCGGTGCCATCAACGTGGCTGAGCACGGTGCGGCCGGTGGTGGCGACAGCGGTCACGTTGCGCCGCCGCGTCGCGGGCTGGGCGCCATTGGCCTCTTCGTCCAGTCGGCCACGGGCGCCGATGATGGTGAAGCCTTCGCCGTAGAGCAGCTCGCGGATGCGGCGCACCAGCAGCACTTCATGGTGCTGGTAATAGCGGCGGTTGCCACGGCGCTTGACCGGGCGCAGTTGGGTGAACTCCTGCTCCCAGTAGCGCAGCACGTGCGGTTTGACCAGGCAAAGCTCACTCACTTCGCCGATGGTGAAGTAGCGTTTCGCCGGAATCGGCGGCAGTTCAGCCAGCGACGGGCTCTCGCTCGGCATGAGCGGCGTCCACCTGCGCCTTGAGTTTGTTGCTGGCGTGGAAGGTCACGACGCGGCGCGCCGTGATCGGGATTTCCTCGCCGGTTTTCGGGTTGCGACCAGGGCGCTGCGATTTTTCGCGCAGATTGAAGATGCCGAAGCCGGAGAGCTTGACGTCTTCGCCACGCTCCAGGGCTTCGCGCACTTCTTCAAAGAAGTAGTCGACCATGTCCTTCGCTTCGCGCTTGTTCAAGCCCAGTCGCTCGAACAGGACATCCGCTAGCTCCGCTTTGGTAACCGATTCAGGCATTACTACTGTCTATGCACTAGGCGCGCAATGCGGCGCCATGTTGTTGTTGAACATTGTCGAGCATCCGCTGGCATGCTCCCTCGATCTCGTTATCTGCCAACGTACGTTCAGTATCTTGCATAAGTACCCGAATTGCAACGCTTTTTTTGCCTTCTGGCAGACCGGCGCCGCGGTACACGTCAAACACTTCCACCGCGCGCACAAACGCCGGCGCGGCCTCGCGCAAGCTGGCTGTGAGAGCGTCGGAATTAACGGAATTTGCAACCACCAGCGCCATGTCGCGGCGCACCAGCGGCTGCTTCGAGACCGGCACATGCACCGGCATGGGGCACTGTTGCAGCGCCGCCACATCCAGCTCGAACACCACCGGTGCCGAGCTGAGCTCGAACTTGGTCAGATGCTTCGGGTGCAGTTCGCCGATCCAGCCGATGGTCGCCCCTCCCTGCGCGATTTGCGCCGAGCGGCCAGGGTGCAGCAACGGATGCTCACCAGCAGCAAAGGTCACGTCAGCCGGCAACAACGCCATCAAATCCGCCTTTACGTCAAAAAAGTCCACTGCACGCTTGGCACTGGCCCACTGCTCGGTCACTGCGCCGCCCCAGGCTGCACCGGCGAGCCGCAGTGGCTGGGCGATCCCGGCCACAGCCAGCTCGCCATCGGTGACGCTCTTGTCGCGCAGGAACACCTTGCCCAGCTCAAAGACGCGAACCCGATCCGCCTTGTGACTGGCGTTGTATTGAATGTTCGCCAGCAAACCGGGGATCAGCGAGGTGCGCATCACCGCCATCTGGCTGGCGATCGGGTTCAGCAGCTTGATCGGGTTACCGTTGCCGAGCAGCTCGCGCTCCCAGCTTTCATCGACGAAGCTGTAGTTGATGGCCTCGAAGTAATCCGCTGCAGCAATCGCGGCGCGCAGCTCGTGCAGGCTGCGTGTGCTTTCGCGCTTGGCGTGCATCGCGGCGCGCGCGACCGGCGGCAGCGCCGGGATGTTGTCAAAGCCATAGATGCGGGCGATCTCCTCGATCAGATCCTCTTCGATCTCGATGTCGAAGCGGTAGCTGGGCGGGGTGACGATGATGGCCTCATCCGTGCCGCCGGTCGATTCCACAACAGAGCGCCGGTGCGGCAGGCCCAACCGCGTGAAAATGCCGCTCATTTCGTCGGCAGAAACCGGCACGCCGATGACCTTCTGCGCACGTGCAATGCGCATCGTGACCGGCTTGCGGGTGGGCACGTTGACCGTCTGATCGTCAAGCGGACCGGCCTCGCCGCCGCAGATTTCCAGGATCAGCGCGCAGATGCGATCCAGGTGCGCCGGGATCGTCTCCCAGTCCACGCCACGCTCAAAGCGGTGCCCGGCGTCGGTGGAGAAGTTGTAGCGGCGGCCGCGGCCCTGAATGGCGAGCGGGTGCCAGAACGCGGCTTCGACGTAGACGTTCTGCGTGTCGAGCGACACGGCCGTGCTGTCACCGCCCATGATGCCGGCGAGCGATTCAACCGCGTGGTCGTCGGCGATGACACCGACTTTGTCGTAGAGCTCGACGGTGTTGCCATTGAGCAGCTTGAGCGTTTCGCCCGCCTTGCCCCAGCGCACTTCGAGCCCGCCATGCACCTTGTCGAGATCGAACACGTGCGTCGGGCGACCGAGTTCCAGCATCACGTAGTTGGAAATGTCGACCAGCGCTGTGATCGAGCGTTGACCGGATTTCTCCAGCCGTTCCCGCATCCACGCCGGGGTGGAGGCCTTGGCGTTGACGCCGCGCACCACGCGGCCAGCGAAACGGCCGCACAGATCAGGCGCCAGCACCTTTACAGGCAGCACATCGGCCAGCGTTGCCTTCACCTCGCCAGTGGGCGCCGGCGCGAGAGGCGCGCCGGTGATGGCGTGCACTTCGCGCGCGACCCCATAGACCGACAGGCAGTCCGCCTTGTTCGGCGTCAGCTTGATCAGGAATTTGCTGTCGTTGAGCGAAAGGTATTCGCGGATGTCGGCGCCGATCGGCGCGTCGGCCGCCAGCTCCAGCAGACCGGCATGATCAGTGGAGATACCCAGCTCACGGGCGCTGCAGAGCATGCCGTTGGACTCGACACCGCGCATCTTGACCGGCTTGATCAGGAATGGCTTGCCATCCTCACCAGGCGGCAACTCGGCGCCGACCAGTGCGCAGGGGATTTTGATGCCAGCCCGGGCATTCGGCGCACCACAGACGATCTGCAGCGGTGTTGCAGCGTGCGCCCCTACGTTGACCGTACACAGCGACAGCTTGTCCGCGTTCGGATGCTTCTCGCGGGTGACGATCTCGCCGACGACGATCTTGGTGAACGGCGGCGCAGCGGGCGTCACCTCCTCCACCTCCAGCCCGGCCATCGTGAGCGCGTGGGCGAGTTCGTCCGTCGTCATGGACGGGTTGCAGAAGCTGCGGAGCCAGGATTCGGAGAATTGCATAAATTCAAGGACGAAAGACGAATGACGAATGACGAAAGAACGTGAGCGGGAACGCTAACCAATGTCGTCATTCGTCATTGGTCATTCGTCCTGCGCCAGTGGCGCTAGGCAAACTGCTTCAAAAAGCGCAGATCGCCCTCGAAGAACAGGCGCAGATCGCCAATGCCGTAGCGCAACATCGTGAGACGCTCGAGCCCGGAGCCAAAGGCGAAGCCGATGTAGCGCTCGGGGTCGAGACCGAAGTTGCGCACCACGCTCGGATGCACCTGGCCGGAACCGGAAATCTCCAGCCACTTGCCTTTCAGCGGGCCGCTTTCGAACTTCATGTCGATCTCGGCGGATGGCTCGGTGAACGGGAAGTAGCTCGGGCGGAAGCGCACCTGCAGGTCGTCGCTCTCGAAGAAGCGACGCAGGAAGTCGGTATAGACGCCCTTCAGGTCGGCGAACGAGATGTTCTCGTCAATCCAGAGTCCCTCGACCTGATGGAACATCGGCGAGTGGGTGGCGTCGGAGTCGACGCGATAGGTGCGCCCCGGCGCGATGACCTTGATCGGTTTGCCCTTCGTGGTCACGTCGCTCGCGTGCATCCGCGCGTAACGTACCTGCATCGGCGAGGTGTGGGTGCGCAGCAGCAGCGGCAGGCCGTCGGTGCCGTTCATGTCGACGTAGAACGTGTCCTGCATCGAGCGCGCCGGGTGGTTCGGCGGGTTGTTCAGCGCCGTGAAGTTGAACCAGTCGGCCTCAATCTCGGGGCCATCGGCGACGTCGAAACCGATCGAGCCAAAAATCTCCTCAACGCGCTGCCAGGTACGGATCACCGGGTGAATACCGCCCTGCCCCTTGCCACGACCGGGCAGGGTGACGTCGATGGACTCCGCCGCGAGTTTGGCGTTGAGCGCATCGGCAGCGAGCGCGTCGCGCCGGGCTCGCAACGCAGCCTCGATAGCGTCCTTGGTGCGGTTGATCTCGGCGCCACGGGTCTTCTTTTCCTCCGGCGACAGGGTGGCCATGCCCTTCAGCAGGTCGGTGACGGCGCCGGTCTTGCCAAGGTACTTCGCCTTGGCGTTCTCCAGCGACGGTGCGTCGGCACAGGCAGCGAAGTCGGCACTGGCGGAGGCGATGATTTGTTCGAGGGATTGCGTCATGTCATCACGGTCCAGAAAAAACAAAAGGGAGGCGGTGCCTCCCTTTTGTGGGTTGCTCGAGAGCGGTCGGTAAGGGAGGCCTAGGCCTTCTTGACGCGCTCCACGAGCGCGGTAAACGCCGGCGCGTCAAAGACGGCCATGTCGGCGAGTACCTTGCGGTCGATCTCGATGGCCGCCTTTTTCAGGGCGCCCATGAAGGTCGAGTACTTCATGCCGGCTTCGCGGGCTGCGGCGTTGATACGCGCAATCCACAGGGCACGGAAATCGCGCTTCTTGTTGCGGCGATCGCGATAGGCATATTGCCCGGCGCGCATCACCGCCTGCTTGGCAACGCGATAGACGTTATTGCGACGACCGCGATAGCCTTTGGCCAGCGCGATAATTTTCTTGTGACGGGCGCGGGCGGTTACACCACGTTTTACGCGAGGCATCTTTCAGTCCTCCTTATGCGTAGGGCAACATGGCCTTGACACGGCCGACGTCGCTCTCATGGATGGTAACGACACCACGCAGCTGACGCTTGTTCTTCGTCGTGCGCTTGGTCAGGATATGGCGCTTGGTTGCGTGGCCACGCTTGACGCTGCCGCTCTTGCGGACTTTCAGCCGCTTGGAGGCGGCCTTTTTGGTCTTCATTTTGGGCATGATTGCCAACTACTTTCTTGTGACCGGACGATAAAGCCCGGCTTCACGAACCTACAGAGGCGTTGCAGCACTACGCTGCAATCTTGGGGGCCCCAGCGGGTTTCGTCGATGGCGCTTTCGCGCCATCTGCTGCAGCAGGAGCCGAGGCCCCTGCTGCAGGTTTTGCCGGTGCCGCCGCTTTCGCGGGCGCCACCTGCTTTTTCTTCGGTGCCAGCATCATCACCATGAGCCGGCCTTCCATCCGCGGAAACTGCTCAACCACGCAGATTTCCTCGGTGTCCGCCTTGATTCGGTCGAGTTGTCGTACGCCAAACTCCTGATGCGCCATTTCACGACCGCGGAAGCGCAAGGTGATTTTGACCTTGTCGCCCTCGGCAATGAACTCATGGATCTTGCGCATCTTGATCTGATAGTCATGCTCGTCGGTCTGCGGACGCAGCTTGATCTCCTTGATCTCGATCTGCTTCTGCTTGGACTTCGCTTCCTGCAGGCGCTTGGACTCCTGAAACTTGAATTTGCCGTAATCCATGATGCGGCAAACCGGTGGTTGCGCCGTCGGGGCGATTTCAACCAGATCAAGCTCAGCGTCCTCGGCCATCGCCATTGCTTCGCGCAATGATTTAATGCCGGCCTGCTCACCGTCTTTGTCTATCAGTCGAACCTCGGGAGCGGTGATCTCTCGATTGATTCGGGTGTCTTTATCGGCTATGTGACAACTCCAGCACTAAATAGTCTTGTGCATTCCCGGTCTGTTTTGGGAAACGGCCAGTTCAATGAACTTTTCGACGGGCATCACGCCCAAGTCCTGATTGCCGCGCCCGCGAACCGCGACTGCGCCTTGTTCGGCCTCTTTGCCGCCCACCACAGCGATGTACGGGAGCTTTTGAAGGCTTAACTCGCGGATTTTATAGGATATTTTGTCCGCCCTCAAGTCCGCCTCGGCCCGGATGCCAGCGGCCTTGAGCCGATTTACAACGGTTTCGGCGTATTCGTTCTGATCCGAGGTGATCGACGCAACCGCAATTTGCCGCGGCGCCAGCCACAGCGGCAGGGCGCCAGCGTAGTTCTCGATCAGGATGCCGATAAAGCGCTCCAGCGAGCCCACGATGGCGCGGTGCAGCATGATCGGCGTCTTGCGCGAGTTGTCCTCGGCCACGTACTCGGCCCCCAGTCGGGCCGGCATATTGGGGTCGACCTGCATGGTGCCGCACTGCCAGACGCGGCCCAGCGCGTCCTTGAGCGAATACTCGATCTTGGGGCCATAAAAGGCGCCCTCGCCCTTCAGCTCTTCCCACGGCGCGCCGGCCGCGTCCAGCGCGTCCATCAGGGCCTTTTCGGCCTTGTCCCAGCTTTCTTCCGACCCGATGCGCTTTTCCGGGCGCGTCGAGATCTTGTAGATGATGTCGGTGAAGCCGAAATCGGCGTACACCTTCTGCAGCAGGCGCGTGAAGGCGAGGCACTCGGCCTGGATCTGGTCTTCCATCACGAAGATGTGACCATCGTCCTGCGTGAACCCGCGTACCCGCATGATGCCGTGCAGCGAGCCCGACGACTCATTACGATGGCAGGAGCCGAACTCGCCGTAGCGCAGCGGCAGCTCCTTGTACGAATGCAGGCCCGCGTTGTAGATCTGAAGGTGACCCGGACAGTTCATGGGCTTGACGGCGTACGTCCGCTTCTCGGACTCCGTCGTGAACATGTTGTCCTTGTAGTTCTCCCAATGGCCTGACTTTTCCCACAACGTGCGGTCGAGGATCTGCGGCCCCTTCACTTCCTGATAGCCGTTGTTCTCGTAGACCTTGCGCATGTACTGCTCGACGACCTGCCAGATGCGCCAGCCGTTGGGATGCCAGAACACCATGCCCGGCGCCTCGTCTTGCACGTGAAACAGGTCGAGCAGCTTGCCGATCTTCCTGTGATCGCGCTTCTCGGCCTCTTCCAGCCGGAACAGATAGGCGTCGAGGTCTTCCTTCTTCGCCCAAGCCGTGCCGTAGACGCGCGTCAGCATCTCGTTGCGATGATCGCCACGCCAGTAGGCGCCGGCCACCTTCATCAGCTTGAAGTGCTTCAGGCGTCCCGTCGACGGTACGTGCGGTCCGCGGCAGAGATCCGTGAACGCGCCTTCGGAATAGAGCGACACGTCCTCGTTGGCCGGAATGCTCGCAATGATCTCGGCCTTGTACGCCTCGCCGATGCCCTTGAAGTAGGCGACGGCCTCGTCGCGCGGCAGCACCTTGCGCAGGACCTTCTCGTCCTTTTTGGCCAGTTCGGCCATCTTGGCCTCGATCTTCTCGAGGTCTTCCAGCGTGAAGGGGCGTTTGTACGAAAAGTCGTAATAGAAACCGTCGTCGATGACCGGGCCGATCGTGACCTGGGCTTCGGGATACAGCTCCTTGACCGCGTACGCCAGCAGGTGCGCCGTCGAGTGGCGGATCACGTCGACGCCATCAGCGTCCTTTTCGGTGACGATTGCCAGTTGTGCGTCTTTGTCGATGACGAAGGATGTATCGACCAGCTTGCCATCGACCTTGCCGGCCAGTGCCGCCTTGGCGAGGCCGGCGCCGATGCTGGCGGCGACTTCAGCGACGCTGACCGGTTTGTCAAACGGCCGCTTCGAACCGTCGGGGAGTTGTACTTGAATCATGAATTTTCAGTCGTTGAAAACAAAAAAGCAGCCGAAGCTGCTTTTCCAATAGTCACTGTAGACACGTCGAAACGACGCAGAAAGCCCTAGCCCCGGCGGTGATGAAACCTTCCAAAAGTGCTAGTTCGCGGCATTCTTCGGCATCCCTTATGAACAACGTGGCGGACGAATCTGGTAGAGACAATTGGATTCGAACCAACGACCCCCACCATGTCAAGGTGGTGCTCTAACCAACTGAGCTATGTCTCTGTGAGTCATAAATTATAGCGCAGATTTCATCACACAGTACGGGCACGGAAATCGACCGCGTCCCTTGACGTTGCGACTGGCTTGTACCGGAGTGTTCAGTCAATTGCGGTAAGACTCAGCCACCGCATCCAAGTACGTCGAATCGACACTTCGGCGCTATCGGTTTACTCCTGCGCGATCCTTCGGCAGAATTACCTTACGGCGTAAATATTGGTCGGCCCCGAGCGGCTTGGCTGACACGTCCGCGACAAAGGGCAGCAAAGGACAGCGCATGACCCACGACGACTTCTGGAGGCACATCGAAGGCCTCATCCACGCAGGCGCGCATGCCAACAAGCCGGAGCCCTACCGCAAGCGTCTCGCTGCCCTGCTGGACAGTTTCGACGCGCATCAAGTCGCCTGGTTCCTGCACCATGTGAACTATCGCCTGAGCCGGCTTCGTACGCGCGGACACTGGCTCGCGGCGACGCTCGCGCACGCCGGCGCCTGTGACGACGAAGACTTCGCCGCCTTCCGCTCGTGGGTGATCGCGCACGGGCGCGATGCCTTCGATCAGGTGCTGGCCAACCCCGATCGCGCCGCGTCGCTTGGCATTCCGCTGGACCGGAACGGAGACCCGAAGCCGGCGCTCAATGCCCTGGCGTGGACGCCCGGCAAGATTTTCGACAAGAAAACTCGCAGCGACGCCGACACCCAATCCGCGATCTGGAAGACGATCGCCGCCGACGAGAGTACGCGGCATGAAGAAGACTTTCACATCGGCTGGAGCTACTGGGAACCGGTGGCACCCGGCGAGCTGGAGCGCGACTTCCCCGCGCTATGGGCGGCGTTCGGCGCACGTTACCGTGACCATTTGGCCAGTAGCGACTACGACGATCCGCTCGCCGGTTTCGTCAGGTCAGCCGAGGTGAAGGGGCTGGGCCAGGTAAACATCGGCGACACGCTGGTCAGCCGCCATGATGGCACCAGCTTCGTCGTGCTCGGCATCAGCGACACGGCGGCAATATTCGGCGACGATGAGTATCTCGGCGGGGATGACTTCCGCTACATCGCACGAGTTCAGGAGGAAGACGGCGAGATCCACAGCAATCAGGGGCTCTCGGGACGCCATCAGCGCCGACCGGACGATCCGGATACCGGACCGCCGGAAGAGGACGACGACGGCGACATGGGCAGCGGCGTCAGTGACGAAAGCATGGAGCTGGATGACGCGATCCAGGCGCGCGTGAAGGCTGCGTTGGGCGACGACGTGCGCGTGATCTACGAGGCGTATGACTATGATGATGAGGACTTGCCGGTCGACAACCTCGATCAGCGGGCCCACAAAGGCAAGATACGCTTCGTCGCCGAGGACCCGAACGATGGCGAGACATTCGAAAGCGAGACTCTGGAGAACCCGACGTGGCTGGATGTGGCGCGCGTCGCCAACCAGATGCTGATCGCGCTCAACGATCACCATCACGTCTACCTGGAGGGTTTCGACATCGTCAAGCGCCCGAAAGGCGAAGCGGCGATTGCTGAGTTCTCAATGGGATCCTGACCGTTTCGGGCGGTTCGACGGTGGCGGGCACGAGCAACCAAAAAAGTTATCAACTTTTTCGTGAAGCGACCGTTTCGCAGGGCCTGAAAGATGATTCCGCTAATAGTCGACTTTTGGCAGAAAGCGCGCGAAGCCCTCAATCAGCCGTCTTTGCAGCGAAAAGCCAATCGGAAAAAAGGTCACCCGAATGTCCCAGGCGGCTGCATCCGCCGCCCCTAGTGCGCGTTCGGAAAATCCACCGGAAACGGCAGGCTGGCAAACTCGATGCCCTCCTCGCGCAACGCTTCGGCCGTCTCACGGTCGGTGCGACCACGAATGCCGCGATGCTCCTTCTCACCGTAATGCATGGCGCGCGCTTCCTCGGCAAACCGCTCACCGACGTACTCGGTGTTGTCGCGCACCTGCTGGGCGAACCCGGCAATCGCTTCCTTCAGCTTCCCGTAGTCGATTTCGCCATCAGGCTGAGTGGCTGCCTCAACTGCCTCGCGCTTTGTCTCCGGCGCAGCGCCAACATTGATGCGCGGGGCATGCAGTTTGCGCTCGACCTGCTTTGACGCGCACACCGGACACTCGACGAGACCGCGGTCACGCTGATTCTCGAAGTCAGCGGGCGACGAAAACCAGCCTTCAAAGGGGTGCTGGTTTTCGCAGGCGAGGTTGTAGACGATCACGATGGCAGGCCGAAAAAAAGCGATGCAGCGGCGGTGCTGACAATCCGGTTTTAGCTCAAGTCAGTAACGAACCTGACCATTGCGATCCAGTACGGTCAGTTCGACAAACTTCGAGGCACCGTGGTCATCCGGTCCGAAGGACACCGGAAACCCGCCCAGATTGGCATCACGCATGCTCTCGATCGCACGGATCAGCGCCTCGCGCGAGGTGTCCCCACCGCGTTTGAGTGCCTCTACCATGATGCGGGCGGCGATGAAGCCTTCAAGGCTGGTGTACGACAATTCCGCGCCTTTGGCCTTGATCAGGCGCTGATATTCCATGACCCACGGGTATTTTTCGCTGGCTGGCGATGGCACTACCTGCGAAATCATGACGCCGCTGCCAATCGGACCGAGCGCCTTCGCCAGCGCCTTGGTACCAACGAAAGACACATTGGCGTAGCGCGTCAGCAAGCCGCGCGCCTTGGTCTGTTTGATGAATTCGGCGCAGGAGCCATAGGTGCTGACCATCACGATGGCCTCCGGCTTGGCGGCGAGCATGCGCTCGACGGCAGCGCTGACATCGTTGCTGTTGCGCTCAACAGTTGCCTTGGCGAACACATTCATGCGCCGCGAAGCCAGCGCCTTCTCGACACCAGCCAATCCGGCCTGACCGTAGGCGTCGTTCTGATGGAACACGGCGATCCTGGTCAGCCCCTCGGCAACCAGTTGTTTGACGATCAGCTCGGTCTCGTCGAAATAGCTGGCCCGGACGTTAAACACGTAACGGTTGAACGGTGCGCGCAGCAACTCTGCGCCGGTAAACGCGCCGAAGAACGGCACCTTGGCGTTGGTCGCGAGCGGAATCGACGCCGCGCTGGTCGGCGTGCCGACGTAGCCAAACAGCGCATGCACATCCTCGTCAATCAGCCGCCGGGTGTTCGCCTCGGCACGGCTGGGCTCGTAGCCATCATCCAGCGTCTTCAGCACGATCTTGCGTCCGCGAATGCCGCCAGCGGCGTTGATCGACTCGAAGTACATCTGCGCGCCAAGCTGCATTTCGCGACCCAGCTCGGCCGCAGGACCGCTCAACGCGACCGACTGGCCGAGCACGATGTCCTGTGCAGCTGCGCTCGAGGGCAACGCAATCAGCGACAGCGCCGCCGTGATGACGGCCGCAGGCTTTTGCCAGTGTGTGATTCGCAGACCGACAGCGCCGAGATGTCGGGCCAGAGCGCGAATGCGCCTGAACGCGGGACCGGACGGCCCCGAGGAGGGATTACTCATTTGCTATAACTTTTTATGAATTGCCAACCTCAACTGCCACCGGCTTGAGGTACTCGCGCAATCAAAAGAAAGTGCAGCGGTTCAAATCTCGGCAGCAGCCACCAGTAATGACAATAACATAGCCACCATTAGCGCATGTTTATTTCACGACGGAATAAAAAAACAACCTGAAGCCACACCAGCGCGGCGGCCAGGGCGAATCGCTGAATGAATCCTGGCGATGCGGCGTACCGCAGTTCGAAGTGCAACGCGAGGTGGAGGGACCAGCCATCGGCACAACGATGGCGAGCACTTCAGCAATGCAAAGCGCTCAACGCTCGCACAAAACCAGCCTCCGACGCGCGCTGGAGGCTGGACGCGCGGAACTAGTAACGAACCTCGCCGTTCTTGTTCAGCACAGTCATCTCGACAAACTTCGAGGCGTTGTGGTTGTCGGCGGCGAAGGCTGCGATAAAGCCGCCCAGATCAACGCGAAGGCCCTCCAGCGCCTTGACCAGTGCCTCGCGCGACGCATCGCCGCCCCGGCGCAACGCCTCGACCAGCACTTTGGCCGCGATGTAGCCCTCGAGACTGGTGTACGACATATCAGCAGCCCCTGCGGCTTTCATCGCCTTCTGGTACTCGGCGATGATCGGAAACTTGTTGGCGGTTGGCGGCGGCATGACTTGCGAAATCATCACGCCATCCGCAGCCGGTCCCAACGCCTTGGCCAGCGCACGGGTACCGACGAAGCTCACGTTGACAAACTGGGCGACCAACTGCTTGGCCTTGGCCTGTTTGATGAATTCGGCACAGGACGAGTAGGCGCTGATCATGATCACCACCTCCGGCTTCGCGGCCAGCATGGTCGCAAGGGCAGCCGCGACGTCAGTGGAGTTGCGCTCGACGGTGGCCTTCGCCGCGACTTGCAGATTGCGCCTGGTCAGCGCGCGCTCAACTCCGGCCAGCCCCGCCTGACCGTAAGAGTCGTTCTGATAGAAAACAGCGATTTTGGTGATCCCGCCCTGCGTCATCTGGCGGACGATAGCCTCGGTCTCGTCGAAGTAACTGGCGCGCACGTTGAAGACGTAACGGTTGGGCGGGTTGCGCAGCAGCTCGGCGCCGGTAAACGCCCCGAAGAACGGCACTTTGGCCTTGGTCGCCACCGGGATCGAAGCGGCGCTGGTCGGTGTGCCAACGTAACCAAACAGCGCAAGCACCTCGCCGTCGTCCACGAACTGTTTGGTGTTCGCCTCGGCGCGCGGTGGTTCATAACCGTCATCCAGCGTCTTCAGGACAATTTTCTTGCCACGGATGCCGCCCGCCGCGTTGATGGCATCAAAGTACACCTTGGCGCCGAGCTGCATCTCCTTGCCCAGTTCCTGCGCCGGACCGGTGAGCGCGGCAGATTGACCGAGCACAATGTCCTGCGCAAAAGAGGCTAGCGGAGCGGCCGTAGCAATAATCGACGCCGTCGCGAATGCCAGCAGATTGCGGTACTTCAATTGATTTCCTCCGCTCGCAGGCAAGCGCCTGACCTCAAACGTTCATGAATTCCGGGAAGCCCCGACGATAGCAGGGTTTAGAACACAAGTCATGACGTTGTGATTTATGCGGCGCATCGCGCGATCCGCTGCGGCATGAGCACAACAGCGGCGGCAACGCAGCCGCGAGCGGTAGAAATTTGCGTGATTGCGCGCCCGCGCGCCGTCAGGCAACAAGTGGCGGCGCAGACCTCTCTTCCCGCGCGGCGGCGGATGGCGACTACACGGTCAGACGCGCCTCGTCGGGCGGGAACGCAAGGTGAACTTCCTCGCCCACCGGTAGCGCCAGTTTTTCGTGCGGCAGAAACACGAAGAGCTCGCCTGCAGATGTGTCTGCAACCACCTCAACACCCTTGCCGATGAAGGAAGACTTGCGGATTACTGCCGACAGCGAAGGCTGTGCCGCAGCGTCTTTGGTGATCGTAAACACGTCGGGCCGCAATGCCACGGTAGCGGCACCGACGGCAGCTGCTGCACCGGCGTCGGCAGCCATCTCAAAGCGCGCGTCACCCAGTTCGATGGAGGCCCGGCCGTTGGCCACGGTGGTTACCGTCGCGGGCAGCACATTCGCCTCGGACAGGAAATCGGCCACGAACGAAGTACGCGGTGCGAAGAACAGCTGGCCCGGCGTCCCCATTTCGGTGATCACACCCTTGCCCATCACGATGATCTGGTCGGACACCGCCATCGCCTCTTCGCGGTCGTGAGTCACATACACGCAGGTGAGCTTGAGGCGTTGCTGCAACTCGCGGATTTCCTCGCGTACGTGCCGTCGCAGCTTGGTGTCGAGGTTGGAGAGCGGTTCGTCAAACAGCAGCACCGCCGGCTCCAATACCAGCGCGCGGGCAATGGCGACGCGCTGCTGCTGGCCGCCCGAGAGCTCCGACGGCAGGCGGCGCTCGAAACCGGTCAGGCCGAGCAGCTTGATGGCCTCGTTGGCGCGGGCCTCAGCATCCGGTTTTTTCATCTTCTGCACGGTGAGGCCGTAGCAGACGTTCTCCATCACGCTCATGTGCGGAAACAGCGCATAGCTCTGGAACACCAGCGACACGTTGCGCTGCGCCGCAGATTGCGAAGTCACGTCCTTGCCGCCCAGCAGGATCTGGCCACCGGTCGGCAACTCAAGCCCGGCAATCATGCGCAGGATGGTCGTCTTGCCGCAACCAGACGGCCCCAGCATGGTCACCAGATCGCCGTCCTCAACGCGGAACGACACGCCTTTGACGGCCGGCTCGCCGGTGCCGTAGTCCTTGATCACGTTGATGAACTCAAGGGTGCCTTTGGTGGCCGGTGGCAGCGCGATTTTTTCGTTGTTTGCAGTCATGATCTATTCCGGAATTCGACAGGTTCTGATCGGTGCAGGAGCGCTATCCGCCCACCGCGACGGGCGCGATAGGCGCGCCGGGATGGGCTGCCGTGCGGCGCCCGAGTTTGCGTGAGCCCACGACCCACTGCACCAGCATGATGGCGGTCACCATGATCAGGATCAGCACCGCACAGTACGCAATCGCCACCCCGTAGTCACCGTTCACGACGCGACCGATGATGTAGGTGGTCGCCACTTCGGTATCGCCCGAGACCAGGAACACGATGGCGCTGACCGTGGTCATCGAGCGCACGAAGCCGTAGATCAGTGCCCCGATCACCGCTGGTTTGAGCAGCGGCATCAGGACACGTTTGAAGGTCGTCGCTCCGTTCGCTCCTAGCGTGGTACTCGCCTCGTCCAGTGACTTGTCGAGTTGCGACAGCGCTGCGATGCCGCCACGCACACCCACTGGCAGATTGCGGAACACAAAGCAAAGCACAATGATCAGACCGGTCCCGGTGATCTCGATCGGCGGTACGTTAAAGGCGAAGATGTAGGCAACGCCGATCACCGTGCCGGGGATCGCAAACGAAAGCAGTGTCAGGAACTCGAAGGCGCGCTGCCCCTTGAACGTGGTGCGTGCAATCAGGTAAGCCGACAGGATGCCGATGATCGCCGTAATCGGCGCCGCCGCCAGCGAGAACTGCAGGGTGTTGATCAGCGAGTGCCACGCCGCGCCGGTGAACAGCCAGCCATTCGGCCCATGATCGATCGAGAAGGCCTTCACGAAGTGATCCAGCGTGAACGTGTGGTCGCGGCCCCAGACCTTGACGAAGGCGCCGAAAATGCTCATGCCATAGAGCACCACCGTCAGTGCCAGCCACGGCACGCCAACGCCAATCGCCGTGCGCCGCACGCCGTCCGGCAACGGGCTCGGCAGGCCAGTGTCGCCCTTGCCGGACACCGTCACGAAACTCTTCCTCGCCGTCGCCTTGCGTTGCAGCCAGAAGGCGAACAGCGCAAAGGCCAGCAGGATCATTGAGTACACCGCCGCTTTGCCCTGATCGAGTTGCGCACCCACAATGGCAAAGTAGATCTCGGTCGCCATCACGCCGAAATTGCCGCCGAGCACCACCGGATTGCCGAAATCGGCAATGGATTCGATGAAACCCACCAGGAAGGCGTTGGCGAGACCCGGCGCCATCAGTGGCAGCGTCACGGTGCGGAAAGTCTGCCAGCGTGATGCGTGCAGCGACTGGCTTGCCTCCTCCAGCGTCGGGCTGACGCCTTCGACAACACCGATCAGCACCAGAAAGGCCACCGGTGTAAACGCGAACAACTGCGCCAGCAATACGCCGGGCAGGCCGTAGATCCAGCGCGTCTGCGGAATATTGAAAGCCCACTCGAGGAACTGGTTGACAACCCCCGAGCGGCCGAACAGCATGATCAGCGACAACCCCACCACGAACGGCGGTGTGATGATCGGCAGCACGGTCAGCAGGCGCAGCACTTTTTTGCCGCGGAAGTTGGAGCGGGTCACGATCAGCGCCAGCATCAGACCGAGGAAGGTCGTGCCCGCCGCACAAAGCAGCGCCAGCCAGAGCGTGTTCCACGCGACCCCGCAGCCGCTGCCGCCCCACAGGCACGCCAATGTCAGATTCCAGAGCTTTGGCTGGTCAAATCGCTCCCAGAGTGCAGCCAGCGACAGTGCGCGATCCTGGTCGACGAAGCCTTCGTAGAGGACGCGCGCCACCGGGAAGAACACAAACATCACCACCAGTACCACGATGCAGAGCAACGCCGATGCCACAAAGCGATCGCCACGGAAATAGCCCATCGAGGCAATGCCATCGGCGCAGATCAGCACGAAGCCGAACGCGACCAGCAGCGCACCGGCGCCCATGCCGAATTGCCCCCCGGCAATCGGCGGGAACAACGCCGACAACAGTTCGAAACCGTAGCCGCGCGGTCCGATGGCAAAGCCCTGCGCGATCACGTAGAGCCCACCGGCGGCGCCGACGATCATCAGTGCCCGCGCCCACGAGCGCAGCGCGCCCTCCGCCGCCGTGGCCGCGTTCACTGGACGCGCGTAGAGGCCCACTGTCGCCAGCAGCAGTGCCGGCAGGGCGATCAGCCAGACCTTGCCGTAGCTGGCGATCTGCCAGAGTGCAGGCGACTGATCCTTGCTGCCGAAGTGACGCAACCACTTGAACGCGAAAAAGCTGTCCTGCAGTGCGTACCACGGCACGAGCGTCAGCCCCGCTGCAACCAGCAGCAAGGCGATGATGCGGTAACCCGTCATTAAATATTCCCCCGTTCCGAATCAAAACTAGTCTATCTGTATTTCCGTGCGTGTGAGGCACGGTCGTCCACTACGCCATGTGATGCGTGTCTCGCTCATCTGCTCTGCATGCGCAGGGCCGTCTCGAGCCGGACAGCGCGTTGCACCACTTCCTGATGCCGCTCGCCCCGGCGGTCAAGCGAGAGCGCAGGGTCGCGATCAATCTGGGTGCGCGCGTTGAACATCTCGATATCGGCAATCAACAGCAATTGCCGGTTGGACGACGCGCGAAACCGCTTCAAATTATTGATCTTGACCAGATTGTTCTGTTCAACTTCGGTCGCGCCGTAGCGGACAAAAAAGTCGCGCAGGCGCTGCTTCTGCGAGTCCGGCAACGACAGGCGCCACAGCAGTGGACTTTCCGGAATTTCCGCCGATTGCCAGAGTACGCGCAGCTGGGCATGCTCGTCGGGGAAGCGCTTTTGCATGGCGGCCAGCTCGGAATCATTGCAGACACCAGCGTCCACCTCACGACGGGCCACGCGCAACGCGTTTTCGAGGTGATTGCCGGACACCGTTCGCGCGAAGAGTTGCTCCGGTATCACCTTGTTGCGGGCAAACACGTAATAGTTGGGCACCACATAGCCAGACGTTGACTTCGGATCGCCCATTGCAAAGCTGAGGCGGCGTTTGCGTTCGAGCAATTCATCGAGCGTCTTGAGCGGGCTGTCCCGATGCGTCACGATGACTGACCGGTAGCCGGTACCGCCGTCCCAGCGGACCATTGACGCAAACACTTCCGCAGCGCCGGCTTCCACCACCTCCAATGCAGGTGCATTGCCCAGCCATGCGATGTCTGCCCGGCGTTGCAGCATATCGTCGACCACATCACGCTGCGACTTGCCAACGCGCAGCTCAACCGGCTGCTCCATGACGCGCGAGAGATCCCGGAGAAACGGTGTCCAGTCCTCCACCGTGCGCTCAACGCCTCGCGGCGCTATCAGCGACACCACCAGCGGTGTCTTGCCGGCATACCGCGCGCTGCCCTCAATCAGCGTTGCGCTGCTCGCCACGCTCACGCCGGGCTGCGAGCCGGACAGCAATGCCATCAACACGGTCAGTGCCAAACGTTGCCAGCGGTCGGCCAGCCCGTAGCGCGCGCGCTTCGCGTCGCCAAACGGCCAATTGGCACATCGGCACGCAGCCTGATTCCCAGTCCAGCCCATACCTCCTCCTTCTCTTCTCGACTGACTGGTTCACGTTGTAGTCGCCGTAGTAATTGGTAGGATTTTCATGTAGCTTAAATACATTCCAACGCTGTCAGCGTTGCGGCGACGACACAGCACAACACGCGACCAGTCGCATCCAGCGACGTCGTGGCGCACGTTGTCCGCCGTCCGCATCCATCAGAAATTTCGGAGCGGCGGCGCACCGTGGGTTCCGCCGCAGTGTTAAGCTGCCCGCAAAAATTCGCCGACACTACGCATGCTGCATTCGCATCCGGTTTTCGACGCTCTCCTCAGCGGCACCAAAGCGCTTTCAGTCGCGCTCGGCTTCCGTGATCAGGCAACGCAGCAACACGCGGACCGGGTGGTCGGTCTGTCACAGGCACTTGGACACGCATGCCAGTTGACGCTGGCGGAGCTGAGTCTGTTGCGCGTCGCCGCCACATTTCATGACGTCGGCAAGATCGGCATTCCCGATCGCATCCTGCACAAGCCCGGCCGGCTCGACAGCGACGAGCGCCAGCAGATGCAATTGCACTCCGAATTCGGCGAGCGCATCGTCGCCGCCAGCGAGCTCGATGGCGCCGACAGCGCCGCGCGAATCATTCGTCATCATCATGAGCACTTCGACGGACGCGGCTATCCGGATGGCATCGCTGGCGAATCGATTCCAATCTGCTCGCGCATCATCAGTGTCTGCGACAGCTACGACGCGATGGGCGCTGCGCGCACTTACCAGAACACGCGCAGCCACCGCGACATCATGGCGATTCTCGCGGAAGAAAGCGGCAGCAAGCATGATCCGGCGGTCGTTCGCGCGTTCAGCGAGCTGATTGGCAGTAACCCATACCGCATCGCTTGAACCACACCACCATGCCAATGCGCATTGACGTGGCCGGTCACCCATGAAGCGCTGGCAACGTCTGGCGTCAACACCGCTGCTGGATGACCGCTGGATGAAGCTCCGCGCGGATCGCTGCCAGCTTGCCAGCGGCGTCGTGCTCGACCCGTACTACGTCATGGAGGAAGCCGAGTGGGTGCACGTGGTGCCAGTCCTGAACGATGGTCGCCTGCTGCTGGTGCAGCAATATCGCTACGCCGCCGATGTGCTCTGCCACGAGTTCCCGGGCGGCGTCGTCGATGCTGGCGAAACACCTGCGCAGGCGGCCATTCGGGAGCTGCGCGAAGAAACCGGCTACACCGCTGGGCAATGGCTTCCCGTCGGTAGCTACTTCGCCAACCCGGCACGACAAACAAACCGTGTGCACGTATTCGTCGCTACCGGGTTACTGCAGACCGGCCCGCAAGCGCTGGACGCGGGAGAAGAAATTACTTGCGCGACGGCTACACGGGCAGAACTCGACGCCATGATCGCCGACGGGCGCTTTTCACAGGGGCTGCACATTGCGTCGCTGTGGCTCGCACAGTCGCACCTGACGGACGCGGATTGACGCGGCGCAGGCAGCGTAAACATGCGTCAGCGGCTACAACTCTTTCGCCAAACGCCCATTCAAATTAGGCTCAGAGCAGGTTTTGCCGTAAGTCGACTTTGCAGAAATCCCACCGTTCAGCCCAGAACCAACAAGGCTTCCGCTAAATAGCTGTATCTGCCCGCTGGCCTCACACCACGACACGCTCACCGGCAAAACTGGTGAATTCGAAGCTCTTCAGCCAGCCCTGCTGAGCTTCGACCGACTTCGCCTTCTCGGCACGCAGCCACGCAGTGGCAACGCTTTCGCCCAGTAGCAGCCCCTGCCAGGCGTCGCTGCGCCAGTGGATGCCGGCGAAATTGCGGCCCATCGCCACCGCTGTCGCCAGCTTGTTCAGCTCGGCACCGACCGTCGGCGCTGGCAGATTGGCGTCGAAGCTCTGCCAGTCCTTGCCGTCGCGCGTCGGCTGCAGCGGGAAACGCAGTTTGCGCTTCTCATCGAACAGCGCCTTCAGTACCGTCACGCAGGCGCCAGCGACGGTGGCGTGCCCCGACGGGTACGCCGGGTGCGGCGGGCAACCCTCGGGATATGCCTGCGGCAGCAGGGCCGATCCGTACTTGCTGCGCACCCGCTTCACCGCTTCGGAGTTCACAATCAGCGGATGCACGCCGGTGTTCTCGCCACGCACCGCGCGATCCACCAGCGCCCCGTATTCCTCGGGCCGCAGCGCACGGTGGCGCAGCCATTTCTCCTGCCAGCAGGCCTTGAACGCCAGATCGCACACCACGCCCATCGCGTTCTGCGCGTAGCCCGATCCGAATTGCACGAAGCCATTCATGGTGCGCGACGTTTTGTACGGATTGCTGGTCGGCCACGCCTCACGCGGCCGGTGCGGGTTGGCAAGCAGGATTGCCGCCGCGTTGATCGCGGCCTGATTGCAGAAATCCCAGTGCACATACTCTGACACATCGCGACCGGAGCGCAGGTAATACAAATCGGCGTAGTGATTCATGATGCCGGGCGGCCATTCGCCGTTGGCCACCTTGAGGTATTCGTCCCACCGGGTCATGAAATCGGCGCCGCGAAAGGCCACCCGGTACTGCTGCCACTGGTTCTGCGCACCATAGGGCACCGGCATCCAGAGAAACTGCGAAATCCAGTGACCCTCGGTCTCTCCCGGCATACCCAGTCGGAACAGCGTCTGCGGCGTCGCGCTGGCGTTGAGTTTGGTCTGCCGCAACTCGGCAACGGCCTCGCGCACCAGGCTGTTGCGCTCATAGTCCCAAAGCGGCACGTCGCGCAGCAAAGCCATCCAGTAGAGTTCAAGCGCCTCTTCCGCCAGCCGCTCGGAACCCAGCGCCGGAAACGCAGGCAGCTTGATGACCTGGGCGGCAATCGGCTCCTTGTCCCAGACGTAAGCCGCCAGCGGGTTGACCAGCCGGATCTCGTTTTCGACGGGCAGGCGCTCCCAGTCGGCGATACGGCCGCTCGCCGTCGCCCCTTCAAAAGCGTCCATCGCAGCGGCAGCCACGTTGCCACTGGCGTCGTGTTTCAGCGTCTTGCAGAAGGAGGCAGAACCAGCCGCTCGGGCGGTCGCCGCCGCACCTTGCGTCGCCGCGACGGTGGACGTATTGATCACACCGCCAGCAGTCAGGCCTGCAGCAGCGCCCAGAGCCACGCGCAAAACCTCTCGACGGCCAATGCGCTGGGGTTGCTCTTTGTCATCAATTGCCATGGTGGCTCCGGCCGCTAAAAGCTGCTGTTGCTGGATAGAGCGATTCTAGGATTGCCTGTCGCGTTCGGTACCTGGCAATTTACCGAGATACCCTCGCCACGAGACCCAAGCTGTTACCGTGGCCGGCAAGCCGACAACGAACACGTGGAACAGCCAGTCTGCCGAAGCATGCGAGCTGCCGGGCCGATACAGCAGATGACCGAGCCACACGAACAGCGTGCCACCGAGCAGAAGCGACAGTGCCAGCGCAATCAGCGCCCAGAGCATCACCATCAGCCACCGTGCATTCATTGCGTCACGCCAATGTGGCAAACACGTCGAAGTAAGTCGGAAACGTCTTGTTCACGCATTTCGGATCGTTGATCCGCACCGGAACGCCGCGTGCCCCGAGGCTGGCCAGCGAGAAGCACATGGCGATGCGGTGATCGTCGTAGGTGTCGATGGCGGCATGCGCTGTCAGCGCTGGCGGAGGGGTGACCGCGATCCAGTCGGCGCCCTCCTCTACTTTCGCGCCCAGTTTGCGCAACTCGGTCGCCATCGCAGCGATACGGTCGGTCTCCTTGACCCGCCAGCTGCCGATATTGGTCAGCCGCGTCGTCCCCTCTGCGAACAGCGCGACGACGGCGAGCGTCATTGCAGCGTCGGGGATGTGGTTCATGTCGGCGTCGATGGCCTGCAGACGGCCACTGGCAGGTGCTTCGGCGATGATGGCATGGTCCTCGAAGCGGATTCGTGCGCCAAACCCGGCCAGGGCATCGGCAAAGCGCACATCGCCTTGCAGCGCATTGCGACCGACGCCTTCCACCCGAACCGGACCACCGGCAATCGCGCCGGCGGCGAGGAAATAGGACGCCGACGAGGCATCGCCCTCGACCGCATAGGTACCGGGCGAGACGTAGCGTGCCGCGTCACCGCCGGGAACCGTGAACCGTTGCCAGCCCTCACGGACGACGGTGACGCCGAAACGCCGCATCATCGCCAGCGTGATTTCGATGTACGGCTTCGAGATGAGCTCACCGACCACCTCAATGATTGCCGGCTGCCCGGTCCTCGCGGTGACCATCGGCAGCGCCATCAACAAACCGGTCAAAAACTGCGATGAGGCGTCGCCGCGAATCGGAATCGGCCGCTCAATGGCAATCTGGCCACCGCCGATGGTCAGCGGAGGGAAGCCCGGATTGCCGGTGTAGTCGATTGCGGCGCCAATCTCGCGTAGCGCATCGACCAGATCGCCGATTGGCCGCTCGCGCATGCGCGGCACGCCATCAATGCGATAGTTTGCTTCCGACTGTGCAGCCAGCGCCAGCGTGGCGACAAGGCTGCGCGTGGCAGTGCCTGCGTTACCGACGAACAGGTCGGCGTTCATCGTCGTAAACACACCCGCACAGCCGTCAACGTCAATCTCGCCGTTCGCCGAAAGGGGGCTGCAGTTCACGCCAAGCTTCGCCAGCGCATCGCGCATCACGCGGGTGTCGTCAGAGTCCAGCAGCCCCGTTAGCCGTGTACGACCCTTTGCCAGCGCTGCCAGCAAGAGGGCGCGGTTGGAGATGCTTTTCGAGCCGGGCAACTGCACGGTGCCGCGGGCCAGCGGACGCGGAGCGAGATCTAGGGATTCCATGATGCAGCCATTCTAGGTGCGGGCCTGGCGTGTAGTTTCGCGCGAGCTGTCGAGGCAAACGAGCAGGCTCGTTTGCTTCTCCAGAAAAAAGTGCGTTCGCGCCCTACTCCTCCTGCCCGCCTCCACCCAGCCGTGGCATCGGCTCGCCATGCTCGATGTGGCGCTGCCACGCGCGGCGCGCGCTGGATGCACGGGCGTAGACGCGCTCGATGGCAAGAATGTCCTCGCCATTCGCTCTGGCCAGCCAGCGATCAAAGTCGTCAAGCCGCTTGCGATACGCGTTCAACTGCTCGCGCAGTGCGCCGCGATTGGCTGCGCTGATGTCACGCCACATCTCCGGCGAACCGGCGGCGATGCGGGTGAAATCGCGAAAGCCGCTGGCGGCGTAGTTGAAGTACTGGTCTGCCCGCGGCATGCCGGCCAGCATGTCCACCAGCGCAAACGCCAGCAGATGCGGCAGATGGCTCACTGCGGCGAACACATCATCATGCTCGACCGCGCTCATGCGGTGGATGATGGCGCCTGTGGCCTGCCACATAGTGGCCACCCGATGTACCGCGTCGGCATGCGTCTCTGCACCGGCGCAGATGACCACCTTGCGCGACTCGTAGAGCGTCGGGAACGCCGCGGCGGCGCCGGTGTGCTCGGTGCCGGCAATGGGATGCGCTGGCACGAACTGGTTGAAGCGGGAGCCCAGCGCCGCGCGCGCAGCCGCGATGACATCCTGTTTGGTGCTGCCGCCGTCGGTCACCACTGTCCGCGGGCCAAGCCGCGACGACAATAGCGCGAAAATCACCGGCATCTGCGCTACCGGCGTGGCGACGAAGACCACGTCCGCCCTGGCCGCCTGCTCGACGGTGGCAGTGTCATCAATCACGCCCAGCCGCAAGGCCTCGTCGAGATTGGCTTGCGAACGCCCGACACCGATGACGCGGTCCACCGCCCGCTTCGACTTCAGCGCCAGCGCCAGCGAGCCGCCAATCAGGCCGACCCCAATGACCGCCAGCGTTCCGATGCGTTCCACGATGCCGCCCACGCTGCGCTAGAGAACAGCGGCCGGATAACTGCCGACGACCTTGAAGTAGCTTGACTGCGCCTTCACCTCTGCCAGCGCTGCGGCAACCCGTGCGTCGCTGACGTGGCCCTCGATGTCGAGGAAGAAAAAATACTCCCACAGGCGATCGGGTGACGGGCGCGATTCCAGATGCGTCATCGACACGCCGTGGCGCTTCAGTGGTTCGATGAGATCGACCACGGCACCCGGCCGGTTGGGCGCAGAAAGAATCAGGCTGGTCTTGTCTCGTCCCGAGGCGGCAACGTCCTGTCTGCCCAGCACCCAGAACCGCGTCGTATTGTTCGGCGAATCCTCGATATTGCGGAACAGGATGGGCACGCTGTAGCGGGTCGCAGCCATTTCGCCGGCAATCGCCGCCGTGCCCGGCGTCACCGAAGCGAGACGCGCGGCCTCGCCATTGCTCGCCACGGCAATACGCTCGGCATTGGGCAGGTGGCGGGCCAGCCAACCAGCCGTCTGCGCCAGCGACTGCGAGTGCGAGAACACACGCGTGATGGTGTCGCGCGAGGCTTCCATCGACATCAGGTTCTGCTGCACGCGAAAGTCGATCTCGGCGCACACCTTGAGCGGCGACGAGATGGAGAGATCGAGCGTCCGCGCGACGAAGCCCTCGGTGGAATTCACCACCGGCACGACAGCGTAGTTGGCCGTCCCGGCCTCGACCTGACGGAAGACTTCGTCGATGGTCGGACAGGGCTCGAACGTGGGCGCGGTGCCGAAATGCTTGGCGGCTGCTGCATGGCTGAAGGTGCCCTCGGGGCCGAGGAAAGCGATCACCAGCGGTTGCTCCAGCGCCATGCAATTGCTGATGACTTCGCGAAAGATGCGCGCCACGGCGTCGCTCGACAGCGGGCCAGCATTGGCTGCCTGCATGCGGCGCAGGATCATCGCCTCGCGCTCTGGGCGGTACAGCGGTGAGCCGGGCACTTTGACATGCGCCACTTCAATGGCGATGTTTGCGCGTTCACTGATCAGCTTGAGCATCTGATCGTCGATGGCGTCAATTCTTTGTCTAAGTTCGGAAAGGTCGGCCATGTTTTTTGGAAAGGACGAAAGACCAATGACGATTGACGGGGAGCGACTCTTTCGTCGCCCGTCCCCCGTCATTCATCATGCGCGCAGCGCCTCAAATTCTCGCACGGCCGCCACCAGCGCCTCGACGCCGGCAACCGGCATCGCGTTGTACAGCGATGCGCGCATGCCGCCGCGCACACGATGGCCCTTGAGCGATTTCAGGCCGCGCTCGTCGCAGAATTTCACAAACGCGGCATCGATGTCGGCATCGCCGGAGTCGAACACCACGTTCATGCGCGAGCGATCCGCTTTCGCTACGGGCGCCTTGAACAGGCGGCTCGCATCCAGCGCATCGTAAAGCATCGACGAGCGTGCAATGGCGCGTCGCTCCATCGCGGCGAGGCCGCCCTGCGCCTTGATCCACTTGAGCGTCAACGCAGTCACATAAATTGCGAATACCGGCGGCGTGTTGAACAACGAGCGGTTGTCCGCCATGTGTTTGTAATGGAACACCGACGGAATATTCTTCGGCGCGCGGTCGAGCAAGTCGTCGCGCACGATGATGATGGTGACGCCGGCCGGGCCGATGTTCTTTTGCGCGCCGGCGTAGATCAGCCCGCAGGCCGACACGTCCATCGGCCTTGACAGGAAGTGCGACGAGGCATCGATCACCAGCGGTGCTGGCAGGTTGCGCGGCAAGCTGTGAATCTCGTTACCGTAGACCGTCTCGTTGCTACATGCGTAGATATAGCTCGGCGACTGGACGCCTGGTTGAACCGGGGCTGCAGCGCCGTTTTCAGTCCAGGTCGACTTCCACTCGTTTCTGGCTGGTACCCTTGTATAGCCGTCGTTTTCACTGGAAGCCAATACGTTGACAGCACCAAACTTCGACGCTTCACCAACCGCACTCTTCGACCACCCCCCTGACACCAGATAGTCCGCCGTTTCGCCCGCACGCAGCAGGTTCATCGGCACCGCCGCGAACTGCCCCCAGGCACCGCCCTGCATGAAGATCACGCGGTAGTTGGCCGGAATCGACAGCAGGTCGCGCAAATCCTGTTCGGCCTCGCCAATCAGCGCCTCGAACGCCTTGCCGCGATGCGACACCTCCATGACGCTCGCACCCTGCCCGACACCATGCCAATGCCACTCCGGCAAATCAGCACGAACCTGGTCAAGCACTTCCGGCGGCAACATCGCCGGGCCGGGGGAGAAGTTGTAGGGGAGGGTCATGGCGATAGGCGGAATAAAGATCGGATTCTACGAAGGGGATTTGCGGTCGGGGCCGCGGGTGGCAAGGTCTTCAGACCATTGCAGCGGTGACCAGCAAGCGAACCTGTTCGACGGTTGGCACCTGCCCCCGCCCCCCCACACTCGCCACATGCCCCTCGCCCGTGATGCCAACCAGGCCCGGTTCGTGGTCGCAGTAGATGCCGACGGTGGGCACGCCGAAAGCGGCGGCGATGTGGCTGAAGCCGGTGTCGAGGCCGACGCACAGCGATGCCTTGGCGAGCACGGCTGCGGCGTCAGCGACGGTGAGGAATGGAGGGACCTCGCCGCCCGCCTGTACTGCGAGGCACTGGCAGCGTTCCTGTTCGCTCGGGCTGCCCCATAGCCAGACCAGCCCGTAGCCGGCATCGCGCAACTGGGCGGCGATAGCGAGCCACGATGGTTCGGGCCAAAGCTTCTCCGGACGGCTGGCACCGGTGATGAGCACGGCATAGCGGCTCGCCTTGGGCTGCCATGACCCCGTTGGTGCCGCGAGCGCAAAGCGTGGCGGCGTATCGCCAATGTCGTAACCCAGATGCGCCGCTGCGAGGCGACGTGAGCGCTGCACAGCGTGCAGTGCTTTCGGCACGCTCGCTGTGCGCTGGTAGAACAGTGCAGCCAGTGGCTCACGGGCGCTGGCACGGTCGTAGCCTGCGCGAGGGCCGTTGGCCTGTACCGCCCACAACGCACTTTTCACCAGCCCTTGCAGATCGAGCACCAGATCGTAGCGTTCGGCCTTAAGCGCACGGCGCGCCTCGGCGATGGCTGCGCGGGTATCGGCCTTCCACAGCGACTTGCGCCACTTGCGCCAGGCGATGGGAAATACGTTTCGCACCGCCGGGTGCATCGCGGGCAGTGATGCGAACGGTTTTTCAACCACCCAGTCGATCACCGCGCCCGGCAGGTGCGCGGCGATGTCGGTGATCGTCGGCATGGTGTGCACCACATCACCCATTGACGAGGTTTTGACGATGAGGATTTTCACGTCACTGTCCGTGCGCGCCGCTCATGGTTCGACAGGCTCACCACGAACGGGACTTTCCTGCGCAAAGTGCGCGCCCTCTGCACGCGCTACTGCTGCGCCGACTGCGCCTGCTTGCGCGCGGCTGCCTGCTCGGCGACCAGCACCGGGTTGAAGCGCGGGTCGTTGTACATCTTGAATTGGCGGTAAACCTTGAAGTAGGCCCGCCCAGCCTTGCTGTCGGCGAGCAATCGGTCGAGGCAGGCACCCAGGTCATCGCGCTGCTCGTTGAGGCGCGCGAGTTTGAGTTTCGACGAAGCGCGGTGCGCATCATCCACATCGCTGCGTACCGTTTGCGCCGTCATTGCCTTGATCTTGAGCGCCATGATCGACATGCGGTCCATCATGCTGCCAGCGGTTTCGCTGTTCAGGCGCGCGTCCGCGCCCACGCGGGCGACCGGTTGATCGCCACCTGCCGTGGCGGGATCAATCAGGCCCAGCGACATCAGCAGGAACTCGTCAACGCGCTCGGTGGCGTCGTTGCGCGCCTGGTTATAGCCGTCGATGGCGCGCTTGTTGGCGGTGATTTCCGCGTCCGAGGCCCGGGTGCGACGTGCGAGGTCTTCCTCGTCCCACAGCAGGCAATTGTTGCGGTGATTGGTCGCGACCCAGCGCCAGACGTCGGCCTCGGCGAATTCAAGCATCGTTTTCGGCCACCCGGACCACGCCAGGCAAGCATCGTGAAAAGCCTTCACCGTCGCGGCGGTGACGGGTTGGTTGGCGAATTGTTGCTGAATGGACGAGGCGCTCATGCGTTCGGGTCTTGCTCAATTGTTAGCATCACAGCCGAAATTATCGACGATCACTGACTGTGCCTGAAGCCGCTTCATCGCCCTCCCGCCCGCTTGTGGTGCGCATCCGCAATTTCATTGGCGATGTGGTGCTACTGATTCCGGCGCTGGAGCGTCTGGCTGCGGCAGGTTATGAGCTGCATCTGGTCGGCAAGCCGTGGGCGAAATCGTTGCTGGAGGCTTATGGCTGGCCCGTGCACCGCTATCCGAAGTCGTTCGCCGAACGGCGCACGGTGCTGAAAGCAGTGGCGGCACCGCTTCGGAAAGCGGATGCCGGTTTCGACCGGCGGATCAACGCCATCACCTTCGCGACCTCGTTTTCCAGCGCGATGGACATGCGGCTGGCCGGCCTGCGACCGTTCGGCTATGCCGTGGAAGGCCGCAGCCTGTTCCTCAAGGGCTCTGCGCGCATTGTCTATGGCGAACACGCGCTTGATTCCTACTGGCGGCTGGCCGGGGCCTTCTTGAACGACGCCACACCGCCACCGGACCGCGTGCATCTGCGCGTCAGCACGGCAGCGGACACAATTGCACGCGACGCGCTGGCGAAAGCCGGCGTGCGCCCCGGTTATGTGGTGCTGGTGCCATTTGCCGGCGGCACCTTCGAGAAGCTCGACAAAAAGTGGCCGCGTTTCGGCGAACTGGCGCAACGGCTGCTGGGAAACCCGAGCTTCGCAGGACGCGACGTCGTGATGGCGCCCGGTCCCGATGAAGTGAACGCCGCGCGCGCAGTTTGCCCACAGGCAAGGCTGCTTGAAAAGCTCGATCTCGGGCCTTATTCCGCCGTTTTGCGCGACGCAGCGCTGACCGTCGCCAACGACACGGGACCAGGGCACATGGCCGCATCGGTCGGCGGCAAGCTGCTCAGCGTACTCGGGCCTACAAAAATCGAGCAATGGGGACCGCGCGGTCCGGGCGTCGCGATCGTGCAGCGCTATCCGGAATGGCCGTCGGTGGACGAAGTCGAGGCGCGAGCACTGGCATTGCTGTCAGCTTGAAGCGGACCAGTCGGCCGCTCATAGGCACCGGCCGCCAGAATACCCAGCATGAGCGGGTACCAGGTGCCCTCGGTCACGATATACAGCGGCGAATCGAGCAGCGAGTGCACCACCAGCGTGGCAAGCAGCGCGAAACCCAGCATCTTTTCGGGTAGTGGTAGCCGCCGAATGGCCAGCCCGGCGGTGATCAGCCATGCGACCAGGGCCACCAGGCCCAGCAAGCCAAACTGCACCGCAAAGAACAGAAACTGGTTGTGCGGGTTGTAGGCGCCCAGCTTGCACCACTCCGGCGACTTGGCGATGCGGCAATACTCCATCGCGTAGCTGCCCGTGCCCCAGCCAAGAACCGGTCGCTCGCGAATCAGATCGATGGATTTGCTGGCGTATTCCAGACGTTGGCCGATCGACGTGGTGATGCCGCGCTCCTGCGAGGACTCCACCTCGCTGATCGCCACGTGCAGACGCTGTTGCACCGAATCACTCTCGGCCGCAGCGAGCGCCGCCACCGTGACGAATGAGGCCGCCACCAGCATCAGACGCCGGTCCCGCGCGGCGATGAACGCCACCAGTGCCACCATGATCAGGTTGACCAGCAAGGTGAGATAACCGGCCCGCCCGAGCACGAAGAAGAGCACATTGATCGCAGCGGCAACGGCGACGGCGATCCAGAACCAGAAGCGGCGAGTCAGCGCCGCATGATTGCCCGCCGCCAGCGCAGCAATGCGCAGGCGCCAGGCTTCAGCGAAGGCGGCCACGGCGAACACCGACATCATCACGTTCTGCGTGATGTGGTGCTTGAAGATGTAGTGGTCGCCCTGTTCGTGCTCGCGGGTGGCGCGCGCCAGCGGGAATGCCCACAGCGCATGCAGGTAGGACAGCGCCAGCGTCAGCAGCATGGCAGCGATCCACGCCAGCAACGCGCGGCGACGCCACTTTTCGTCGGTCAGAAAGGCAATGGCGATCGGTGCGTAGAGCAGCCGCGAGTATTTGGTCAGCGAGCGCCGGATCTCGTCGAACGGCGCATTGCTGTAGCTGACGCCGAGAAAGATCACCGCAAACAGGATCAGCGTCGCCAACGCGAAGGGATGTGCCCGCCAGCGGCGCCAGTGATCGGCGTAGCCACCTGCGGCCAGCAGCGTCACCAGCAGACAGCCGCCGAGCACGTTGGACGTGGCGCTACCGAGTGGCACCGAAGCGGCCACCGCCACCACCCAGAACGCACACCAGCGCGCCAGCAGCGGATGAGGTCGCTGCAGAAAATCGCTGCGCAGCAGGATACTGGCGGTCATTGCCGGGTGAGGTACTGCGCGCATTCGGTCATGGCGACATTCTATTGAGGCGCGCTGCCCGCAAGCTGACGGCGTACCGTGCCGCCCGTCCACCAGGCGGTTCACTACAATCGGCGCATGAAATCCCAGGCCTTTTTTTCGTCACCCGAAGACTGCGCGCGCGCTTTCTACGAGGCATTTGCACAGGCGGACGTCGAAGCGCTGATGTCAGTCTGGGCGGAGGACGAGGACATCTGCTGTGTGCATCCGGCGGCGGCACCTTTGTATGGTTTCGCGGCGGTGCGGGCGGCATGGGAGGCGATCTTCCGCAATTCGGCCAAGATGCGCATCGAGCTCCGCGATGAATCGTGGCATGCGACCATCGGCATGGTCACCCAGCACGCGGTGGAATGGATCTACGTCGGCGAAGAGGCACAGCCACGCGGACCGGTATTCATGACCAACATCTTCCTGCGCGCGCCGCAAGGCTGGCGGCTGCTGGTGCATCACGCCTCGCCCCTGCAGACGGGCCTGCCGGCCAATGCCGGTCAGGTTGTGCTGCACTGACCTGGCGGCGCTACGGCTGTGTCGACACCCTCTGCAGCGCCAGCCTGCGTCATTGGTCACATCACCGTTCGCGATCAGGCGAAGTGGATTGAGTATCGCGATCAGGTGGCGGCGACGTTGGCGCCGTTCGGTGGCGAAGTGCTGTTTCGCGGTCGCAAGGCGCGGGTGCTGGGCGGCGCGCATGACGCCGAGCTCACCGTGGTGATCCGGTTCCCGAGCCTGGACGCCGCGCACGGGTGGTTCGATTCGCCGGCCTATCAGCGCCTGATTCCGTTGCGCATGGCTGCGGCGGACGTTGAATTGGTATCTTTCTCAGGCTGACACGCACCGACGGGTGGTACGATCGGGCTAGCAACTTTTCGGCAAGAAGTGCATCGGCACTGGGCTGAATGCCAAAAAACACCGGAAATTGACTTTGGGCGAAAACTCGGTCAGAGCCCTTACCAAATGGGATTGTCGTTAAAAAGCTGCAGTTCCGGCGCTAACGTCAGGCAACCTCAGTCGCGCTAAAACATGCCACCTCACGCCCCCTGAAGCTGACCGTTTGCGGTCGTGACTTGTCGCAGGGCTCGAAGCGCTTCGGGCAGCGCGGATTGAAGGCACAGCCAGGCGGCGGATTGAGCGGGTTCGGCACCTCACCGGCCACCGGCGTGCGCGCCTTGCCGGTCATCTGCAAATCGGGGATGGCGTCGAGCAGCATGCGGGTGTAGGGGTGCTGCGGCGCGCCGAACACTTCACGCTTGTCGCCAATTTCCACCACGCGGCCGAGGTACATCACGCCAACGCGGTCGGCGATGTGATGCACTACCTGCAGGTTGTGCGAGATGAACAGATAGGTGAGGCCCATCTCGCGCTGCAAGTCCTTCATCAGGTTCAGCACCTGGGCCTGCACCGACACGTCAAGCGCCGAGGTTGGCTCGTCGCAGATCAGGAACTCGGGGTTGCTCGCGAGCGCGCGTGCGATCGAGATGCGCTGCCGCTGACCGCCGGAGAACTGGTGCGGAAACTTCTCACCGTCCTTCGCGGTGAGCTTGACGAAGCCGAGCAACTCGGCGACGCGCTTGTTGAGCGCCGATGGATCGGTGATGAGCTTGTGGGTACGAATGGGTTCGGCGACGATGTCGGCAACGCGCCAGCGTGGGTTCAGGCTCGCGTACGGGTCCTGGAAGATCATCTGCACCTTGCGCCGCAAGGCCCGCGCAGCCTCGTTGTTCGACGACAGTGCGATCTTCATGTCCTGACCATCAACCACCACATTGCCGGTGCTCGGCGCGTAGAGGCCAACGATCAGCCGGGCCACGGTGGATTTGCCGCAACCGGATTCGCCGACCAGCGCCAGCGTTTCGCCTTTGCGGATATCGAAGCTGACGTCGCTCACCGCCTGCAGGAAGCTCTGCGGCTTGCGTTCGATCACGCGGTTGAGCCACGGTGCCGAGACGTCAAAAGTCTTGCTGACGTTCTTGAGTTGAACAAAAGTGCTCATGCTCAAACCTTCCCTTCATGCAGCCAGCAGGCAGCCATTGAGGACGAGGCCGGCATCAGGTCGGGACGGGTGGTCTTGCATTTGTCGAACACTTTGGTGCAGCGGGGGTTGAAGGCGCAGCCGGTGGGGATGGCGTCGAGCCGCGGCATGGCGCCATCGATCTGGATTAACCGCTCACGGTCGCTGTCGAACTCGGGAATGGAGCCCATCAGTCCGACGGTGTACGGGTGCTGCGGCTTGTGGATAACGTCCGCCACCGGGCCGATTTCGGCCACGCGACCGGCATACATCACGGCCACCCGATCGGCCGTCTCGGCGATCACACCCATGTCGTGCGTCACCAGCATCACCGCCGTACCGTGCTCGCGGCAGAGCCGCTTGAGCAGCGTGATGATCTGCGCCTGAATTGAGACGTCGAGCGCCGTCGTCGGTTCGTCGGCGATGATCACTTTGGGCTCAGCGGCCAGCGCGAGCGCGATGACCACCCGCTGCCGCATGCCGCCGGAGAACTGGTGCGGATAATGATCAATGCGCTCCCGTGCCGCCGGGATGCCCACCTCTTCCAGCAGCTTGATGGCCCGGTCGCGCGCGGCAGCGTCGTTCAGCTCCAGATGCGTCTGGATCGTCTCCACCAGTTGCCGTCCGACGGTGTAAAGCGGATTCAGCGAGGTGAGCGGGTCCTGAAAAATCGCCCCGATCTGGCGGCCACGAATCTTGCGCATCTGCTCGTAGGGCAGGTTGTCGATGCGCTGGCCGTTGAGCAGTATCTGTCCGCTGGCCACGCGGCCGGGCGGCTCCAGCAGGCCGATGATGGCGGCGCCAGTCAGCGATTTGCCCGCGCCCGATTCGCCCACCACGCCAAGCACTTCGCCCGGCGCAATGCTGAAAGAGACGTCGTCTACTGCCTTCAGCACACCGCGCCGGGTCGGAAATTCGATATGCAGATTTTTGACTTCAAGAACGGGTTGCGACATCGGCAGGATTTCCGGCGAAAGGCGGTGGTGACAGGGTTGGCAGCGGTCGTGAGGTTGGCCCGGCGCTATGGCCGCTTCGGCATCGGTATCGGTTGCGGTGCTTCGATCTGGCTGAGATCGCTGGGCACAACAACCGCCTGCGCCGGGGCACCGCTGGTGGGATTGCAGCCAGGAACGGACTCGGCATGGTCAATGACCAGGGCGAAATCGTGCGACAGGGCATTTGGGCGCTGTGCGGCGAGCCAGTAACGGACGCACTTCTCCGCCTTGAATGTGAATTCACGGCGATCAGGCAGGTGGAATCCAGCCACTGGCGGTGCATCAATGGTCAGGCGATGCACACCGGCGTCAACGCGGACCGGCACGAAGGTCGTCGACACGCCGTCAACGGCAGAAATGCTCACCGGGTAGCGGTTCAGATTGGTACGGGTGTAGAGCCGACCGTCGAGCACGCTCTCCCACTGATGAGCACAGCCGGCGAGCGTCAGCGCACCAGCGCCAGCGAGCAGCAAACGTGAACGCAATACTGAAAATCGGACCACGGGAACCTCCTTTATCGGAGCTTCGGATTCAGCGCATCGCGCAGCCAGTCTCCGACCAGATTGACGGAAATGACCATGACGATCAGTGCGATCCCCGGAAACACGGTGATCCACCACTCGCCCGAGAACAGGAAATTCTGTCCCTCGCTGATTAACGTGCCCAGCGACGGTTGCGTTGGCGGCATGCCAACGCCAAGGAAAGAAAGCGTCGCCTCGGCGATGATCGCGTTCGCGATGTTGAGCGTGGCGATCACCAGTACCGGCCCGAGCACATTGGGCAGCACGTGCCGGAACATGATGGCCGTATTGGAGACGCCGATGACACGCGCCGCCTGCACGTACTCCTTGTTTTTCTCCACCAGTGTTGCACCGCGCACGGTGCGCGCGTATTGCGGCCAGCCGGTCAGACCGATCGAAAAGATGATCACGTAGAGCGCCAGTGCATCCTGCATCTCGCGCGGCACAAACTGCCGCCCGATGCCGCTGATCAGCAAGGCGACAAGGATCGCCGGGAAAGTGAGCTGGATGTCGGCGATGCGCATGATCACACTGTCGACACGGCCCCCGGCATAGCCAGCAAACAGGCCAAGACCGACGCCGAGAATGATCGACATGGCCACCGCGCAGACCGCCACCAGCAATGAAATGCGGCTGCCGTACATGATGGTGGACAGGATGTCGCGCCCTTGCTGATCCGTGCCCAGCTTGAACGACGGATTGCCGTTGGCATTCCATGCTGGCGGCAGGTTGGAATCAAGCAGTGAGATTTGCGCCAGATCGTAGGGATTGTGTGGAGCCAGCACTGGCGCCGACACCGCCCCAAGTATGCAAATTGCGGCCAGTATGGCGGCCACCACGGTCACGGGCGAGCGCTTGAAGCTCCACCAGATATCGCTGTCGAAAAAACGTTTGACTGCGTCCAAAGTGTTGTGTCCCCGAATAGTCTTGTTGCTTCTTGTTGTTCGTTACCAGGCCTTCGCTACTACCGGGCTCGCCTATAGCGGCAGGCCAAGCTCGACCAGCCGCGAGAAATAGCGCACACCGTTGGGAATGATGGCGTCGCAGAAGTCATAGCGCGAGTTGTGCAGCGGCACGATCGGCTGCCCGACCGGGCCCTGGCCAATCACTGAATAGCAGCCCGGCCGCTCCAGCAGCATGTAGGAAAAGTCTTCGCCACCCATTGACGGCGTGTAATTGGCGTCGGCGTTTTCCTCGCCCCACACTTCTGCGGCCACGGACCGCGCGAACTCCACCTCCGCCGCGGTATTGACCACCGGCGGATAACCGCGCTCGTAGCGCAGCTCACCCTGCGCGCGATGCGCCGCGCAAACGCCAGCAACCATTTCGCCAAGGCGTGCTTCGATCAGATCCTGCACGGCTTTGTCGTAGGTCCGCACCGTGCCAGTCAGGATCACTTTGTCCGGCACCACGTTCGACGCTGGCAGATTGCCGCCCTCGACGGCGCTAATGCCCATCACCGCCGTCTCCAGCGGACTCACGTTGCGCGAGACGATGGTCTGCGCCGCCAGAATCAGGTTGGCCGCCACCACCATCGGGTCGCACAACAGGTGCGGCCGCGCCGCGTGGCCGCCACGACCGGTGATCTCGATGGTGAAGCTGTCTGCCGCCGCCATGAAGGGCCCGACGCGCGTGCCCCATTTCCCAAGCTGCAGATCGGGCCGGTTGTGCACGGCGAAGATGCGGTCACAATCGAAGCGCTTGAACAAGCCTTCTTCGCACATGACGCGGCCGCCACCGCCGCCCTCTTCGGCCGGCTGAAAGATTACGTGCACAGTGCCCGCGAAGTTGCGGGTTTCTGCAAGGTAGCGGGCGGCGCCCAGCACCATCGTGGTGTGACCGTCGTGGCCGCACGCGTGCATCACCTTGTTGGCTTTCGACGCGTGCAGGAAAGTGTTCTTCTCCGGCATCGGCAAGGCGTCCATGTCAGCCCGGAGCCCGATGCTGCCGCCGCTGCGCTTGCCGCGGATCACGCCAACGAGGCCGGTCTTGCCAATGCCCGTGTGCACCTCGTCGACACCAAATGCCTTGAGCCGCTCGGCCACCAGGGCCGAAGTGCGAAGCTCCTGAAAGCCAAGCTCCGGGTTGGCGTGGATGTCGCGACGGATCGCAACCAGATCGTCAACAAAAGCGGACGGAAGGTCGTTGAGTTTCATCGTTGTTGATTCTTTTCGCGCAGCTCGGCGCGCAATTGTTTGAAGCCGGGAGGATCGTCACCAAGCGCAAGCCACTGCGCGTCGCGCGCCCCGCGGGCGATCAGCCAGCGCTCCCAGCGCTGTACAAACAGCGCGCTGATCACTGCCACGGCGATGATGACGCCAAAGACACACAGCATGATCTGGATCGCGACCATCAGCCTTCCCCTTCGCAGCTATTCGGCGAGTTCCCGCTCGGCAATCGCCGCCAGCAACCCGGCACCATTCGGGATCAGGCGATCATCAAAGTCGTAGCCGGGATGGTGCAGCGGGCAACTCTTGTCAGTGCCCTGACCAATCCAGATGTAAGCCCCCGGCACTGATTCCAGGAAGAAGGAAAAGTCCTCACCACCGGTGTTCGGGAAAATTTCGGTGATGACGTTGTCGGCACCAAACACGCTACGCCCGACCTCGGCAGACAGGGCTGCTTCACGAGCATGATTGATCGTCGCCGGGTAACCGTAGATAAAGTTGACTTCGCCGGTTGAACCGAATGCCGCCGCCGTATTCGCCACCACCGCCTTCAGTCGCTCAACGACCAGTGCTTGCGTCTCCTTGCGGTAGGTGCGCACTGTACCAACCATCTTCACGAAGCGCGGGATGACGTTGTAAGTGTTCATCTTGCCCGCTTCCATCGCGCAGATCGAGATGACCACCGAATCGGCTGGGTCCACGTTGCGCGAGGCGATGGACTGAATCGCCGTAATCACATGCCCCGCTGCCAATACGGGGTCGCAGACAAACTGCGGCATCCCGCCATGGCCGCCTTTGCCCTCGATGGTGATCTCGATGCGGTCGGCGGCCGCCATCATTGCGCCATTGCGCACGGCCATCTTGCCGTAAGGCACCCAGGGCGCGTTATGCAGGGCGTAGAACGCGTCGATCGGAAAGCGCGAGAAGAGTCCGTCGTCGATCATCGCCTTGGCGCCGGCCATGCCTTCTTCGGCTGGCTGAAAGACCGAATACACGGTACCGGCAAAATTGCGGGTCTTGGCCAAATAGCGCGCCGCGCCCAGGCCCATCGTGGTGTGCCCGTCGTGGCCGCAGGCGTGCATGTAACCCTGATTCTTTGACGCATAGGGCAGGCGCGTTTCTTCGTTCATCGCCAGGCAATCCATGTCAGCGCGCAGACCAACTGCGCGCTTGCCAGGCCGATTGCCGCGAATGACGCCGACGACGCCGGTGCCGCCAATACCGGTATGCACCTCGTCAACGCCATACGCCTTGAGTCGCTCGGCGACCAGTGCGGCCGTGCGTGTCTCCTTGTAGGCATGCTCCGGATTGGAATGAATATCGCGCCGGATTTCGGTCAGATCGGCGTGATACTCGCGAATGGCGTCGGCCACTTTGCTCGGGTTGTACATCGCTACTCCTTGCAACGCTCGCAGTGAATCAATGGGCGCCCGCCGCACGCTCAAAGCGCAGACGCGGGTCAACCACGTAGTACAGCAAATCAACAATCAGGTTGATGCTGACGAATACAAACGAAATTAGCACCAGATAGGCAGCCATCACCGGGATATCTGCAAATTGCACCGACTGGATGAACAGAAAGCCCATCCCGGGCCACTGGAACACCGTCTCGGTGACGATGGCAAATGCAATGATTGAGCCCAGCTGCAGGCCGGTAATGGTCATCACCGGCACCAGCGTGTTCTTCAGCGCATGGCCAAAGTGCACGGCACGGTTGGTGAGGCCACGGGCGCGCGCGAACTTGATGTAGTCGGTGCGCAGCACTTCCAGCATTTCACTGCGTACCAGACGCATGATCAGTGTCATCGGGAACAGTGACAACGTTACCGCTGGCAGCACCAGCGCGCGTAACCCGCCGGTGGTCAGGAAGCCGGTCGTCCACCAGCCAATCGCCGTGACGTCGCCGCGACCGTACGAGGGCAGCCATTGCAGCGTCACCGCAAATACGAGGATAAGCAGGATGCCGATCAGGAAATTCGGCAGCGACACCCCAATCAGCGATACGGTCAGCAAAAACTGCGACAGCCAGCTATCCCGTCGCAGCGCGGTGTAAACCCCCATCAGCAGGCCGCCAATCAGTGCCAGGCCACCAGCGACCAGCGCCAGCTCCAGCGTGGCCGGAAGCCGTTCCTTGATCAACGTGGAGACGAGCCGGCCCTGCTTCAGCGAAAGGCCAAACTCGCCCTTGACGGCGTTCTTCACGAACACCGCAAACTGCACATAGTCCGGCTGGTCAAGCCCCAGACTTTCGCGCAGTTCTTTCTTCTGCTCTGGCGTTGCATCCTGCCCGAGCATCAGGTTGACCGGATCGCCCACGTAGTTGAACAGCGAGAAAGCCACGAAGGCGACGGCGAGCATGACCAGTGCCGCCTGGAAGAGTCTTCGGAGTACGAATGCGAGCATGAGACAAGGACCAAGACCGAAGCACGAATAGTACCCCGCCTGTCACCAAACTTACTTCCGGGTTTCCGCCTTGTGGTGAGACTTTCCAACAGCTGCCGGATTCGCCCGCGCAGCCTGTGTCGCATACAGGCAAACGGCGGTCGCTACCGAGACATTGAGGCTCTCGACCGCGCCCATCATCGGGATAGCCACCAGCGCGTCGCATCGCTCGCGGGTCAGCCGGCGCAGCCCTTTGCCTTCGTTGCCCATGACCCAGGCGATTGGCCCGGTCAAAGCGGTGTTGAACAGCGTCGCGTCAGTTTCCATCTCGGCGCCAAGCACCCAGATGCCCTCGGCCTGCACGGTCTCGATGCACTGCACCAAATTATTGACGTAGCAAACGGGGGTCGTCTCCGTTGCGCCGCTCGCCGCCTTCAGTGCGACGGCAGAAAGCGGGGCGGAGCCATGCTTCGGCAGTATCACGGCGTCGGCCCCAAAAGCATCCGCGCTACGGATGCAGGCGCCGAGATTGTGCGGATCCTGAATCTGATCAAGCAGCAGAAACATCGGCGGCGCGGCACGCTTCAGGCTGGCAGCGAGCACACTGTCGAAGTCAGCTTCGCCAACGCCTTCGCCGCTACTTTCGACCAGCGCAACAACGCCCTGATGTTCGTCAGACTGCGCCAGCGCATTAAGCCGTCCGGCGTCAACGAACTGCACGTCGAGGCCCTGCTGTTCGGCCAGCGCGAGCAGTTTCGCGAGCCGCTCGTCGCGTCGTGCACTGGACGCGAACAACTCCACCACCGAGTCGGGGCGCCGCTCAAGCCGCGCGCTGACGGCATGAAAGCCCATGATGCGCGAGAGTTTCATGAGGCGTGAAAGTATTTTTGAGGCATGGCATAATTATGGGCTACGCAGCGTTCATTGCTTCTTCATGTAGCACCGTAACGCAGCGTGCCGTCAAATGCAGCGGGTTCCCCGCAAGCATCGACAGTGCCGGTGTAGCTCAGTTGGTAGAGCAGCGCATTCGTAATGCGAAGGTCGTAGGTTCGACTCCTATCTCCGGCACCAATCGCGCCAAATGCGCGATTGAGTCAAGCATCAGCCGTTCTCACCCCTGCCCTTTGGATGCAAACGCAAGCAATTGAGTGTGCGCTAGCAATCCATTGAACGTGCATTTTGCGAATGCGACAGGCGCGAATGGTTCGACACGACTCGGGCCGAAGAACGAAGCAGCCCGCGCACTGCATAAGCTGTTCGCTGCCAAAGCTGCTGGACAGCCCCCGAGCTTTCAGGGTCAACTTCCGCCTACGGCCGACCGCTCTGCACGTCAATGTGTTTTGCCAGCTCACGCATCACAGCGCGCCACCCGGCATGCGCCTGCGGACCTGCCTGCGTGAAGGCATCGGCGAACAGCCGGTATTGTTCGCCGGTCAGTTTGGCTTCGAGCGCAGCACCGTCAGCGGTCAGCCTGATCTGACGCACCCGTGCATCGTGATCGGCCTTGGTCAGCTCGATCAACCCCTGTTCCTGCAGTTGCCGCAGCGGCGCGTTCAGCGCCTGCTTGGTGACATCAAGCGTGGTCTGTAGTTCGCCGACACTCATGCCCGGCGAGTGCGCCACGAAGAACAGGATGCGATGGTGCATGCGTGTCAGGCCGCGTGTGGCGAGAATCCGGTCAGGCTCGGCAATCACCGCGCGCAAGGCGAAGTGCATCACCCGCCATGCCTCAGTAAGGGCTGCCGCGTCCGTCGGGAGTTCGGCTGGAGGTCCAGCCTCGGCGCCAACTTTTCCTTTTTTTACAGGGCTTCTAGCGGACATAGGTCAACATACTTGATATTTCAAAACACTGACCACAGAATATGTCAACATTGTTGACCTAATGACTGGCTGCACCCCGCCGGTCCGTCGCCCGGCAACACAATCCGGTGTGACAAGCAGCAAGTCCGGCGCCGACCGCGCCATCAGTCAGGCGATCACCGTCGCCTAAAATCCCTGTCAATCAACGGCACCGTTTCGATGCACGCAAGCTGCAGGACGGCAGCGCCGGAATATTTGGAGCATACCTATGTCAATGGCAGATCGCGACGGAAAAATTTGGTTCGACGGCAAGATGGTGGACTGGCGTGATGCCAAGATCCACGTGCTGAGCCACACGCTGCACTACGGCTGCGGCGCATTCGAAGGCGTCCGCGCGTACAAGACCGAGCAAGGCACCGCGATTTTCCGCCTGCAGGAACACACCCAGCGGCTGTTCAACAGCGCCAAGATCCTGCGCATGAAGATTCCGTTCACGATGGACGAAGTCAACGAGGCGCAGCGCGCAGTGGTGCGTGAGAACAAGCTGGACGGCGGCTATCTGCGTCCGCTGACCTGGATCGGGTCGGAAAAACTCGGCGTCTCGCCGAAGGGCAACACCATTCACCTGATGGTCGCCGCCTGGGCCTGGGGCGCCTATCTTGGCGAAGAAGGCATGAAGCGCGGCATCCGCGTCAAGACGTCGAGCTACACACGCCACCACGTCAATATCACCATGACGCAGGCGAAAACGGTGTCGAACTACACCAACTCGATCCTCGCCAACATGGAAGCCACCGACGACGGCTACGACGAAGCGCTGCTGCTTGATGCTTCGGGCTTCGTCTCCGAAGGCGCTGGCGAAAACATCTTCGCGATCAAGGACGGCAAGATCTACACGCCAGACCTCTCCGCTGGCGCGCTCAACGGCATCACCCGCAACACGGTGTTCCACATCGCGGCCGATCTTGGGCTCGAGATCAAGGAAAAGCGCATCACCCGCGACGAGCTCTACATCTGCGACGAACTGTTCTTCACCGGCACTGCCGCAGAAGTGACCCCGATCCGCGAGCTGGACCGCATCCAGATCGGTGCCGGCATGCGCGGCCCGATCACCGAGAAGGTTCAGACGGCGTTCTTCGACATCGTCAACGGCCGCAATCCGAAGTACGCACACTGGCTGACCAAGGTCTGAGCCTTTGCCAGCCCGCTGTAGGAGCGGCTATGCCGCGACCTGCCGACGCCACAGTACCAGTGGTGGTCGCGGCGGAGCCACTCCTACAATATGCCTTTCAGACCGCGCCATTTGATGAGTTGCCTGCCATGACCACAACCGCCGACGCCGTTCACGTCACCGCCAAAGACCCGATACACGTGCGCTCATCGGAGCTACAGGGCCACGGCGTAGTGTTTTGCCCGAACCCGACGATGGAACAGTGGTCCACGCACCCGAGGGTTTATCTCGACGTGGCGAAGACCGGTGAGGCAACCTGCCCGTACTGCGGCACCAAGTACGTGCTTGACGGCCCGGTGCCGCACGGGCACTAGCGTCTAAGGCGATTCGCCCGTCGGGCGAGCATCGTCCACGGCAAGTGCTGCCATCTGCACAGCCCGCGACTCCGGCGTCTCCAGCGTCATGCGCCCGAGAATGCCGCTGCGATAGTCGTTGAGCAGCGTCACCGCCGCCTTTTCAAAGTCGGCACTGCCACCCTTGATGCGAAACCCTCGCCGTTTGGCGATGGCTTCGATCACGCCGGGTGCGTCAACGTTGTCTGCATCAATGCCATAGCGCGCGGTCAGCGCGGCCGGGTAACGAGCCAGCAAAATGCCGGCAAGATAGGTAGCGACCTCTTCGTCGATATAGGCATTGACACCGACCAAGTGATTGGCGGCCAGCAACAGGCCGTCGGTCGCCAGCGCGATCTTCGGCCACATCAGACCTGGCGTGTCGTACAGCCAGGTGCCATCCGGCAGGTCGTAGCGCTTGATCAGCTTGGTCACCGCTGGCTCGTCGCCAACGTTGGCGATGCGCCGGTTCAGCAGGGCATTAACCAGCGTCGACTTGCCGACGTTGGGCACCCCCATCATCATCACCCGCAGCCGCTTCAACGGGCCTTCTCGATGCGGCACCAGTTTGCGCGCCTCGGGCAGCACTTTTGCCGACTCGCCGGCCTTCTTGCAGGACAGGCCAATCGCGTGCACGCCGTCCTGGGCGTTGAACCAGGCCAGCCAGGCCTCGGTGACGGCGGGATCGGCCAGATCAATCTTGTTGAGGATTTTCAGTGCCGGTCGCTGCCGCGCCTCGCGCATCGCGTTGATCATCGGGTTCACCGTCGCCGCTGGACTACGGGCATCAAGTACTTCGACTACAACGTCAACCTCAGCCAGCGCTTCGGCAGCCTTCTTCTGCGCCGCCACCATGTGGCCGGGGAACCAGTTGATCGCCATTGCTGACCTACTTCGGCTCGGCGGCAACGCAGCGGCCGTCAGACAGCAGTGCCACTGGCAGCACCTTTTTCACGGTAGCCGCAGCCGCATTGGGCTCGTGGCTGGATTTGGCTAACAGTCGACTATTCATAAAAACATCGCCTGAGCCCAATCTGAATGCGATTCTTGACGAAAAGATGAGCAACGGCGCGCCACGCAAAATCAATCCGCGTGGCGCATCCGAACTCAGATCAGCTCGCCCTGATCGCCCTCGCCCGGCTCGACGTCCGGTTCGTCGATGCGTTCGATACCGGACAGCTTGACGCTGTCGTCGAGCTTGATCAGCGTGACGCCCTGGGTCGAGCGGCCCGACTCGCGGATCGACTTGACCGACGTGCGGATCAGCACGCCGCCAGTGGTGATCAGCATCACCTCGTCGCCCGGGCTCACCAGCGTCGCTGCGACGACCTTGCCGTTGCGCGCGCTCTGCTGGATGGCGATCATGCCCTTGGTGCCGCGGCCGTGGCGGGTGTATTCGATGATTGGCGTGCGCTTGCCGAAGCCGTTCTCGGTGGCCGTCAGCACCTGCTGTTCCTCGCCGCCGGCGACCAGCATCGCGATGATGCGCTGGTCTTTTTCGAGCATCATGCCGCGCACGCCACGGGCGTTGCGGCCCATGCTGCGCACATCGTTCTCGTCGAAGCGAACCGCCTTGCCGCTGTCGGCAAAGAGCATCACGTCGTGCTTGCCGTCGGTCAGCGCGGCGCCGATCAGGTAATCGCCATCATCAAGGTCAACCGCGATGATGCCGGTCTTCTTCGGCCGACTGAAGTCCTCCAGCGACGTCTTCTTCACGGTACCCATGCTGGTTGCCATGAAGATGAACTTGTCCGGCTCGAACGTCTTGGTTGCCACGATCGCGGTGATCTTCTCGCGATCCTGCAGCGGGAACAGGTTCACGATCGGCTTGCCGCGGCTGTTGCGGCCGCCTTCCGGCACCTCGTAGACCTTGAGCCAGTAGACCCGGCCACGGTTCGAGAAGCACAGGATGTAGTCGTGCGTGTTCGCGATGAACAGTTTCTCGACGAAGTCCTCTTCTTTGGTCGCCGTCGCCTGCTTGCCGCGGCCACCGCGCTTCTGGGCGCGGTATTCCTCGACCGGCTGCGCCTTGAAGTAGCCGCCGTGAGTCAGCGTAACCACCATGTCCTGCGGCTTGATCAGGTCCTCGATCGAGGTTTCCTCGGCGTTCAACACTATTTCCGACTTGCGGCCGTCACCGAACTGCTTTTTGATGTCGGTCAGCTCGGTCGCGATGATCTTTGTCACTCGCTCCGGTTTGGCCAGGATGTCGAGCAGATCACGCACCGTCTCGATCACCTCCTTGTACTCGGCGATGACCTTGTCGGACTCCATCGCCGTCAGGCGCTGCAGGCGCATTTCGAGAATGGCCTTGGCCTGCACGTCGGTCAGGCGATAGGCCTGGTCGGCAGGCTGCCAGCAGTATTCGGGGCCGACGCCATCCGGGCGCAGGAAGTCCACATCGGCACGGGCAACCATCTCGGCCACCAGCTCGGACTTCCAGAGCTTGCCGGTCAGCGCCGTCTGCGCCTCATCCGGTGTGGCGGACGCCTTGATCAACTCGATGATCGGGTCCACGTTGGCCAGCGCAACGGCCAGACCTTCGAGGATGTGGGCGCGGGCGCGCGCCTGGCGAAGTTCGAATTGGGTGCGGCGAGTAACAACTTCGCGACGGTGAAGGACGAACTGTTCGAGGAAGTCCTTCAGGTTCAGCACGCGCGGCCGCTGGTCAACCAGCGCCACCATGTTCATGCCGAAGCTGTCCTGCAGCTGGGTGTTCTTGTAAAGATTGTTGAGGACGATGTCCGGAATTTCGCCGCGCTTCAGCTCGATGACGATGCGCATACCCGACTTGTCGGACTCGTCGCGCAGGTCTGAGATGCCTTCCAGCTTCTTGTCGCGGACCAGCTCGCCAATCTTCTGCAGCAGGGTCGATTTGTTGACCTGATACGGGATCTCGTCGACGATGATGGCCTGGCGATCGGTCTTACCAATCGGCTCGAAATGCGTCTTGGCGCGCATCACCACTCGGCCGCGGCCGGTGCGATAGCCGTTGTGCACGCCTTCCAGGCCGTAGATGTAGCCTCCGGTGGGGAAATCCGGCGCCGGTACCAGCTTGATCAGTTCTTCGATGTCGGTATCGGGCTTCTTCAGCAATGCCAGCGTGCCGTCGATCACTTCGCTCAAGTTGTGCGGCGGAATGTTGGTGGCCATGCCCACCGCGATGCCCGACGAGCCATTGACCAGAAGATTCGGAAACTTGGTCGGCAGGACGGTCGGCTCCTGCTCCTTGCCGTCGTAGTTCGGCTGGAAGTCAACGGTCTCCTTTTCCAGGTCACCGAGCATTTCGGCCGTGATCTTCTGCAGACGGCACTCGGTGTAGCGCATCGCCGCCGCGTTGTCGCCGTCCACCGAGCCAAAGTTGCCCTGACCGTCGATCAGCGTGTAGCGCAGCGAAAAGTTCTGCGCCATCCGCACCAGAGTGTCATAAATCGCACTGTCGCCATGCGGGTGAAATTTGCCCATCACGTCGCCCACGATGCGGGCGCACTTGACGTAGGGCCGGTTGTGGACGTTATTCGCCTCGTGCATGCCGAACAGCACGCGGCGGTGCACCGGCTTGAGACCGTCGCGCACATCCGGCAGCGCACGGCCCACGATCACGCTCATGGCGTAGTCGAGGTACGACGTGCGCATCTCCTGTTCGAGACTGATCGGTAGCGTTTCTTTTGCGAATTGATCCATAACGGAGGCGAATACCTGTCTGCAAAATCAAAAGGTTAACCGCGCATTTTATTCCGGCGGGCGCCGGCCTGTCGCAAGACAGGATCAATGAGAGCGGAAAAATATCGCCTGTCCCGTGCGCGAACGGTGGCCCGCGTGTTCTGACTTGTCGCTGTGGCCCCGGCGAGCACCGGTGGTAAGCCCCCTCACCCGATCACTCGGGGTGTCAGTTGCGTAACTGCGACAGCAAATCTGTCGTTTGTAGGACAAGACCTCAAGTCACGTCCGGTGCGTTGCGCCCCTGAAAAGGGCGGTGTTATATTGCATCAGGAGGGGGCTCTGCCCGGTGCCACGTCGTGTTGCGTGTTGCCGGACACAGTCGCCACGACATCGTCTCAAGCCTTCAAGGGGTACAAAACCAATGAAACTTCGCTTAATCGCTAGCGCTGTCTCTGGTGCAGTGGTTGCGCTTTCCGCGGGCGTAGTGTTCGCGCAAGCCAATCCGGCCAACAGCGCCTACGTCATCTCCGCCACTGGCGCTGCCGACAACAACGTCGTGCGCAGCGGCCGTTACGGCACCAACAACGCTTCCTGCAATCTGTGCTGGCGCACCGGTTTCTGGACGCCGGCCATGGCGCTCGCTGAGTGCGACCCCGACCTCGTCAAAAAGGCTGCTCCCCCGGCTCCGGCCGCTCCGGTAGCACCGCCGGCAGCAACGCCACCGGCAGCTGCCCCGAAAGCTCCGGAACCCCCGAAACCGCCGTCACCCCCGCCCGCTCCGGCCGTCCAGAAGATCACGCTCGCTTCCAAGGCGCTGTTTGACTTCGACAAGGCTGTTCTGAAGCCGGAAGGTCAAGCCGTTCTTGATCGCGAAATCGTGTCGCGTATCAAGGAAGTGCAAAAGCTTGAGCTCGTGCTGGTGACGGGTCACACCGACCGTCTCGGTTCGCAGCAATACAACCAGAAGCTCTCCGAGCGTCGTGCTGCAGCCGTTGCGGCCTACCTGGCCAGCAAGGGCGTCGCCAAGGACAAGATCGAAACCCTCGGCATGGGCAAGACCCAGCCGGTTCCGGGCGTCGTTTGCGACCAGAAGAACCGCAAGCAACTGATCGCCTGCCTGCAACCGCATCGTCGCGTTGAGGTGGAAGTCAAGGGCGAAATCGTCGTTCGCAAATAACGACTCATCGCTGACCGCAAAACCCCGCTCCGGCGGGGTTTTGTGTTTCTGGACCATTACACACTGTTTACAGGTCGAAATGGCACAGCTGCCTGCTACCTGCACATGACGAGTTCACCGACATGCCACACACCCTGATTACTGCCCGCTGGCTGGTCACTCCGAAGGCCGAATCCGCCGCCGCAACCGTTGACGTGCTGGCAAACGGCGGCATCGTAATTGACGATGCGGGAATCATCGTGGCGGTCGGGCCTACAGACGAGCTGGCGGCGAATGTTCCGTTTGCGCAGCGACTGAGCTTGCCCGACCACATCCTGGCACCCGGGCTCGTCAACGCCCATTGCCACAGCGCGATGACGCTGTTGCGCGGCGCCGCCGATGACCTCCCACTCGATCGCTGGCTGAAGGAGCGCATCTGGCTGATGGAGGCCGAGCTACTGGACGAGCAATTCGTCAGCGTTGGCACCAGACTCGCCGCGCTGGAAATGCTGCAGGGTGGCACAACGACCTGCGCCGATATGTATTTCTACTCGCAGGCTGCCGCCGAGGCCTACCTGAGCGTCGGCCAGCGCGCAGTCCTTGCTTTGCCGGTGATCGACTTCCCGACCCGCTACGCCGCCGACGTCGACGGCTACATCAGTCTGGGCCTCGCGGCGCGCGACCGCTTTGTCGACGAGCCACTGCTTTCGTTCTGTCTGGCGCCACACGCGCCCTACACCGCGAGCGACAACACCTTCCAGCGCGTGCTGTCGTTCGCCGAGGAGTTGGGAATCGGCATTCATACCCATCTGCACGAGACTGCGGGCGAAGTCAGCGGCGCCGTCGCGCAATCCGGCGAACGACCGGTAGCGCGACTGGCGCGGCTGGGCGTGCTGGGACCGGGCTTTTTCGCGGCGCACTGTGTCCACTTCAGTTCGGCGGACATTGATGCGCTGGCCCGTCACGGAGCCTCTGCCGTGCACTGCCCGTCATCCAACCTCAAGCTCGCCAGCGGCATCGCACCGGTCGCCGCTCTTCTGGCGGCGGGCGTCAATGTGGGCCTCGGCACGGACGGTGCCGCCAGCAACAATCGTCTGGACATGTTTGAAGAGATGCGGCTTGCTGCATTGATCGGCAAAGTGGCGCGCGGTGATGCCTCGGCGGTCAACGCGGCGCAGGCGTTCACCATGGCTACTCTCGGCGGCGCGCGCGCCATTGGCCTTGGCGAACACGTCGGCTCGATAGAGGTGGGCAAGTCGGCAGATCTGATTGCAGTTGACTTGTCCTCGCCGGCCATGACACCCATATTCGATCCTGTATCTCACCTTGTCTACGCCGCGTCGCGCGCCGACGTCACGGACGTCTGGGTAGGGGGCAAGCGCCGTGTCGCCGACGGCAAGCTCACGACGGCAGCGAGCAGTTCGGCCGCCGCTGCGATGGCAGAATTGGCACCACAGATTTCCGCGATCGCCGAACGCGTCGGCGCACTTCGTCGCTAAGGCCGCCCAGCTCATGTCCACTATCGCCGCTACCGTCGACAACGCCGATCCCGCAGAACTCGAGAAGTTCTCATCGCTCGCCAGCCAGTGGTGGGATCCCGATGGCAAATTTCGCCCGTTACATGACATCAACCCATTGCGTCTGGCGCTGGTAGACCGCCATTGCGCTGGTGGCGTCAAGGGCAAGCGCGCAATCGATATCGGATGTGGCGGCGGGCTGGTCTCGGAAGGGCTGGCGAGAATGGGCGCAAGGGTCACAGGGATTGACCTCGCCGACAAGGCCCTGGCCGTCGCCAAATTGCATGCTCTGGACGAAGGAATCAGCGTTGACTACCGGACTTGCACTGCAGAGACGGCCGCTGCCGAGATGCCTGAGCAGTTTGACGTGGTGACCTGCCTTGAAATGCTCGAGCATGTGCCCGATCCCGCATCGGTCATCACGGCCTGCGCCGAACTCGCGAAGCCCGGTGCCCCGGTTGTTTTCAGCACCATTTCGCGGACAGCCAAGGCCTATGCAACGGCCATCATTGGCGCTGAATACGTTTTGGGCCTGTTGCCGAAAGGGACGCACGAATATTCCCGGTTCCTGAAACCGTCCGAACTGGTCGGATTCGCTCGCGCTGCGGGGCTGCAGCTCGTTGAGCTCTGCGGCATGGACTACAACCCGTTCACCCACGTAGCGAAGTGGTCGACAGATACGACCGTCAACTACATCGCCGTCTTTCGCAAACCGTAGCGTCTTGGTGACGACAGAAGGTGCGGACGCAGACCTTGCTAGAATTTGATAGCACTGGGCGGTTAGCTCAGCGGTAGAGCACTGCCTTCACACGGCAGGGGTCACTGGTTCGATCCCAGTACCGCCCACCAGTGAACATGAAAAAGGACTGGCACTTGCGCCGGTCCTTTTTTGTTTGTGGCTGTTGTCGGTGCCGAACCAGCCGGTTATGTCGCGCAGCTCTTCGCGGCGTAGACCCAGCGCCGGGGTGCACCGGCGCGAGTTCCATCCACCAATACCGAACCACCAGCCTCCAGGCGAGACAGGATTTCCGTCACGATCGCCTCGCCTGCCCGCAACGGCGCGCCGTCGGCACGAAGCAGAACATCGCCGTCCTGAATCGCGAACATCGCCGTCGTTCCGCCGGTTCCCCTGGCGCGAATTCCACCAGTGGCGCCCGCCGGTTCAAACATCCGGGAAAAGGTCGCGCGCTCAGCAGTCAAGGCCTTCACCACCGCCGGGTCAAGAACAATGGCCGCGGCCCTGTCGCTCGCGGCCAGCCGACATTGCGTTGCAGCCGTGACTTTGGCCTGCGGTACCGGCGCCTTTGCAGGTCGCAGCTCAACTCTGGTCTCGCTCCCTGACGCCGACAGTACGACCGCGTCGCGCTCGACGCGCAACAATCGCTCACCGGACGGTAAAGCGTCGCCCTCATTGACGGCGACGAATCGCTGCGCAGAGCCTGCAGCCCCGGCGACTGAAAAGAACGCCTGCCGGCCGGCAACGCCCACCAGGCGCGCGGTGCCCACGACGGCCGGGGCTACCGCGGATGCACCTTCAATATTCACCGGGCTCAGCGCGAACGGCGTCCAGTCCGTCAGACGCTGTCCGTGACTGTCTGCCCAGAGGCCAACAAACAAGGCCAACGCCCAGCCGACCAACGCTGCGGCGCAGGCGGCCGCCAGCAATTTCGTCGCCTGCTCCAGCCTATAATTAAGGGTTGCGCTTTGCTTCACTCTGCGTCGGTCTACCTGATAACGAAATTGCCCCGTTTCCGGTAAGCACGAAGATTTTGCCTTGAATCCGTATCTCGCCGAACTCAACGACTTTACCTTCACGCGCCTGGCGCGTCTGCTGGCCGATGTGTCGCCGCCCGCAGGGCTCAAGCCAATCAATCTGTCCATCGGCGAACCGAAGCATCCGACGCCCCAGTTCATCCGCGACGCGATTGGTCAAAACACCGCCGGACTGGCGCAATATCCGCCGACCAAAGGCCCGCTGGCACTGCGCCAGACCATCGCCGACTGGATCAAGCGCCGCTTTCACCTGCCGGCACTCGATGCTGAAACCCAAGTGCTACCGGTACTGGGGACCAAAGAAGCACTCTACTCGTTCACCCAAACCATCATCGACCCGACGCGCCAACGACCGACGGTACTGGTCCCGAATCCGTTCTACATGGTGTACGAAGGCGCCGCCCTGCTCTGCGGTGCAAAGCCCTTTTTCGTCAATTTCGACGCGGCCGCCGGCGAATACGCGTGGGATGCGGTGCCGCAGTCGGTATGGCAGGATGTGCAACTGCTGATCGTCTGCTCGCCTGACAATCCGACCGGCGCTATCACCAATCGCGAACGCTGGCGCTGGCTGTTCGAGCAAAGCGACCGTTACGGCTTCGTCATCCTCGCCGACGAGTGTTACAGCGAAATCTATTTCGACGAAGGCAATCCGCCAGTGGGCGCCTTGCAGGTGGCGGCCGAGATGGGTCGCACCGATTTCCGCCGCCTGATCGCCATGGGCAGCCTGTCAAAACGCTCCAACGCGCCCGGCCTGCGCTCCGGGTTTGTCGCTGGCGACGCGGCGTTGATGGCTGCGTTCCTCAAGTTGCGTTCCTTCAATGGCTCAGCGATGGCCGGCACGGTAGTGGCAGCCAGTGTTGAAGCATGGAACGACGAGACACACGTTGTCGCCAATCGCGCGGCCTACGCGAAGAAATTCCGAGAGCTGACGCCGCTCCTGGCGAAGCACTTGCCAGTGACGATGCCCGAAGCCGCCTTCTATTGGTGGCTGCCGATTCCGGCCAGCTATCACGGTGACGACGAGCGCTTCACCCGCGAGCTGTTTGCTGCAACCGCGATTACCGTCATCCCTGGTTCATACCTGTCACGCTCCGGCGCCGATGGCGTGAACCCTGGCAAGGGCTATATGCGCATCGCGCTGGTGTCCGAATTCGACGAATGTCGCGAAGCCGTGCAGCGGCTCACAGAATTTTTGTCCCGCTCTGCGGCTGCCCCTGCACACACCGGCGCCAGCGAGCAAGTCACCGCCTGATCCGAACGAAGAAACCATGTCAGATACCTTGCAATCCATCATTGATAACGCGTGGGAAAACCGTGCGTCGCTCTCCCCGGCCAATCCGCCCAAAGATGTCGCCGACGCCGTTGAGGCGGTGATCGCCGACCTCAACAAGGGCCGCAAGCGGGTCGCCGAAAAGATCGACGGCGAGTGGGTGACACACCAGTGGCTCAAGAAAGCCGTCTTGCTGTCATTCCGTCTCAAGGACAACGCGATGATCCATGCAGGTGATCTGGCGTTCTACGACAAGGTACAGACCAAGTTTGCGCACATGAGCGCGGAACAGGTTGCGGCGACTGGCGTGCGCGTGGTGCCGCCGGCCGTCGCTCGCCGCGGCAGCTATCTCGCCAGGAACGTGGTGCTGATGCCCTCCTACGTCAACATCGGGGCCTACGTCGACGAAGGCACCATGGTCGATACCTGGGCGACCGTGGGTTCGTGTGCGCAGATCGGCAAAAACGTGCACCTCTCCGGGGGCGTTGGCATCGGTGGCGTACTGGAGCCGATCCAGGCCAATCCAACCATCATCGAGGACAACTGCTTCATCGGCGCCCGCTCGGAAGTGGTCGAAGGCTGCATCGTCGAGGAAAACTCAGTGCTCGGCATGGGCGTCTACATTGGCAAGAGCACCAAGATTTACAACCGTGCCACTGGCGAAATCAGCTATGGCCGCGTGCCGGCGGGCTCGGTCGTGGTTTCGGGCAGCTTGCCCTCCGCTGACGGCAAGTACAACCTGTACTGCGCTGTGATCGTCAAGCAGGTGGATGCGCAAACGCGCTCGAAGACGAGCATCAACGATCTGCTGCGCGGCGACTGATGTCTGTCTCGATCAAAACTCCGGCCGATATTGAAGGCATGCGGCGCGCCGGACGCATGACGGCTGAAATCCTCGACTACATCGGCCCTTTCGTCAAACCTGGCGTAACGACCGATGAGCTCGATGCTCTTTGCCATCGCTTCATGCTCGATGTGCAAAAGGGCATCGCGGCCAACGTCAACTACACGCCCCCGGGCCATACGCCATTTCCGAAGTCGATCTGCACATCAGTCAATCACGTCGTCTGCCACGGTATTCCAGGCGACAAGAAGCTGAAAGATGGCGACATCATCAACATCGACGTCGCGATGATCGTTGATGGCTATTTCGGTGACACCAGCCGCATGTACTACGTCGGCAAGCCGTCAATCGCCGGCAAGCGCCTGACTGAGGCAACCTACGAGGCCATGTGGCGCGGCATTCGCGTGGTCAAGCCCGGCGCCACGCTGGGCGATATCGGCCACGCCATCCAGAGCTTCGTCGAACCGATGGGGTACTCGGTAGTGCGCGAGTTCTGCGGTCATGGCATTGGCAGGAAATATCACGAAGAACCGCAAGTCCTGCACTACGGCAAACCGGGCACCGGCATGCGCCTGCTGCCGGGCATGATGTTCACCATCGAGCCTATGATCAATGCTGGCCGGCCGGGCATCCGCACGTTGGCCGATGGCTGGACAGCGGTCACCGCCGATCACAGCCTGTCAGCACAATGGGAGCACACCATACTCGTTACGGATACCGGCTTTGAGGTGACAACCTTGTCCGCCGGTAGCCCGCCTCCCCCGCCGCTCGCCTGAACGCAGCATCACCTTGACCGCGACGCTCGCCGACCTGCGCCGCACCTATCAGGCGCATCGCAGCCTGATTTTTGACGCACTCGAGTCAGCAGATCAGGTCGACTTTGCCCTGCGAGCCCACGCACTCGCCGTAGATGACGTGCTCATCCAGCAATGGCACAAGCACGGGCTGAACGAGGCGCCAATCACGCTGCTCGCAGTGGGCGGCTACGCCCGCTTTGAGTTGTTCCCGCACTCCGACGTTGACATTCTGCTGTTGCACGATGGCGCCGACGTCCGTGCGCTGGCCGGCATCGAGGGCTTTCTGAGCGAGGCCTGGGACCTTGGCTTTGAAATTGGCCACAGCGTGCGCAGCGTCGACGAATGCATCGCAGAAGCCGAAGCCGATGTCACCGTCGCCACCTCGCTGCTTGAGCGTCGTGCCATTGTCGGTGCGCCCGGCAATCCGCTGGCGCTGGACCAGCGCTGGCAGCAGGCGTTCGATGTCGACCACTTTGTCAAGGCCAAACGCTTCGAACAACAGCAGCGCTATGCGCGATTCGAGGACACAGCCTATAACCTTGAACCCAATATCAAGGAGAGCCCCGGCGGTTTGCGCGACGTGCAGATGGTGTTGTGGCTGTCCCGTGCCATCACCGGCGCCACATCCCTTGAATCCCTGGTATCACAGGGTTTCCTCAACCGTCCCGAGTGTGATGCGCTGAGCACTGCCTATTGCCAGACAAAGTTCCTGCGGGCTCGGCTGCATCTGCTGGCGAAACGGCGCGAGGACCGCCTGGTATTCGAACTGCAGAACACGCTGGCACAAACGCTCGGCATCGAGCCGGCGGGGGGGTTGCGCGCCAGCGAAATGCTGATGAAGCGCTACTACCAGGCGGCCCGTCAGCTCCGGCTGTTCAACGATATCCTCATTGACGCGCTGACCAGCAACCGCAGTGCGCCGACGACCCCGCTGCCGGGAAGCCGATTCGCCGCCTGCGACGGCAAGCTCGATCTCGTAAATCGCGGGGCCAATCTCACTGCGCTGGAGACCCTGCAGGCGTTTCGCCTGCTCTATCAGGATCGCGCCTACACCAGTTTCACGCCCGAACTGCGGCGGGCAATTGTGCGCGCTTCCACGCGTCTGCCCGAGAACGCCTTCGACAATGACGAGTGCCGTTCGCTGTGCGTGAATTTCCTGCGCGGCGGCCATGGTGTCTACCATGCACTGAAGGCAATGAACGAGCTCGGCGTGCTCGGCAAGCTGGTGCCACCGTGGCAACGCATTGTGGGGCAGATGCAGCACGATCTGTTTCACGTCTACACGGTAGACCAGCACATCCTGATGGTGCTGCGCAACATGCGGCGCTTCGCCGATCCTGCGCACTCGCACGAGTACCCGCTGTGCAGCCAGTTGATGCAGGAATTCCCCGAGCGCGAACTACTTTATCTCGCTTGCATCTTCCACGACATCGCCAAGGGACGTGGTGGGGACCACTCCGAATTGGGCATGGCCGATGCGCGCGACTACTGTACGCAGCTCGGACTGGCCGAAGACCAGGTTGAACTGGTCGCCTGGCTGGTCGAACATCATCTGACCATGTCGGCGTTCGCCCAGAAGCGCGACATCGCTGACCCCGCCGTAGTCAACGAATTCGCAGCCCTGGTCGGTACCGAAAAGCGCCTGCTGGCGCTCTACCTGCTGACGGTTGCTGATGTGCGCGGCACCAGTCCGAAGGTCTGGAACAACTGGAAGGCGCGACTGCTGGAGCAACTGTTCCGCTCGGCACGAACGCTGCTCAACGCCTCGGGCGATACGTCGGTATTTGATGTTCTGGCGGACCGGCTGATCGAGGCACGTCGTCTGCTGGCGCTCTACGCGGTTGACGTCACACGGGCAGAAACCTTTTGGCGTAGCCTCGATTCGGTCTATCTGCAGCGGCATAGCGCCGACGAGATCGCGTGGCATGCCCGCAACTTATTCTTCAGGCAGGAGACTGAGAAACCGGTTGTCAGAACCCGCCTGATGCCCTCGGGTGAAGGCCTGCAGATCATGGTCTACCTGCGCGACCGTGCAGGGCTGTTTGCGCGGATCATGAACGTTTTCGCCCGGTTGAACTTTTCAGTGCTCGACGCGCGGGTTCATACCTCCCGCACCGGCTACGCACTGGACACATTCACCGTGGTTAACCCTGGCTCGGCGGACGTTGCCTATCGCGACATTACCCAGCTTCTCGAACATGCGCTGCTGGAAACGCTGGAAACCGAGGCCCCGCTCAGCGCACCGCCACTGGGCAAACCGACGCGCCAGCAGCGGCATTTCCCCATCACGCCGGTGATCGAGATCACGCCTGACGAACAGGCGCAGCGCTTCGTGCTGGAAATCGTCGCCGCCGACCGCACCGGCCTGCTCGCTCGCATCGCAGCAGTGCTTTCCTCGCGCGGCATTTCGATTCAGACGGCACGCATCAATACGCTGGGCGCGCGTGCCGAGGACGTATTTGTTGTCTCTGGCGGTAGGCTGGCCGAGGAATCGACGCGGATCGAACTCGAAACCGAACTGGCTGAAGCAATTTCCTGACTGGCGCCCAGTGGTAACCGCTATGCGACCAGCGCCGGAAACAGCACGTCAGTGAACCCGAAGCGCGTCAGGTCTTCGACGCGTCGAGGATAAAGCACGCCATCGAGATGGTCGCATTCGTGCTGCACGACCCGCGCGTGAAAGCCATCCACCGTACGGTCAATCAATGCACCTGATGCGTCGCGACCGCTGTAACGCAAGCGGTTGAAGCGCGGCACCTCGCCACGCAGGCCGGGTACCGACAGGCAGCCTTCCCAGCCGGTTGTCCGTTCGTCGCTCAATGGCTCCAGAATCGGGTTGCACAGCACCGTGAACGGGATTTCCGGCGCCTCCGGGTAACGCGGATTCGGACCGGTACCACCAAAAATCACTACGCGCAGATCAACACCGATCTGGGGTGCAGCGATACCGGCGCCGCTCGCTGCACGCATGGTGTCGAGCAAATCGTCAATCAACGCCAGCAAGTCCGGGCTGCCGAACATGGCTTCCGGCACCGCCAGGGCGACACGCAGCAAACGCGGGTCGCCCATCCGCAAAATTTCCCGCACTGCCATCGGCTTCTTCGCTCAGCCCGAGCTGCGGCCGTGATACGCCACCGCAAGCTGCTCAATGATTTGCTGCACGCGACCGATCGCGAGGTCAAGCGTAGCGTCGATGTTTGCGTGCGAAATGGCGCGCATACTGTCACCACACCCGGCAGCCCAGTTGGACACCGCGCACAGATGGGCGTAACGAAGCGAAAGCTCGCGCGCCAGGGCGGCTTCAGGCATGCCAGTCATGCCGACCAGCGTCGCGCCATCGCGCTGCATGCGCGCGATCTCGGCAGCGGTTTCCAGTCGCGGGCCTTGTGTGGCTGCGTAGACGCCACTTGCCACCACCGCGACTGCCGACGCGCCGGCAGCGGCCAGCACCTGGTCTCGCAGTTCATCGCTGTAGGGGCGGGTGAAGTCAACGTGAGTCACCTTGCGGTCGCTGCCATCGCAATAGGTGTGCTCGCGACCATAGGTGTAATCAATGATCTGCTCGGGTACCGCAATGACCCCGGGGCCAACGTTCTGCGCCATGCCTCCGACGGCTGCGACGGCCACGATATCGGTCGCGCCGGATTCACGCAGAGCCCAGATGTTGGCGCGGTAATTGACGCGATGCGGCGCCAGAACGTGACCGGGCCCGTGTCGCGGCAAAAAAAGTACTGGCGCACCGCCGATCTCGCCGACCACCAGCGGCCCCGAGGGATCGCCATAGGGCGTGCGCACAATCTGGCGGCGGACGACATTCATGCGTCCCAGTCCTGCCAGTCCACTGCCACCAATTACCGCCAGCATAAATACGTTCGCTTGAGAGCCATGGGTTAAACCGGTATTCTCGCAGTATTGTCACTCGCGCCGACGGGCGCTCAGGTCCTCACCAGCATGTACCTCACCCGATTGCTGCAATTGATGTCGGAGCGCGAAGCCTCTGACTTGTTCATCTCCGCCGGGGCGCCGATTCACCTGAAGATCAACAACGATACGTTGCCTGTCAGTACGCAGATCATTGATGCGGCGACGGCAAAGAAGATCGCGTACGAGGTGATGAATGAGGAGGAAATTGCCCGCTTCGAGCGCGACTGGGAAATGAACCTCTCGCATATCGAGCCGGAGTTCGGCAATTTCCGCGTCAATATCCTGAAGCAGCGCGGCAGCGTTTCGATGGTGGTGCGTTACATCCGCAGCAACATTCCGTCGTTTGCATCGCTGAATCTGCCACCCGTGCTGCTCGACCTCGCGCTTGAAAAGCGCGGCCTGATTCTGATGGTGGGCTCGACCGGTTCCGGCAAATCGACGTCGCTGTCGGCGATGATCGATCATCGCAATTCCAGCACCACCGGGCACATCCTCACCGTCGAAGACCCGATCGAATACCTGTTGCGTCACAAGCGCTGCGTCGTCAACCAGCGCGAGGTGGGCCACGACACCAGAAGCTACGAGAACGCGCTCGCCAACGCGTTGCGCGAAGCCCCCGATCTGCTGCTGATCGGCGAGGTACGTGATCGCGCAACCATGCAGCACGCCCTGACCCATGCGCTGACCGGTAACCTCTGCCTCACGACGCTGCACGCCACCAACAGCTACCACGCCCTGTCGCGCATCATCAACATGTACCCGCAAGATGCGCGCTCGGGCCTGCTGGCCGACCTCTCCTACGGTCTCAAGGCGATCATCGGCCAGCGTCTGGTGAAAACCAAGAACGGCAGCCTGCAGCCGGCCGTTGAAGTGCTGATCAACACCAAACTGGTCGCCGAGTTCATTGCCGCTGGCGAAATGCACAAGATCAAGGAGGCGATGGAACAGAGCCTCACGCCAGGCTCCTGCACCTTCGAGCAGGCGCTGGCCAAGCTTTACCTTGCCGGCACCATCGACTACGAACAGGCGCTGTCGGCGTCCGATTCACCGACCAATCTTGCCTGGCTCATCAATCAGTCGCAGCAGCACGCGCAGGCGAGCGGCAGCCGCGCGCGTGGGCAACCCTCTGCCAACTTCGATGAATTTGATCTCGCCGGGCGGCAGCCTGAGGCGGCCCGCTGACTCCTGCGATGATTGACATCAACCTACCCGTAATACGACCCAAACGCCAGACATGACGGCACTGCGCCAGCTTGAATTTCCTGATGCCGCACCACTTGAACTGGTGAGTGTTGGCGACTGGTGGCGGTTTGCGGTGAGTTGTCTGGTCCGGTCCGACGCAGAATTCGGCCAGAGCAGTGCCGATGCCGGCCAGGATGCGCTGTTTCTGGTGCTGGGCGCGCTCGATTTGCCGCTGGACAGTTTCGACCAGATGCACGGCTTCGCGCTGACCAACAGCGAGCGCAAGCACGTCTTCAACGCCCTGCGCAAACGTGTCCTTGATCGCGTACCGACGGCTTACGTGCTCGGTTTCGCCGAACAGATGGGGCTGCGCTTCCTGGTCGACGAACGGGTACTGATCCCGCGGTCCTACATCGGCGAGCTGCTTGCCGGCGGCCTGCATGATTGCATCAACGACCCGGCCAGTATCGCCAGTGTGCTTGACCTCTGTACCGGGTCAGGTTGCCTCGCGATCCTCGCGGCCAACGCCTTCCCCGACGCCGATGTCACCGCAGTGGATATTTCGGCTGACGCGCTGGACGTGGCGCGCGAGAACGTGGCCCTGCATGGCCTGGACGATGTCGTTTCCCTGCATCAGGGCGACCTTTTTGCACCACTCGGCAAGGCCCGTTTTGACCTAATCATCAGCAATCCGCCCTACGTCACCGCTGAAAGCATGGCGATGCTGCCGCAAGAGTTTCGCCACGAGCCTGAGCTTGCCCTCGCGGCGGGTGATGACGGCAACGACATCCTGCGCCGCATGCTGCAGGAGGCAAAAGCCCATCTCACGCCGGATGGCATCCTGCTGGTCGATATGGGCCACAACCGTGATCTGGTCGAAGCCGCCTTTCCGCGCCTGCCCTTCATGTGGCTGGCGACAGAGTCCGGTGATGCCGGCGTCTTCATGCTGCACGCCAGGGATCTGCCGTGAAGAAGGCCGTCATACTGGTTGGCGGCGGGCACGCGCATGTCGAGGTGCTGCGCCAGCTTTCGCTGAAGCCGAGCAACGATTTCGATATCGCCCTATTCGACCCGAGCCCAAGCGTCTGGTATTCCGGCATGCTGCCGGGCGTGATCGCCGGCCACTACGAACCATCAGAGGCGAAAATCAACCTCTGGGCGCTGTGCCAGCGCGCGCGCGTGCGCTTCTTCGAAACGCCGATCCTCACGGTGAATGGCGATAACCACCGCATTGAGAGCGGCCTCGGCGAGCGCCACCGCTTTGATCTGCTGTCCCTCGACATTGGCAGTGTTGCCCGGCCGCTGCCAGCGTCCCCCGGCGCTTACGTGGTCAGCGTCAAACCAATCGACGCACTGCTGACCGCGATCACTGAATTTGAGAGCGTCCGCTCCAGTGCATTGATGGTGCGGGTCGTCGGTGGCGGTGCAGCGGCCGTGGAAGTCGCGCTGGCGCTCGCGTGGCGCTGGCGTGAATCGACCCGCCGGCGGGTCTCCATCGTTGCTGCGACCACGCTGCTGGATGGCTTTCCGCCGCGGGTACGCCGCCTCGCGTTGCAAGCCTGCAAACGCCTCGGCGTGAGCGTGCTGGAAAAATCCCCGGTTCGCCAGATCGATCCCACCCGCCTGCGGCTGGAAAACGGCAACCTGGTGGAAACGCAGCTCACCGTGCTGGCGACCGGCTACGCGCCGGCCTCTCTGCTCGACAAGGCGGTACTCAGCAAATCCGACAATGGCAGCGTCGCTGTTGATGCCCAGCTTCGATGCCTGCGCTACCCAACCATTTTCGCTGCGGGCGACTGCGCCGATGTCGCCGGTCTGAAGTTGCCGAAGTCGGGGGTCTATGCTGTCCGCCAAGGCCCGTTACTGGCCGCCAATCTGCTCGCAGCCATTCATGACCAACCGCTGCAGAACTATCAGCACAATCCCCATGCACTTAACCTGATTTCGCTCGGCGAGCAGCGCGCGATCGCCGTACGCAATGGTTTGTCGGTGGCCGGCGGTATGGTCTGGCGGTGGAAAGATTCCATCGACCGCAAGTGGATGCACAAGTACGCGCTCGACTGAGCGACGAGACGGTTCAAGCGCGCCGTCGCACAGCAACGGCTTCGATGCGAAAGCCTCGTCTGCATTGGGCTTGGTGCCCGTTTTAGCAATAAGTCGAGAATCAGTCTTTTCGACGGTTTAGCCCTGATTCGACGGCACTTTCAGCAGAAAGCTGCCGGCGGTGACGGTGGATCGACGCTTACTCTGCCACCGCGTCAACGTATTGCCAGTGGCCGCCGCTGCTCGCGTCCCGCACAAACCGGCTCAATTCCTCGAGCCGCTGCGCCGGGCCGCCACCAGGCGGACGGTTGCGGGCAACGAATTCGACGAAGCCTTCGCTGTCCGACGTGGTCCATGCCCGTTTGACCGTCAGCCCCAGCCATTTGACGCCGGAATCGAAGCGCTCCATCTGCTCCGGTCGCGTCGACGGATGCCAGGTGTCGAGCAGGTAGTCACGCAGACCGAGCACATAGGCGCTGTAGCGCGACCGCATCAGCGCCTCGGGTGTCGGCGCCTGCAGGTAATACGCCCCCGCGTGAAAGCGGCCGCAGCACTGCCGGTAGTCAGCAGGCAATCCGCAGGGGCAGGCAGCCATTGCTACAGAAGCGGTGTCAGCCGCGCAGTTTGGCCTTCAGCGCCGCACTGATTTCCGGCCGCTCGGCGAACGGATCGGTCGGGTTGCGCACGGCGGTGATGTCGCTCATCCGCGTGGCCACATTGCCCAGCGCGTGCGGGTGGCTGAAGATGTAGAAGCGACCGGTGTCCACCGCATCAAACACCATCTCCGCCATCATCGCCGCCGTGACCTTGCCCGAAGTCACCGCCTTGCTGGTTTGTGCCTGGGCAACCAGTTGCGACAGTGTGGGGCCTTCGTCGTTCTTCAGTTCCGCCGGACGGTTGCGGTGGGACTGCGCGATGCCCGTGGCAATGAAGTACGGGCAGAGCACCGATGCCGTCACCTGATCGCTGACCAGCTTCAAGTCCTGATAAAGCGTTTCAGTCAGCGACACCACGGCGTGTTTGGAAACGTTGTAGACGCCCATCGTGGGGGCATTGAGCATGCCCGCCATCGACGCCGTGTTGATGATGCAGCCGCGATAGTCGGGCTCTGCTTTGGCGCGCGCCAGCATCATCGGGGTGAACGCCTTGACGCCGTAGACGACGCCCATGACGTTGACGCCCATCACCCAGTCCCAGTCCTTGAGCGTGTTCTCCCAGATCAGGCCGCCAGAGCCAACGCCCGCGTTATTGAACACCCAGTGCGGTGCGCCGAAGCGCGCTTTCGTCGCCGCTGCAAGTACCTCGACCTGATCATGTTTCGATACATCAACGCGCTGGGCCAGCACCTGAACGCCCGTCGCCGCGATCTCGGCGGACGCGGCATCCAGCGCGCCCTGCTCCACGTCCGCCATCACAATGTTGTAGCCGCGACTCGCGCCGAGCCGTGCGAATTCAAGCCCGAAGCCAGAAGCCGCACCGGTGATGACGATTGTCTTGCTGCCCTTGCCTGCGCTCATGCCAGTTTCACCAGTTGTTTGCCGAAATTCTTGCCACGCAGCAGATCGAAAAATGCCTGCGGTGCATTGGCGAGGCCATCGGTGATGGACTCGCGATATTTGAGTTTGCCGGTCGCCACCAGCGTGCCCAGTTCGGTGAGCCCGGCCGGCCAATGCTCCATGTGCTCACTGACAATGAAGCCCTGCACCTTCAGGCGCGACTGCAGGATTAGTTGCGGCGCTGCCATCGGAATCGGCGCGCCGTTGTAGCCGGAGATCATGCCGCACATGGCGATGCGGCCAAACGCGTTCATGCGCAGCATCACGGCATCAAGAATGCTGCCGCCCACGTTTTCGAAATGGCCGTCAATGCCCTTCGGCGTCACGGCCTTGAGCGCAGCGTAAAAGTCCTTGGGCTCGGGGTGTGCCTTGTAGTCGATACAGGCATCAAAGCCAAGTTCGCCGGTGACGTAGTCGCATTTGTCCTTGCCGCCCGCCACGCCGATGACCGTGCAACCTTTCAGCTTCGCCAATTGGCCGACGACTGACCCGACGGCGCCGGAGGCAGCATCGACGCACACCGTTTCGCCCGCCTTGGGTTCGCAGATCTTGTTCAGGCCGTACCAGGCCGTCATGCCCGGCATGCCAACGACGCCGAGATACGCGGACAACGGGATGTGCGTGGTGTCCACCTTGCGGATATCACCGCGACCGGTCGCCGTCGAGTAGAGCTGCCAGCCACCCATGCCGACGACCTTGTCGCCGACCGCGAACGCCGGGTTACGCGACTCGACCACCCCACCGACGGTGCCGCCGATCATCGTCTCGTTCAGCGGTTGCGGCTGGGCGTAGCTCTTGGCATCGCTCATGCGGCCCCGCATGTAGGGGTCGAGCGAGAGGTAGGCATTCTTGATGCGCACTTGCCCCTCGTCGAGCGGCGCCAAGGCCACCTCTTCCAGACGGAAATTCTCGGCCGACGGCGCGGTGGTGGGGCGCGATGCGAGAACGATGCGTTGGTTATTCATGCTTGCGTATCCTTCGATTCGGTAAATGCCTCCCCTGCAGCGCAGGGGAGGTGGCGCGAAGCGCCGGCGGGGTCATGCAGCGGCGACCGCAACTCAATCAACCCCTCTGTCGCCGCGGGCGACCTCTCCGCTGCGTTGCAGGAGAGACATTCGAAGGGTCATTCGTCGACCCCTTAGCCCCCAGTCACTGCCGACACACCACCGTCAACCGCCAGCGTTTGCCCGGTGATGTGTTTGCCGGCATCGGACGCGAACAGCAGCGCCGCTCCCTTCAAGTCTTCGTCGTCGCCAATGCGCAGCAGCGGCGCATGCTTGGCGATCTCATCGCTGCCGCCTGCGGCCTGCATCAAGCCCTTGGTCATCTTGCTCGGGAAGAAGCCCGGAGCCAGCGCGTTGACGCGGATGCCGTAGCGCCCCCATTCAGCCGCCAGTGTGCGGGTGAAATTGATCACCGCCGCCTTCGATGTGTTGTAGGCAATGGTCTTCATGAACGGTGGATTGCCACCTAGACCCGCAATCGAGGCCACGTTGATCACGCTACCCGTCGTGCGCGGGATCATGCTGGCCTTGCCAATTGCCTGCGTCAGCACGAAGATGCCGCGCACATTGAGGTTCATCACCTTGTCCCACGCCTCCAGCGGGTGATCTTCCGCCGGAGCGCCCCAGGTGGCGCCGGCGTTGTTAACCAGAATGTCCACCTCGCCGAGCCGGTTGATCGCCTCGCCCGCCAGCGCCAGCGCGCCCTGCGTATCGCCGCAGTCGGCAGCGATCGCCGATGCGTCGATACCAGCAGCCTTCAGCTCGGCCACCGCCTCATCCAGCTCGGATTGTTTACGCGATGACAGGACGACTTTCGCGCCCGCCTCGCCAAGCGCATGCGCAATCTGCAAGCCAAGGCCGCGCGAGCCGCCGGTAATCAGGGCGCTTTTGCCCGTGAGGTCGAACAAATTCTTGATGTTGCGGGCAGTCATGAAATCCTCCTGAAAAACTTGAACTCGTCATTTGTCGCGGTTCTGCAGCCAGATCACCAGCAGCATCAGCCCGCAGCCGAGAATGGCCGTTGTCCAGCCCCATGCCGTGCCCTGCGCGCCGAGAAACCCGCCGGCGAACATCAGCACGGCGCCGATCATGCGCAATACGTCATCACGTTTCATCAAAATGCCTCCAGTGAAATACTGGCGCAAGTCATATCACGGCTGCTGACCACGCCGAGCCAGGCGTCGATCTTGGGCAATTCGTAATGGAAGAAGTAGCGCATGGCGGCGCGCTTGCCTTCGATAAACGGCGCATGACGATTGTCGCCGGCAGCGGGTAACGACAGCACAACGTCCAGCCAAATCCACGCCAGTACCGTGTGGCCGAACGCCTGCAGATAAGGGGTCGCGTTCGCCAGTGCTTCCGTCGGGTTGCCGGTAGACCACGCGGCTTTGGTCGCGGCGCCGACGCGTTGCAACGCGCGTGCTAGGGCCTGCGCGTGATCGGCCAGCGCCGGCTCGTGCATGGCCTTCATGATGGTGTCGTTCATGCGCGTGGCGAGCAGCGTGAGCCCCTTGCCGCCCTCCATCACCACCTTGCGCCCGAGCAGATCGAGCGCCTGAATGCCGTGTGCGCCCTCGTGGATCATGTTGAGCCGGTTGTCGCGCCAGTATTGCTCTACCGGGAAGTCACGGGTGTAGCCGTAGCCGCCGTGAATCTGGATCGCCAGCGAATTCGCCTCCAGACACCATTCGCTGGGCCAGCTCTTGGCGATGGGCGTCAGCACTTCGAGCAGCAGCTTCGCCTCGGCAACGGCATCGCCCTCGCCGGTATGTGATTCGTCCACCAGCCGCGCGCAGTAAAGCTCGAGAGCCAGCGCGCCTTCCGCATAGGCCTTCTGCGCGAGCAGCATGCGCTTGACATCGGCGTGCTCGATGATGGGCACCGGCTTCTGCTCGACGTTCTTGCCGCCCACGCCAATCGGCCGCCCCTGTACGCGCTGCTTGGCGTAGTCCAGCGATGCTTCGTAGCCCGCCATGCCGAGCATGGTCGCCGCGAGGCCCACACCAATGCGCGCCTCGTTCATCATGTGGAACATGCAGGCCAGCCCGCCACCCGGTTTGCCGACCAGATAGCCAATTGCGCCCGCCTTGCCGCCCGGCTTGAACTTGCCTTCACCGAAGTTCAGCAGCGTATTCGTCGTGCCGCGCCAGCCGCATTTGTGATTGAGGCCAGCGAGAGTGACGTCGTTGCGTTCGCCTAGCTTTACCCCCTCCCCCCCCGTGGGGGAGGGTTGGGGAGAGGGGGACGGTTGCATCACTGCCATTGCTGACTGAGTTGCAGTGCCACCTGCCCCCTCTCCCGCCGCTGACGCGGCCCCCTCCCCCACGAGGGGGGAGGGAAGAAATTTGGGCACGATAAACAGCGAAATCCCGCGCGTCCCCGGCACTAGCTTGCCATCGGCATCGGGAATCTTCGCCAGCACCAGATGCACGATGTTCTCGGTGATCTCATGCTCGCCGCCCGAAATCCACATCTTGTTGCCGGTCAGCCGGTAGCGCGGGCCAAGCGCGTCACTCTCATCCTCCAGCTCGGCGCGGGTGGCGATGTCGGACAGCGACGAGCCCGCCTGCGGCTCGGAGAGACACATCGTGCCCATCCAGCGCCCGGCAAATTCGTTCTTGGCGAAGACTTCCCTCTGCAGCGGCGTACCGTGCACCATCAGCAGGTTTGCATTGCCAGTCGTCAGCATCGCCCAGCTGATGCTCACCGACGCCTTGCTGAAAATTGAATGCGCCGCCGCCTCCACCGTGTACGGCAACTGCATGCCGCCGATCTCATAGTCCTGCGCCGCCGACAGCATGCCGGACTCGGCGTACGCCGCCCAGGCATCGTGCGTCGCCTGCGGCAGCACCACACGCAGGGTGCCGTCGGGATCGGCCTCGGTGCGCGGCTCCTCGGTATCGACCAGGCGGTTGAACGGCGCGTACTTCGCCTTGGCGATCTTCTCGGCAGTATCGAGCACGGCAGCAAAGGTGTCGACGCTGTGGTCAGCAAAGCGCGACCGCGAGCAAAGCTCACTCACCTTGAGCCAGTCGTTCAACAGGAAATCCAGCGTAGCCCGCACTCGAAGCCTCCGTTCTGCGTAGTTGGGTTTGTGCATCAGCTTTTTGCTGAAAGCCTTATTTCATGTGGGCTCAGAGCTGGTTTTTTCATAAAGTCAACTAGTGCCGATATCTCATTCGTCGCCCTATGCCGACGCCGTTTTATGAGAAAACTGTCAGGTTGGAACCTAGTTGTCCACCTTACGAATATTGCCTACCCTACAGCAGCTAGGCGGCGGCTAACCAGCCCGCGCCAACTGCGATCACGAGCAAATATGTGAGTCCCACCGACAGCACCAAAAAATTCGTCATATCTCGCATTTCCGTGGCATCGCGCAGTAGCTTTAGCGCTTGAAAAAACGCGAACGGCACGGTGCACAGACCGACGACAGTGAGCGCCAGTAGCAAAAGCAAGAAGAACGGCAAGAAAGGTCCGTGCGGGTTCACCAAATCTGGTACAACTCGCCCAAACAGCACAATCGCGCCAAGCAAAAGTCCGGTCGCGAGCGGAATCAGAGTCAACTGCCTGTATGGAAATCGATTCATCGCCGCGACTCGGTTTGCGCCACTACGCCACCTCAAAGATCCCCGCTGCCCCCATCCCGCCACCAATACACATCGTCGCGCACACGAGTTTCGCGCCACGGCGCTTGCCTTCGATCAGCGCGTGGCCGACCAGGCGCTGGCCGCTCATGCCGTATGGGTGACCGACGGCGATGGCGCCACCATTGACGTTCAGCTTGTCCATCGGGATGCCCAGCGTGTCGGCGCAGTAGAGCACCTGCACGGCGAAGGCTTCATTCAGTTCCCAGAGGTCGATGTCTTTGACCGACAGGCCGAGGCGCTTGAGTAGTTTCGGCACGGCGAACACCGGGCCGATGCCCATTTCGTCGGGGTTGCAGCCCGCGACCGCGAAGCCGCGGAAGATGCCGAGCGGTTTGAGGCCACGCTGTTCGGCGAGCTTGGCGTTCATCACCACGCACGCGCCTGCACCATCGCTGAACTGTGAGGCGTTACCCGCGCTGACCACACCACCGGGAACGGCGGTGCGGATGCCCGCAACGGCCTCGTACGTGGTGCCGTCGCGAAGACCTTCGTCTTTGGAAACCGAGACCTGTTTGGTGGTCATTCCGGTCTTTGGATCAGCGACGCCAGCGGTGACGGTGATTGGAACGATCTCGTCATCAAACTTGCCCGCATCGCGTGCGGCGCAAGCCTTTTGCTGGCTTTCGGCGCCGAAGTGATCCATGCGCTCCTTCGCCATGTTGTAGCGCTTGGCCACGTTCTCGGCCGTTTGCATCATGTTCCAGTAAATCGTCGGCTTGTTCTTGTCGAGCCAGGAATCCTTGAACATGTGCAGATTCATTTCCTGCTGCACGCAGGAGATGGATTCCACGCCACCGGCAACGTAGATATCGCCCTCGCCAGCGATGATGCGCTGCGCTGCCATCGCGATGGTTTGCAGGCCCGACGAGCAAAAGCGGTTGACGGTGGCGCCCGCGACACTGTCCGGCATCCCGGCGCGCAGCGCGGCCTGACGCGCGATGTTCCAGCCGGTGGCGCCCTCCGGATTGGCGCAGCCCATCAGCACGTCTTCGACTTCGGCCGGGTCAATGCCGGCGCGCTTCACAGCGTGCTCGATCGCGTGGCCGCCGAGGGTGGCGCCGTGCGTCATGTTGAATGCGCCTTTCCAGCTTTTGGCGAGCGGGGTACGGGCGGTTGAAACAATTACTGCATCGGTCATGGCATGCCTCGTTTGAAAACTAATTGGCGGACGCTTGGGAAGCCTTGGACGCTTGCGACATCAGGCGATGATAGAAACGGATGGCATCGGCGTAGTTGCTGACGGCGATGCGCTCATTGGTGCCGTGAAAACGCGGCAGGTCAACCGGCTTGGCGACGATGGGCGAGAACTTGAAAATATGGTCGCTCAATTCACCAAAATGGCGCGAATCGGTAGCGCCGATCATCAGCCCCGGTGCCACCAATGCCTCCGGGAAAACTTCACGAATCGTCGTGTTGACGAGCTTGTATTGCGGCGACGTGGTGGGCGACACCTTGCTCGGATCGCTCGCCTCGTCCATCGCGTAAAGCTCGTATTTCTCTTTGGCCACCACCGACTCAACCTGCGAGCGCACATGCGCAGTCACGCTCTCGCGTGTCTCGCCGGGCAGAATCCGGAAGTTCACCGTCGCCTCGGCCACGCCGGGCAGCACGTTGTCCTTGTTACCGGCGCGCGTGATGGTGGGTGAGGTGGTGGTGCGCAGCATGGCGTTGGTGGCGGCGCCGCCTTCCAGCTGCTTCTGTACCAGCGGCGCGAACAGCCAGAGGTTCGACAGCGCGACGCGCCCGAAGCCACTCATTTCCGGCGCGACCGTGTCAAACATTTCCGAAGCCACGCCGCGGATGCCCGCAGGCAACTGGTTGTCGTCGAGTCGCTTGAGCGCGGCACTCATCATGCCGATCGCACTGGTGCCGGGCTTCGGTGGCTGCGACGAGTGGCCAGGTGCCGTATTGAACTTGAGCACGACGGAGAGATAACCCTTCTCGGCAATGCCAATCAGCGCGGCGGGTTTGTTGAGCCCGGCCAGCACGCCATCGGTGATCACGAGTCCTTCATCGACAATCATGTCGAGACGGATGTTACGTTCCTTCAGAAGCTTGGCCGTAGCCACCGCACCGCGCAGACCGCCCACCTCCTCGTCAGCACCAAGGTAGAAGTAAACAGTGCGTTCTGGCTTGAATCCGGCGGCGACGAGCTGCTCCACAGCCTCCAGCTGCGACATCAGATTGCCCTTGTTGTCCCAAGCGCCACGGCCCCAGATAAAGCCGTCTTTCACAACACCAGAAAACGGCGGCTGCTCCCAGTTCGCCTCGGTGCCTGGGGCGATGGGCACCACGTCCTGATGCGAGACAAACATGATCGGTTTGGTGGCAGCGTTGCTGCCCTTCCACGTGTAGAGCAGCGACAGTCCACCGACGCGCTCGCGCTGCATGGCGGCGTGCACTTTCGGGAAACGCTGTTCCAGCAAGGCGTGCAACGCCTCAAACTGATCCTGATTGAGCTTGGCATCGTCGTGCGACGACACCGTGGTCAGTTTCACCGCATCGCCCAGGCGCGCCGCCGCAGCGTTCTCGTCGAACGCCAGACGGGCGACTGGTGCAACGGTCAACTGTTTTGAGCCTTTGAGCAGGGTGTTCACCCCGACCACGGCGACCAGCAGTGCAAGCAATGCCAGCAATGCGAACAGCGCCTTTCGTATCATGATCGCGCCTTAGACGAACGATTTGCCTTCGGCGACGAGCTTTTTGATCAGCGGCGCCGGCTCCCAGAACTTCGCGTCATCGAGCGGGTTCTGCTGGAATTTCTTCATCATCTGCGCGACGTTGAACAGGCCGACTTGATTGGCGTAGTTCATCGGGCCGCCGCGATAGACCGGGAAGCCATAGCCGTAGATGTAGACGATGTCGATATCGCTCGCCTTGTTGGCGATGCCTTCTTCGAGGATGTGCGCCGCTTCGTTCACCAGCGAGAACACGAGACGATGCACGATTTCATCATCGGAAATCTTGCGTGGCGTAACGCCCAGTGTTTCACGATGTTTGGCAATCATCGCCTCGACTTCAGCGTTCGGGATGGCGTCACGCTTGCCGGCTTGATAGTCGTACCAGCCCTTGCCGACCTTCTGGCCAAAGCGACCCATCTCGCAGAGCAGATCAGCGGTCTTGCTGTAACGCAGGTTGGGCTTTTCGACATAGCGACGCTTGCGGATCGCCCAGCCGATGTCGTTGCCTGCAAGGTCACCCATGCGGAATGGGCCCATCGCAAAGCCGAATTTCTCGATGGCCTTGTCCACCTGTTGCGGCGTGCAGCCCTCTTCCAGCAGGAAGCCGCCCTGACGGCCATACTGCTCGATCATGCGGTTGCCGATGAAGCCGTCGCAAACGCCGGAGACCACCGCGACTTTCTTGATCTTTTTCGAGATCGCCATCACCGTGGCGAGCACGTCTTTCGCCGTCTTTTCGCCGCGCACCACTTCGAGCAGCTTCATCACATTGGCGGGCGAGAAGAAGTGCATGCCAACCACGTCTTGCGGGCGTTTGGTGAAGCTGGCGATCTTGTTGACGTCGAGCGTGGAGGTGTTAGACGCGAGGATCGCACCGGGCTTCGCCACGGCATCCAGCGCCTGGAACACCTTTTCCTTGACGCCGATTTCCTCGAACACCGCTTCGATGATGAGGTCGCAGTCTGCGAGCGCCGCGTAATCGAGCGTGCTCGTGAGCATGCCCATGCGTTCGTCAAGTTTTTCCTGCTTCAGTTTCTTCTTGGCGACCTGCGCTTCGTAATTTTTGCGGATGACACCGAAGCCCTTGTCGATGGCTTCCTGCTTCATTTCCAGCACGATCACCGGCACCCCGGCGTTGAGGAAGTTCATCGCAATGCCGCCGCCCATGGTGCCCGCGCCGATGACGCCGACCTTCTTGATGTCACGCGGCTTGGTATCTTCCGGCACGTCCGGGATCTTGGACGCCGCGCGCTCGGCGATAAACAGGTGGCGCAGCGACACGCATTCCGGCGTGAACATCAGGTTCATGAAGATTTCGCGCTCGGCCTTCATGCCGTCGTCGAACTTCATCCTGGTGGCGTTCTGCACCGCCTCGACACACTTCCTGGGCGCCGGGAAATTCTTGGCCATCGCGGTGACCGTGTTCAGCGCGAACTTGAAGTAGGCATCGGCCTCCGGGTGACCGACCTTCATGTCACGCACCAGCGGCAGCGGGCGGACGTCCGCCCTCTCCAGCGCGAAAGCAATCGCGCCCGCCATCAGATCGCCCTCGATGACTTTGTCGAACAGCTTCTGACCGGGGAAACTCGCGATGAATTCGCTCTTGACTGGTTCGCCGGAGACGATGATATTGAGCGCAGCCTCGACGCCAATCACTCGCGGCAGGCGCTGGGTGCCGCCCGCACCGGGGATCAGGCCCAGCTTCACCTCCGGCAACGCGATATTCGCGCCCGGTGCGGTGACACGGTAGTGGCAGCCCAGTGCAAGTTCGAGACCGCCGCCCATCGCAACGCTATGGATCGCAGCCACCACGGGCTTCGACGAAAGCTCACAAGCGCGGATCAGCGACAGCAGATTCGGCTCAGCGGCGGCTTTCGGTGAACCGAATTCCTTGATGTCAGCACCGCCCGAAAACGCCTTGCCAGCGCCAGTGACGACGACGGCCTTGACCGCAGCATCGGCATTGGCCTTGTCCAATGCCTCGGCGAAGGCGACGCGCAACGCGTAGGAAAGCCCGTTGACCGGAGGATTGTCGAGCGTGAGGATGGCAACGCCATCGCGTACTTCGTAGCGGGTAGTCATTTGGGAACGAGCCTCCAGAAAATAATGCGTTTCGATGCTCCGGTATGGTCACGCAGGCTGCGCACCGCTGCTGGAGCGTTCACATTCAATCAGCCCGTGAGTTTACGTCGGCGACACATCATGTCATGTCGATGATTTCCCTTTGGAGCGACCGCACCAAACGTGGCGTAGGCGCGGTGAACCCGCCGGACGTTGAATGCGGCTGAGTTAATGTTTCGCCTGTATGAAAACCGTTTTCAAAATTGACGTGCAGTTTGGCGACTGCGACCCGGCCGGTATCGTGTTCTTCCCGAACTTTTCGAAATGGATGGATGCTGCTTCGCTGCACTTTTTTGTCAGCCACGGTGTACCGCCGTGGCGTGAACTGGTGAAAACCACCGGCATCATCGGCACGCCGCTGCTGGAAATCAACACCCGCTTCATGAAGCCGGCAACCTACGGCGAATCAATCGAGATCCATACCGAGATCACCGAGTGGCGCCCCAAGGTTTTCATCATGCAGCACATCGTCATGCGTGGCGAGACGCTACTTTGTGAGGGCACCGAGATTCGCGCGTTTTGCATTCGAGACGGCGACCGGATCAAGGCGATTGAGGTGCCGGCGGACATCAAGGCGCGCTGCTCTGCCTAGCGTCTGACCAAGACCAATCTCATCAAAAGCCTCGCCGGCCAGGCACTTGCACAGTTGATCAGCGCCATCTCTCTCATTCCATCGTCATAACAGCACACTCACGCTTAAGACGACTTGAAAATTGACAGGTCAGCGGTGGCTGCTTGACCTATCATTCAAGTTCAATATTCCTAGTCTTTATCCACCGGCGACACATGGCAGCCGACAGCAAGGAACGCCGCCAACACACACGACGTGCCACCCGACTGCGCGGGCAAGTCAGTATTGGGACACGAGAATCTGTCGCAGGCGAGGTGCTCGACTACAGCGACACCGGCCTGTTTGTTGGCAATCTCGCACGCCAGCTTGAGGAGGCCGAGGCTGGCCAGTTGGTTGGGAGCCCGATCACGCTCACCATCCCGCTGCTTGGCCGCAATGGCGGCGGTGAGAGCCGTATTGGGGGCGTGATTGCCCACGCCAGCCCTGAAGGCATTGGCGTTGACGCCCCGGACCTTGACGATGAAGCACTGTTCAGTCTGCATCTGTCCGCCAACGAATACGGCAAGCGCAAAAGTGCGTTGAGTGGCGTCGGCCCTGCCGCGATCGACCGGACACAGACAAGCACATTGCGCGAGCAGTGCGCGAGCATATTCGATGAGTTTCTGGCTACGGTGATACCCGACGTCCTGCGCCGGGCTGGCGAATCGCTAGGCGAAAGCGCCGACAGCGCCCGTGATGGCGCGTCGCGCACAATGTTCGTTGATAGTGCGCAGGTACTGAAGGCCCAGCAGGCGACGCTCACTGAGGCAATTGCATCCCGCCTGCAGCGGCGTGTCAGACTATTTGGCGCCGACAGCGAAACAGCCGCGCTCATACGCCGGAGCTCCGGGCTGGAGTTGATGGGGGATGAAGATCTCGACGATCTGCTCGCGCAAACAACGCTGATTGCTGCCGTCGAAGCCAACATCGTGCCTCAACTCAATGAGTTCGAGCAACGTTATGGACGTCTGCTCAATCAGAAGGTCACGCGGCAGAACAATCCGTTTGGACTGGAATCGATCTGTCAGGGTTTTCGCGACGGCGTCCGGACGCTAAGACTCCCTGACGACGCCCGTCGCCTCTTTGCGCCCGCGCTACAGGCATCGCTTGAGCTGAGAATCGCTGCGCTTTATGGTCGTCTGAACCGCGCGCTCGCAACGCTGCGCAGCGAGTCGCTGTCCAGCGCACCATTCACCGCATCACCGTCCACTGGCAGTGCTGGAGGGGGAGGCGCTAGTGGCCGTGCAAACGTTAGCGCTGTCTCTGGCGCATTCCCGGCGTTGCAGTCAACGGCGATCAGTACTGGCGGAGGCAATCCATTGCTCGCCGATGCCAGTCGCAGTACTGCCGCAGCTGGCATTGTCAGTGCGCCTACCCCCTTGGCGCAGGTGGCATCAGATTCCGGGCGCTTGCTCGACGTCGTCGGTCGACTTGACGACAGCGCACGGGCGCTTGCGCAAGGACTTGGTGGTGGGGCGGCACACATCGACGACATGCGTATTGCCCAGGCAGCCATTGCCGAGGCAGACCTCGGTGAACTGGTCCGTGCCATCGATCGCCTGTCGCTGCATGAATTGCGTGGGCCTCGCGACGGCCCGCCGGGTCCGTCCGTCGTCGAGCAACTGAAGGCTCGCCTGCTTGACGCCAGTTCCGGCGAACAACGCCGCTTGAGCGGAGCCATTGAGCGCACGCTGGCTACTACGAGCGACCTGGTTGCCCGTTCGCTTGCCAACCTGATTCCAGATTCACCCGTCGATTCACTGCTGCGGCGCCTGGAGCGCACGCTGCTCAAGGTGTCGATCACCGATCCAACTTTCCCCGGCTGGGCAGAGCACCCCGCCCGGCAAGTCGTCAATCTGATTGACCAATATGCGATGGCGGCGGACGACGCTGGCCGTTTCTTCGACGAGAAGTTGCATCGCAATTTGAATGCGTTGGTAGATCGGATCTGCGAGCGGGCCGACCAGGACCCGCGCGTTTTCGAGGTGGTGCGCAACAGTCTGATCCAGGATCTCGAAGGCATCCGATTGGCACGCCGCGGCCGGGTCGAACGCCTGCAGGAGGCATTGGCCGGGCGCGATCGTATTCGCCAATCTCGCGAGCGCGTCGACGGCGCGTTGCAGAAGCGGCTGTCAGGGCGACGATTGCCACGCAACGTGCTGCGCCTGCTCGATACCGGCCTCAAGCACTATCTGGTGCTCGTTGCCCTGCGTGCCGGGCCGGACGAGACCGAATGGAGTGATAGTCTGCACTTGGTAGACCGCCTGTTCCAATGGTTCGATCCGTCGACCGATCCTCGTGAGGATGGCAACCTGCTGCTCGGCGATATCGAGCGGCAGCTCGCCACCGTAGTGGTTGATCGCCAGGAGTTGACACGAATCACCGGCAGCCTGACTGAAGTCCTGGGCGCCCCCCCTGGTGCAGCCGCCGATAACTGGGATCTGGTCGCGGTGCCGCAATTCGGTGACGCTCACAAAGCCACTCGTGACCCGGAATTGCCGAAGGCTATCTCGGGCATGCGGATTGCCGACTGGTGGGAATTTACGGTCGATCGAGCCAAAGTGCCGATGCAATTGATCTGGCTGGGGCACGGTGGTGATGACTTTGCGTATACCAACCGCTCGGCAACCAGCAAGCTGGATGTGTCAGCCGCTGATCTCGCGCGCCGCATCGAAAACGGCAGCGCCCGCCCGGGCGCCGATCTTGATCTACCGGTGCTCGATCGCTCGGAATTCTCGCTGCTCGACGAAACCTACCGCAGCCTGCTGGCGCGAGCGACGCACGAGCGCAACACCGGCCTGATGAATCGCAAGGGATTCCTGCACCAGCTCTCGCAGATGTCGATCGCAGCCAATCCGGCAAGCAGCCAGGAGCACGTGCTTTGTGTGCTGGAATTTGACCAGTTCCGTCTGCTTGATCAATCCTGGGGCAACGAAGCGACTGAACGACTCGCAGGTGAGCTGGCCGCTGTCGTTCGTACCTATGCCCCAGCTGATTCGACGGTAGCGTCGCTGCGCGACGATTCGATCGGAGTTCTGCTCGCCGGAAGAACACTGTCCGATGCTGAGGCCGTGGTTGCCGACCTGGTGCGGCAGTTGAGCGACTATCGCTACGAGTTTGGCGGCCGCACGTATCGAATTGGCGTGAACATCGGCTACGTCAGTTTCGTCCCCCACGAATGCACCGGACTGGACGCACTTCGGCGCGCGGACCTGGCGGCCACGGCGTCGCACAGCAGGGGACGCAATGCCAGTCAGGCGTATGTCTCCGACTCACCCGACCTGCTGAGTCACGCTTCACTGGCCGACTGGGCAGGAAGGGCCGATACCCTTCTCGCCGGTGGCGGGTTGTTCCTGCGATGCCAGCTTGTGCAGCCAGTCGTGCGAACTGACGTACAACAGGATAAACCGCTGCCGTACTACGAAATCCTGCTTGGTCTGTCACATGATGATACCTCCGGCGAAAGTCCGGATACGCAGGGCTTCATCGCTTCGCTCGAGGAACTGGGCCGCGCCCATGAAATTGATCGCTGGGTGCTTGAACACGTGTTTGACTGGATGGCCGCGAATCTGGCGGCTCTCGATCACGTCAGTGGCCTGGCAGTGAATCTCTCGGCACAGTCGATCGCTCGCACCGACTTTTCTGCCTGGCTGCGCGACGCTCTGGCACAGCGTGGAGCACTTGCGCACAAGTTGGTCTTCGAGATCACTGAGACTGCCGCCATCGCAGGCTACGGCATCGCGCAGGAGTTCATCCGGGAGATGCGCCGCTTCGGTTGCCGCTTTGCGCTCGACGACTTCGGTAGCGGCTACACCTCCTACGCACACCTCAAGAATTTGCGCACCGACATCCTGAAAATCGACGGCAGTTTCGTTCGTGACATGATTACCAGCGAAAGCGACGTAGCGATGGTCAAGTCGATGAGCGACATCGCCCATGTGCTGGGAATGAAGACGGTCGCCGAGTGGGTCGAGCAGCCACAGGTACTCGCCCTGCTGGCTGAGGTCGGTATCGACTATGCGCAAGGCTATGCAATCGAACGTCCATTCCGGCTGGAACTCCTGGCCAGCCGGCTCCCGACTACGAATGCCGCGTCACAAGACGGCATCGGGCAATTTGACGCGGTGGCCGGCGCCGCCAGTTGATCACGTCGATGTAGCAGCTTTTGGTGCCAATCGCCAGCCTGTATGGCATGGGCGCGTGTTCGACGAACAACCGACTTCACAAGAAATCGCCGGTAAGCCCGCGCCAAATGGCCGTTTGCTTGAAAAGCTGTTCCCGAGTGCGGGCGCCGGTGTACGGGCGGCAAGCCATCACATCGCGGCGACAAAGGGCAATGGGATAGCCTAAACCTCCAGCCACTCCTTGCGGATGTTGGCATCGGCTTTTAGCTCCGCCGGTATGCCCTCGAACACGATGCGGCGGTCGCCCATCACGTAGACGCGGTCGGAAATCTGCAGCGCGATGGCGAGCTTCTGCTCGACCAGCACCACGCTGATGCCGCGGCGTTTGAGCTCCTTCAGATACTCGGCGACCAGTTGCACGATGGCAGGTGCCAGCCCTTCGGTCGGTTCGTCGATCATGATCAGGTCCGGGTCGCCCATCAGCGTGCGGCACAGCGTCAGCATCTGTTGCTCGCCGCCCGAGAGTACGCCCGCTTCGGTGTGCTGCCGCTCACGCAGACGTGGAAACATCTTGTACATGTCCTCGAACGACCAGCGGCTGGGCTTTTTGCCACCCTTCTCGCCAAGCATCAGGTTCTGGTGTACCGTGAGCTTGGGAAAGATGTCGCGGCTCTCTGGCACATAGCCCAGGCCCAAATGGGCAATTTCATAGGCTTTCATGCCAAGGATGTTTTTACCGCGCCACAGCACTTCGCCCCGGTTGTCGACCATGCCCATGATCGCCTTGACCGTCGTCGAACGGCCTGCACCGTTGCGGCCGAGCAGCGCGACAATCTCGCCCTCTTTCACATGCAGGTTGACGCCCTGCAGGATGTGGCTCTTGCCATAGAAGGCGTGCAGTTCCCTGACTTCCAGTGCAATCTTGTCTGCGCTCATGCTGCCGCTCCTTCAGCCGCATTCTCTGCCTCAAGCACCGCGCCGAGATAGGCTTCCTTCACCTTCGGGTCGGCCCGCACCTTGTCCGGCGTGTCAAACGCGATCACCTCGCCGTACACCAGCACCGCGATACGGTCGGCGAGCCCAAACACCACTCCCATGTCGTGCTCTACCGTGAGCAAGGTCTTGCCAACGGTGACGTTGCGGATCAGATGCACAAAGCGGTCCGTTTCGCTATGGCTCATCCCGGCGGTCGGCTCATCAAGCAGGATCACGTCACCGCCACCGGCGATGGTGATGCCGATCTCCAGTGCGCGCTGTTCGGAATAAGTCAGTAGCGAGGCCGGCACATCGCGTCGGCGCTTGAGTTCGATCGAAGCCATCAACGCCTCAGTGCGGTCGTTGAGCTCGGTCAGCTTCGAGAGCGGCTTCCAGAAGCTGTACTTCTGGCCACTGGCGTAGAGTGCGGCTGCACGCAGGTTCTCGAACACCGTCAGGCGCGAGAAGATGTTGGTGATCTGGAAGCTGCGCGCCAAGCCACGGCGATTGATCTCGTAGGGCCGTTTGCCCACGATGTCTTCGCCGTTGAGCCTGATGCTGCCGCTGCTGGGCTCAAAGCGCCCGCTGATCAGATTGAACAGCGTGCTCTTGCCGGCGCCGTTCGGTCCGATCACGGCGACACGTTCGCCTTTCCGGACCGCAAGATCAACGCCTCGGATGATCTCGGTCTTGCCAAAGCGCTTGGTGACGGCGGCGAGTTCGAGAGCGATGGGAGTGTTACTCGGGCTCATACGATGGCCGCCTCTGCCTTCTTGATGGCCTCGGCAATACGTTCCTCGCCGTCGTCCCACACTTTTTTGAACTTGCGGCGCCAGACCTCAAAACCGAAGCCACCAATCAGCAGCACCGCAATTGCCGTCGCCCACGACAGGCTGCTCGCCGCATCCAGCGGAATCTTCGCTACTGTCAGCGCGGAGCCAGAACCCGCCGCGACCTGAATCTGGTAAAGCATTTCGACAATCGCCGCAAATCCCCACAACGCGATCAGCCCGAAAAACAGCATGCCAGCATAGGGCCAGCGCATCTTTCGCCATTCACCGTACTTCACCCGGCGCAGGTTGAGCATGATCAGCGCCGAAAATCCACCCGGTGCGTAGACCACCATGATCAGGAACACGATGCCAACATAAAGCTGCCACGCCTTGGTGAACTCGGAAAGCACCACCAACGCGAAGATCAGCAGGATGGAGCCAATGATTGGCCCGAAGAAGAATCCGACGCCACCGAGGAAGGTAAACAGCAGATAGCCACCAGATCGCACACCGTGCAGCAGATCAGCGGTAGCGGCTTCAACGTTGATCGCCGTGAGTCCACCAGCAACGCCCGCGAAGAAGCTTGACGCCATCACGATCAGGTAGCGCACCCACCTCGTGTCATAGCCGACGAATTCGGCCCGCTCGGCATTGTCGCGCACCGCGTTGGCGATGCGGCCCAGCGGGGTCTGGGTAAAGGCATACATCGCTGCGGTGCACACGAACAGATAGATCGCAATCAGGTAGTACACCTGAATCTGCGGTCCAAACGTCAGCCCAAGATCCTTCAGCCAGCCCTCGCCGGCAGTGCGGTTGGCGTTGATGCCGGCCTCGCCGCCGAAAAACTCCGGGAACATCAGCGCCGCAGCGAAAACCAGCTCGCCAACGCCCAGGGTGATCATCGAGAACGGCGTACCGGCCTTGCGTGTCGTCACAAAGCCCAGCAAGGCGCCGAATGCCAGGCCGGCCAGACCGCCAACCAGCGGAATAATCCACATCGGCAGCCACCAGCCGCCGGCGACCTTGTTCATCGCGTGGATGGCCACGAACGTACCGAGCCCGGTGTACACCGCGTGGCCGAAGGACAGCATGCCAGCCTGCCCAAGCAGCATGTTGTAGCTCATGCAGGCAATGGCCGCAATTCCAGTGAGGCAGAGCAAAGTCAGCGCAAAGCTGGACTGTGCGGTCAGCGGCAGCAGCAGCAGAATGGCGGCGAATGCGCTCCAGACAACGATGCGGACACCGTTGAGCGGTTTGAAGTGCAAAGGCTTCAGTGCGCTGCTACTCATCGCGCGTCCCCATGATGCCCTTGGGGCGCACGATCAGCATGACCACCAGCAGCAGATACGGCAAGATCGGCGCCACCTGTGAGAGCTTGAGTTTCCAGACCGGGTAGCCAAACGTCGCCTCCGTAACCTCAACGCCCAGCGCCTGAAAGCCGCCAATGAAGGACCAGTCGAGTCCCACCGCGAACGTCTGCATCAAACCGATCAACAGCGAGGCGATCAACGCCCCGCCGAGTGACCCCATGCCGCCAACGACGACGACCACGAAGATGATCGCACCCACCGCCTGCGCCATACCGGGTTCGGTGATGAAGGCATTGCCGCCGATCACGCCCGCGAGGCCCGCCAGCGCGCAGCCGCCAGCAAACACCAGTGCAAACACGCGAGGGACGTTGTGCCCCAGTGCCTCGGTCGTCTCCGGATGGGTGAGCGCCGCCTGGATGACGAGACCGATGCGCGTTTTCTTGAGCACCAGAAACAGGCTTGCCAGCATGCCGACGGCGACAAACATCATGAAAGCGCGGTACTCCGGGAACGCCGCGTTGTAGAGCTTGAACAGCGAGCCATCCAGCGCGGCAGGTACCTTGTAATCCACCGGCGTGCGTCCCCAGATCAGCTGCACGATTTCGAGGATGACGAAGGACAAGCCAAAAGTCACCAGCAATTCCGCAACATGACCAAACTTATGCGTTTTTCGCAATACGGTACGTTCGAAAACGCCACCAAGAACGGCTACGAGCATGGGCGCAACGACAAACGCAACCCAGAAATTCGACCATTCGGAAACCTGGTATGCAAAATACGCCCCCAACATATAGAAGCTCGCGTGCGCGAAATTGAGCACACCCATCATCGAAAAGATGAGCGTCAAACCAGCAGACAGCATGAACAGCAGGAGCCCATAGCTCACCCCGTTCAGCACCGACATGACGAAAAATTCCAAGCTAAGCCCCCTCGTGCCGTTGGACCATTTCGGAAAATAGAGTTTAGACCGTAGGTACGCGGTCGGCCACAGTCAGGACGAAAATAAAGCCACGGCGGAAATGTCCTGCCGTGGCTCTTCCAGCAGTTGCTGGTCAGCGCAAATTTACGGGCGCTTGGGCATCTTGCAGGTGGTCGGCGCTGTTGCCTGATTCGGCATCAGGTAGCGCATCGTCTTGAAGCCATAGCCGGTGTTCTCGGCGTCAAATTTCACACCGGTGCCGCCAGCTTTCGTCCAGTTCACCACATAGAGAGCTTGTTGCAGCGCACCATCCGATGCCCGCATTTCGATCTCTTCCCCGGAGGCGCCTGCCATCTTCATGCCAGCCATGGCTTTTGCGACTTTCGCGGCCTCAGTGCTCTTCGACTTTTCGACGCCGGCAACCAGGAAGCGGATCGCATTCACTGCAGCCACCGTGTAGAACTCTTCGTTGAACTTGGCCTTGAAGCCGGTGTAGATACTTTCGAACTGGCTTTGGTCGGAATTCGGATGCCAATATGACACCATCGACACGCGATCCGCGCCGGCCGCGCCAATCGCCGTCGGCGAGCCAATCACGCCAGCATAGAACGTATAAAAGCGGCCCTTGAAGCCAGCCGCGTTGGCCGCACGAATGAGCAGAGCCAGGTCAGGCCCCCAGTTGCCGGTGACTACTGAGTCAGCGTTGGCAGCCTGCATCTTCGCGATGTAGGGCGCGAAGTCCTTCACTTGTCCGAGCGGATGCAACTCGTCGCCAACAATTTTTACGTCGGGACGCTTCTTGGCCAGAAATTCCTTGGTGAACTTCGACACCTGCTGACCGAACGAGTAGTTCTGGCCGATGATGTAGACATTCTTGATGTCTTTCTGGTCCTTCATGAAGTTGGTAAGACCTTCGAGCTTCATGTCGACGCCAGCGTCGAAGCGGAAGTGCCACGGCGAGCATTTGCCGTTGGTGAAATCCGGGTCAATCGCGGCGTAGTTCAGGAATACGACTTCCTTGCCGGGATTGCGCTCGTTGTGCTTGTTGATGGCGTCGATCAGCACGCCGGCCACGTTGGAGCCATTACCCTGTGACACAAAACGGATGCCGTCGTCGCTGGCTTTCTTCAGCAGCGCCAGCGCCTCCTGCGGGCTACCCTTCGAATCCATCGGCACGATCTCAACCGTCACGCCGCTGTTGGCCTGTTTACCGCTGAAGCGTTCTGCGGCGTACTGGAAGTGCTTGAGCTGGTTCTGGCCCACACCGCCGAACGGCCCCGAAAGACCTTCGATAAAGGCAACCTTGACGTTCTGCGCCTGCGCAGCGCCAGCCAGGGCAAGTACCGAAGCAACTGCCAACGCGGCAGGTTTCACACTGAATTTCACTAGAGCCTCCTTATTTGATCCAACGAAAGGTGAGATCGACAACCCGTCGCAAGCGTAGCGGATCACCTTAGAGTGGCCATTCTATGAACAGGTCAAAATTTCCGTGTTATGGAAAACCCAGTATGGCGCCCAACTGCCCGGCGTACAGACCTGTCATTGAATGGGAGCGGTGCATTTCGGCATTCGTTTCCGGAAAATGGAAATCGGCAGCGGCAGGCATCCCGCAGCGGCATCGGGCGATGCCGTAATGGCTACGCTAATACGCAGGCGGACACTCTGGCAAGGCGCACACCACCGCTAAAATTGAGGCTCGTTTCAAACTACCCCCTTATTTTTGTGAACGCCCCGCTCCCCCCTGCCGCCGCCCTGTTCTCCCACGTCGAAATGGCTCCCCGTGACCCGATTCTTGGTGTCAATGAGTCCTTCAATGCCGACAGTAATCCGAACAAGGTCAATCTTGGTGTGGGGGTGTACACCGACGAAGCCGGCAAGATTCCGGTACTGGAGTGCGTCAAACGCGCCGAAGTTGCAATGGCCGAGAAGCCTGCGCCGCGTGGCTACCTTCCAATTGACGGCATCGCCGCCTACGACAAGGCCACGCAAGCGCTGGTGTTTGGTGCCGAATCGGCCATCGTCAAGGAAAACCGCGCGGTCACGGTGCAAACACTGGGCGGTACTGGCGCATTGAAGGTCGGCGCCGATTTCCTGAAACGCGTTTCGCCGGCAAGCGTCGTCTACATATCGAACCCGAGTTGGGAAAACCATCGCGCCCTGTTCGAGAGCGCCGGCTTCGAAGTCCGCGACTATGCCTATTACGATGCCGCGACGCGCAGTCTGGACTTCCCCGGATTCCTGGCATCCGTCAAGGCGATGCCACAGGGCAGCATCGTGGTGCTGCACGCCTGCTGCCACAACCCAACCGGCGTTGACCCGACACTCGACCAGTGGAAAGAAATCGCCGCTGCTGTCCGCGCTGGCGGGCTGGTGCCCTTCCTCGATATGGCCTATCAGGGTTTCGGTGACGGTGTCGAGCAGGATGGCGCCGTAGTCAAACTGTTTGGCAGTACGCCGGGGCCGATCTTCGTGTCGAGCTCGTTCTCGAAGTCGTTCTCACTGTACGGTGAGCGGATCGGCGCACTGTCGGTGGTCGCCACCGACAAGGATGAGGCGGCCCGCGTGCTGTCGCAATTGAAGCGTGTGATCCGCACCAACTACTCGAATCCGCCGACTCACGGCGGCGCCATCATCGCTGCGGCGCTGACGGACCCGCAAGCGCGCGCGCTGTGGGAAAAGGAACTCGGCGAAATGCGTGATCGCATCAAGGCGATGCGTGTTGCGCTGCACGGTGCGCTCAAGCGCCTGGCGCCGAACGCCAACTTCGAAAACATCCTCACTCAACGTGGCATGTTCTCGTACTCCGGCCTCAACAAGGATCAGGTTCACCGCCTGCGCAATGAATTCGGTGTGTACGCAGTCGACTCGGGCCGCATCTGTGTCGCAGCGTTGAATCAGAAGAACGTCAACTACGTTGCCGAGAGCATCGCCAAAGTCCTCTGACAAGTTTTCAAACGATCAAGCGCATTTGCACGATTCAATAAATGCGCTATAATTTATTTCGTTGCGGGAGTAGCTCAGTTGGTAGAGCGCAACCTTGCCAAGGTTGAGGTCGCGAGTTCGAGACTCGTCTCCCGCTCCAAGTTTGGAAGAACGGAACCGCAACGGTTCCGTTTTTGTTTGTGCACTGTCGATAGTGCGCAAACCAGACGGCGGGTTAGCAAATCGGTTATGCAGCGGATTGCAAATCCGTTTAGAGCGGTTCGACTCCGCTACCCGCCTCCACACATTCAGTCAAGTTCCCCACCCAAATAGCAACCCGCCGCGCCGCCAGGCTGTGGCGGTGGCATCTGTCGTGGCGATTGCAGCAACGCCAACTTGCAGCTAAAACCGGACTTCGTCATCCAAAGAGCGTTCGTCGGTGCTTGATCCGCTCTCGGCATTTGTCTTCGCCACGCTGTTCTCATTGTTGAACGGCGCAGTGCTGGGCTTCATACACCCGGCGCTGACACCGGACTTGCGGCCCTGCGCCGCCGACTGGCGGATCGGGACCTTGCTGGCGGCTGGCGGTGCCGTCCTTTTCATCGGCCAGGCCGCCACCGGCGCAGAATGGGTAGTGCCCATCGCAAATGGCGCCTGGCTGCTCGGCCTCGCGCTTTACTGGCGCGCCGTTCGCCGCTTCTTCGCGACTGCCGATTCATGGTGGATTTACCTGCCGGTGCTGCTTGGTACGCTGGGTAACGCCTTCTTCGTCTTCGTCGTACCCAACGTCGCCTTTCGCGTCGGCATCGCGACCGTTTGCTGGGTTGCGCTGATCAGCGGCGCAGTCGGGACCTTGCTGCACAATCGTCATCGCGAGCGCACCATCAGCCTCACCGTGCTTACCGGTATCTTTGCCCTGCTCGCCATTTTGATGCTCGCGCGTGGTGCCTACTACCTGTTGGCGGGCCGTGTGCTCGTTTCCATCGTGCAGCCGCTGAACTGGGTCAATGCGCTCACGCCGCTGCTGATTGCGGTGCTCCCGGTGATTGGCACTACCGCCTTTGTGCTGCTCTGCTTCGAGCGCATTCGTGCCGAGCTGCATCGCGCAGCGACTACAGACGCGCTGACCGGTTTGCCCAACCGGCGAACGATTGCCGAGCGCGCCGGCGTGCTGCTCGCGCTTGCACGCGCCGGCGAGCAGCCATTCTCGGTTGCAGTCGTCGACGTTGATCACTTCAAGGCGATCAATGACCAGCACGGCCACGACGTTGGCGACCTGGTGCTGCAGGCCGTCGCGGCCAGCTTGCGTGCGCACTGCCGCGGCGAGGAGGTTGTGGGTCGCCAGGGCGGCGAAGAATTCGTTGCGTTGTTGCCCGAGGCAGATGCCGCTGGCGCACACCGTGCTGCGGAGCGCTTGCGCACTGCCGTTGCCGACCAGTCCGTCGCGGTCGGCCCAGACACCTCGCTGCAAGTCACTGTTTCCATCGGTATTGCAACCGGCACATCCAACAGCTTGCCGGACTTCGACACCCTGCTCAAGCGCGCAGACATGGCCCTCTACGATGCCAAAGCGAACGGCCGCAACCGCGTCTGCGCCGCGTCGTAGCGGGTAGCCTGGCGGCCACGCGTTACGGCGCCACCATCCAGCTGCTATTCACCCGCTGCAGGCGCAACGTCGAGGACATGGCGCCATCCTTGTTGCGCTCGGTAATCTTCGCCTCCGCGGTCTCGCCGTCCACCGTCAGACTGTCGAAGTCCGCTGTCTTCGGATCGGCAGATTCCTTGAGGAACGACAGGATGTCCTTCGCCATCGGGCCATCGAGATCCTTGGCGCGATCGGCAACGATGACGCGCTTCAACGCCGCCTTGTCTCCCGCGCGAGCGGCACGCAGATATTCCGCCAGCACCTTGCCCTGCGGCGTGGCCCACGCGGCCTTGCCGCTCGCATCCGGCGCGCGCGGCACCGTCATCGTGATGTCGAAACTGACGTCGAAACGGTAGCGATTCTTGAACATCTCCAGTTCACCATCGGTGTAGACGCGACCCCGCATCTGCCGGTCGGTCCAGCTCGCGATGGCGAACTTGTATGAGGTTGAGTAACCACCGCCGCCCATCGGCTCCACCCCAAACTGCACTGACGTCAGCGCCCGAGTCTCGTCAAAGGTGAACTCCAGCATGCCGTTGCCGCTGCCTCGCGCCTTCATCCGCGCAAACGGGTCGGTCACCGATTTCGGCGGAAGCGGCTGCGCCGCGAGGATGAGGATGGTTTCCGGCTTGCGACTGCTGAGCGCGGGCGCCGTGTAGGCGTAGGCATAGGGCAAGTCGGTCGCCTTGCCGTCAATGATGATGCTGCCCTTGGCATTGGGTGCGCCCGCTGTGACGGACGTATCCTGCGCCAATGCACGACCAGAAAGCAGCAGGCACAGCAGCACGGTGCCCCACCAACTCAACATGACGCGACCCGCAGCGTCACGGGTAGCGAGGCTTTGCGCTGTGTCGATAGTTCGATTCATGGTGAAGCTCCGTTCACAAGTGCAAACCAGCCCGGGCCCGCGACGACAACCGCCGGACGCCCTCTTGCCTGGCCTCTCTCGCAAAGACGCATCCCGTTGCCCATTTGAGCCAGCGCATTGCGACGTCACACACTGCGGCAATCAGCTTTTCACCAAGATGGCAATTCCAATGGGCTGAATGAGACAAAATCGCAGTAGTCGACTACTGACAGAATTATCCAATTAGCCCTTTACTGATCATAGTTTGAGGCAAAAGCTGTTGCTCATCAGATGCGGAAATTCGATCACTACGGCGCCAGGGCCGCAGCCTCGGTGCGCAGCCAGGCGACGAAATCCTGTGCATCGGTATTGCGTTGTGCGTGGTCGGCAATCTCCACGTAGTAACCGCGTTGCGACGCCGCGCCTCCCTTGAAGGGTGTCACCAGCCGCTGGTCCTTCAAATGCTCATCCAGCAGCGGGAAGCGTCCGATCGCCACCCCCTGGCCGGCGACTGCTGCCGCGACCGCGTCGGCGTAATGGTTGAATCGCAGTGTGTTCTTCATGCGCAAGTCGCCGGCACCGGTAGCCTCCAGCCACGGCCCCCAATCCATCATGGCGCCATAGTGCGCCGGTGCGTCTACCGTCAGCAGTGTGTGATGGGCAAGATCGGTGGGCTGCCTCAGCGGATGCGGCCCGTCGCGCAGCAACGATGGCGCACAGACCGGCAAAACCGTCTCGGCAAACAGCGGCGTCTCGCGACCGCCGCGAATAGGCACAAAGCGCACTGCGACATCGATCTGCGAACGCGCCAGGTCAAGCAGATCCAGTGTCGCCGAAATGCGCACGTCCACCTGTGGGTGATTTGCCGTAAACCTCGCCAGTCGTGGAATCAGCCAGATCGACGCAAAGCCCGGCGTGGTCGTGATCGACACCTGCCGAAGGCTCGGCGCTGCACGTACCAGCGCTGTGGCGTCACGCAGGCGCTCAAGGCAATCGATCACCGCCCGCTGCATCACTGCGCCAGCTTCCGTCAGCAGCAAAGACCGATGCCGCCGCACGAACAAGGGCACGCCGAGCCCTTCTTCGAGCTGCTGAATCTGCCGGCTGACTGCGGACTGGGTGAGAAACAACTCCTCCGCCGCCTGCGTAAAGCTCAGCGTGCGCGCTGCGGCTTCAAAACTGCGCAGCAGATCCAGTCGCGGCAATTCGGCGCGACCGAAGCTGGGAAGCGCATTCGCCGGGTAGTCGGATGGCGGCTTTTTGACATTCCCGTGAGGCATGCGAAGTATTCCGTTTTACCGTTTGATCCGTGCGATAGCGGTCAGTATAGTCATGCTCATGGCGCATGCTAACCCGCTACCTTCCCATTCCTCAACGCAACCGCATGCGCGTCCCCGAAAGGATGTCCCATGAAGACCCATCCCATCGCCACCGTTTTGCCGCTAGCCCACCAGGCGACGCTGCGCATCGATGACCCGGCCCACCTGGAAATCACCTGCACCGAAGGCAGTTTGTGGCTCACGCTCGACCATGACCGCCGCGACATCGTGCTGACGGCGGGCACCGCCGACGTCAGCTTTGCCACCGGTCAGCATCGCCCGCTGCTGATCCACGCTTTGCAGGACTCACAACTGACCGTGACAGTGGCCCGTGCGCAGATCGCCACCACCCAGGCCGCCACCCTGCTCGACCGCTTCACTCGCAACACGGGTAAGCCGCTACTGCCACTCGCACCGCCGCTTGCAGCCTGATCGATAGTCCGCGTGCCAAGCCTGTGATCGAACCACACCCACAGGCCGTCCGCCCCGTTCAGCGAGAATCGCATTGAACGGCAACGACATGACACAAGGAGTGGCAGACGATGAAACTGGGAATTGATGGCAAGTGGGCGCTGGTTTGCGCTGCCAGCAAGGGGCTTGGCAAAGGCTGCGCCAAAGCGCTGGTTACCGAAGGTGTGAACGTTGTCATCACGGCACGCGGCGCCGAAGCGCTGGAAGCGACCGCCGCCGAACTACGCACGCTGAATCCGGCCGTCAAGGTCGTCACTGTCTCCGGAGACATCACCACGGCGGAGGGTCGCGCTGCTGCCCTGGCCGCCGCGCCGCACATCGACATCCTGATCAACAACGCTGGCGGCCCGCCGCCCGGAGACTTCCGTAACTGGTCGCGCGACGACTGGATCAAGGCGGTCGATGCCAACATGCTGACACCGATTGAGCTGATGAAGGCGGTGATCGACGGCATGTGCGAGCGCGGTTTCGGTCGCATCGTCAACATCACGTCGGGCGCCGTGAAGGCCCCGATCGACACGCTAGGCTTGTCCAACGGCGCCCGCTCGGGGCTCACCGGTTTTGTTGCCGGTCTCGCCCGGCAGCCAAAAGTGGCCAGCCGTAATGTCACCATCAACGGCCTGCTGCCGGGGCCATTCGATACCGACCGCATGCAGGGCATGCTCGCCAACTGGGCAAAACGCGATGGCAAATCCGTCGCCGAGACGGCCAGTGAGCGCCTGTCGAAGAATCCGGCGCAACGCATGGGCAACATCGACGAATTCGGCGCCACCTGCGCCTTCCTTTGCAGTCAGCACGCCAGCTTCATCACCGGGCAGAACATCCTGATGGACGGCGGCGAATGCCCCGGCACTTTCTAGCGGTGCAGATGAGTACGATGTCGAAAGGCGCATGCGGAATCGTTGGTTCGCATGTTCGTTGCCAGTAAGGTGAATGACGAATCGTCTGGCGGGGAGGACCTCCCGGTTACCGATCGCGTCATTCGCTTCCTTGACGAGATCGGCATTGATGTCGTCGAACGCCCCCTCGCAACGCGTACCTTTCTTCCAGGCATCCATATCGATCACGGGGTGATCGTGATCGATCGCGCTGCCATGCGTTATCCCGGGGACCTGCTCCACGAGGCCGGACATATGGCAGTGGCGCTTCCGTCCGAACGCTCTCTGTTTCATGAGACCTTTGGCGACGACGGCGGAACGGAAATGGGGGCCATCGCCTGGTCCTACGCTGCGGCGATACACCTGCAAGTGCCACTGGATGTACTGTTTCACGACGGCGGCTATCGCGGCGATGCAATGTGGCTGCGAGAGCACTTCAGTTCGCTGAGAAGTCTTGGGGTCCCGATACTGGTTTGGCGCGCAATGACCGAATACTCGCTTTACCCGGCCATGCATGCCTGGACAGCCCCGGCGCCGCCAGTCGCCCCATAGTCTCTACTCTTCTTCCCACCAATCGGGGAACGAAGCCACCATTAGCTCAACGCTGCCGACACGTACTGGGCAAGACGCCCCACGCGTGTGTCTCACGGGGTGGCAGCAAGAGATCGGACCGGGAACAACGTCAAGGGCGCGCGACAGCTCCATCACGCCGCTGCTGACAATCAGCGGACGCTGGCAAACCAGAGGAAATCAGCAGAAGGCGCCGGACGATATCAGCGACAAAGCTCGTCGCCGGCCAGGCACGCACGCAGTCATCAATGCGAGAAGCGCGATGCGCGAGACACATCAAGCCACGCGACTCACGCTCGCTCGCGCCTTGTTGCCAAAGCCTTGCATGTAGAGAACCGCAGCTGCTCCAGACTGGGATGCAAGGCCAAAGGTGCCTTCGACAAGCTCTGACTCCGCAGAAAAGTGCAACTCCCACTGCTGCCATCTCGAATCCCGTGTCGTCGCTTCAACCCGTTCAAGCGTCACCAGCGTTCCGTTATCCAGCAGAAACTGGCGACCAATGCACAGGTCTGGTGTGCTTAGCAAATTTTCCTGATACCCACCGGCACGCGCGATAGGCGAGACCATGTAAGTCGCGCCGGTAGCCGCGATCAAGGACGTTGCCCGGACGAATTGGCGCCTATTCATAGCTTCCCCTCTGGTTTTGCTCAGTCTACTGATTTGCGAAGGATTCTACGGTGGAAACGCCTGCGCCGGCGTCAAGGCGTTGCAGAAAATGCGCTGCGCCAGCCGCATCGACTGCCCGTTGACCGTGTAACGCGTCGACGCCGATTCGCGCGGTCAATCAAAGTTGAATGCGCGATGGAGTTGTGCTGGGGAGCTTTCCTAGCAACCAATGGACAACGTCGATCAAAGCGCAACGCTACCCAGGGCGCATTCGGATTCAAGGACCAGCATTCCACGCGAACACCAATCCGCTGCGGCAGACGACTCTGCTCAAGGTCTGGTCAGTTGAAGACCGCCTGATAGATAAATCCATCCCGCTCCTGCGCGACAGGGACGAGAAACAGGGCGAACTCGCCGATTACGCTGTGGCGCACCGTGTACGTTTGCTGGGGAAACAGCACCGCCGCAGCGCTTCGGAACAACAGCGAAAACGGCGCGCGCATCAGTTGCGCCTTTGGAGGAGCGGGCAACGGGCTGGCTTCAACCAGCACAAATTCCGTGTTACCCGCCGTCAAGGCGGCGGAAAACGTGGTGTTCACAAAAGGCACAAAGTCCTCCAGTGTCAACAGTTTCAGCATGAATTGCAGTTCTTAAAAGCCAGCGAGACACCAGGCAGTTGTCGTCAATGTACCGCCCTCGCTTCCCTCCCTGGACGGAAGGGAAGCCGTGTTCGAGGCAGGCAACAGGTTAGCGCAAAATCAGACCAAACCTCGGCCTACGACGCACTAGCGCCGCGGCGCCAGGTGCGCCGATGCAGCGCCAGCGCCGCCAGCAACGCCAGCAACAAACTTTGCAGCGGTGCACCGTTCAGCGGTACCTCGACTGGCGGCACACTGACCGCAACGGTAGCCGACGAGGCACTGGTCCCTGCGCTATTGATCGCGACCACACTGCACAGGTATGAAACACCACCCAGCAGCCCTGCCACCGTTATCGGGGACGACGTCCCTGTCGCGCTGACCGTGTGCGAAGACGTTGGCGACGTGCACGTAGCTACATAGCTGGTAATCGCAGCGCCACCATTGGATGCAGGCGGTGCAAACGCCACGGTGGCCAGACCAATCCCCGGAGTCACTGTGCCAATCACTGGCGCCCCCGGGACCGTGGCCGGCGTGACCGTGACCGTGCCCGAGGCGGCGCTGTTGCCCGCGATGTTGGTCGCGACCACCGAGCAGGTGTACGCCGTGCCGTTGGTCAATCCCGTCACCGTCAGTGGCGAGGCAGGCCCCGTCGCCGTCGCTGTCGTCGCTCCTGCGGTACACGTGACCGTGTAGCCGGTGATCGCTGAGCCACCGTTGGACGCCGGCGCCGTGAAGGCGATCGTCGCCTGACCATTGCCCGGCGTCGCCGCGCCAATCGTCGGCGCGCCAGGCACCGTGTACGGCGTGACCGTGACCGTGCCCGAGGCGGCGCTGTTGCCCGCGATGTTGGTCGCGACCACCGAGCAGGTGTAAGCCGTGCCGTTGGTCAACCCAGTCACCGTCAGTGGCGAGGCAGGCCCCGTCGCCGTCGCTGTCGTCGCTCCTGCGGTACACGTGACCGTGTAGCCCGTGATCGCTGAGCCACCGTTGGACGCCGGTGCCGTGAAGGCGATCGTCGCCTGCGTGTTGCCCGGCGTCGCCGCACCTATCGTCGGCGCGCCAGGCACCGTGTACGGCGTGACCGTGACCGTGCCAGAGGCGGCGCTGTTGCCCGCGATGTTGGTCGCGACCACCGAGCAGGTGTACGCCGTGCCGTTGGTCAACCCCGTCACCGTCAGCGGCGAGGCCGGACCCGTGGCCGTGAAGCCGCCCGCGTTACACGTGACCGTGTAGCCCGTGATCGCTGAGCCACCGTTGGATGCCGGCGCCGTGAAGGCGATCGTCGCCTGACCATTGCCCGGCGTCGCCGCACCTATCGTCGGCGCGCCAGGCACCGTGTACGGGGTGACCGTGACCGTGCCAGAGGCGGCGCTGTTGCCCGCGATGTTGGTCGCGACCACCGAGCAGGTGTACGCCGTGCCGTTGGTCAATCCCGTCACCGTCAGTGGCGAGGCAGGCCCCGTCGCCGTCGCTGTCGCCGCTCCTGCGGTACACGTGACCGTGTAGCCGGTGATCGCTGAGCCACCGTTGGACGCCGGTGCCGTGAAGGCGATCGTCGCCTGCGTGTTGCCCGGCGTCGCCGCACCTATCGTCGGCGCGCCAGGCACCGTGTACGGCGTGACCGTGACCGTGCCAGACGCCGCACTCGGGCCCGCTGCGTTGGTCGCGACCACCGAGCAGGTGTACGCCGTGCCGTTGGTCAACCCCGTCACCGTCAGCGGCGAGGCAGGCCCCGTCGCCGTCGCTGTCGCCGCTCCTGCGGTACACGTGACCGTGTAGCCCGTGATCGCTGAGCCACCGTTGGATGCCGGCGCCGTGAAGGCGATCGTCGCCTGACCATTGCCCGGTGTGGCCGCGCCTATCGTCGGTGCACCCGGAACCGTGTACGGCGTGACCGTGACCGTGCCAGACGCCGCACTCGGGCCCGCTGCGTTGGTCGCTACCACCGAGCAGGTGTACGCCGTGCCGTTGGTCAACCCCGTCACCGTCAGCGGCGAGGCCGGACCCGTGGCCGTGAAGCCGCCCGCGTTACACGTGACCGTGTAGCCCGTGATCGCTGAGCCACCGTTGGATGCCGGTGCCGTGAACGCGATCGTCGCCTGACCATTGCCCGGTGTGGCCGCGCCTATCGTCGGTGCACCCGGCACCGTGTACGGCGTGACCGCAACCGTCGCCGAGGCCGCACTCGGGCCCGCTGCGTTGGTCGCTACCACCGAGCAGGTGTACGCCGTGCCGTTGGTCAACCCCGTCACCGTCAGCGGCGAGGTCAGACCCGTGGCCGTGAAGCCTCCCGCGTTACACGTGACCGTGTAGCCCGTGATCGCTGAGCCACCGTTCGACGCCGGCGCCGTGAAGGCAATCGTCGCCTGACCGTTGCCCGGCGTCGCCGTGCCAATCGTCGGCGCGCCAGGTACCGCAGCATTGATCACCAGCGTATAGGCACGAGTGCTTGAATACGGTCCGGTACCGGTGCTGCTATCCGTGGCGCTGAGGCTGAAATTGAAGGTGCCAACCGCTGTCGTTGTACCAGCCAACGCCCCGGTCGCCGGAGTGACGTTAATACCGGCCGGCAATGCACCTGCTGCCAAAGCGTACGTATACGGTGCCGTGCCACCTGAGGCCGGTGTTATCGCAGCGGAGTACGGCGTATTGAACAGGCCAGACGCCAACGACGTAGCCGGCAGTGTGATCACGGCCGGGTTGACAACCAGCGTGTAAGCCTGGCTGCCGCTATACGGGCCTGGGGCCGCACTGCTGTCGGTCGCGGTAGCGGTGAAGTTAAACGTACCACCTGCCGTCGGTGTACCGCCAATCACACCACCTGGAGACAACGTCAGGCCCGCCGGCAGCGCGCCGCCCGTCACTGCGAATGTATAGGGCCCCAAACCGCCGTTGCCGGCGAGCGGCTGACTGTACGCCGCAGCTACGGTGGCATTGGGCACCGTGACCGGGCTGATGGTCACCGGTACGTCGTCATTGGTGATGGTGCCGACGCCCTGATTGTCGGCAATCGTCGCATTCACCGCACCGCTCAGGTTGACGAAGAAGGTCTCATTGGCCTCGGGAATCGTCTCGCCGATCACGGGTACCGTAATGGTCCGGGTCGTCTGCCCCGGAGCGAAGGTCAGTGTGCCCGACACGGCGGTGTAATCGGCCGGCTGCGCCGCGGTGCCGTCAGCGGTTGCGTAATTGACGGTGACAGTCTGACCGCTGGCTGCGCTCAACGTGACGGTAAACACGGCGTTGGTCGTGCCGCTATTACCTTCAACCACCGCAACATCATTGATCGACAGGCTAGGCACCGGATCATCATTGTTGATGGTACCAACGCCCTGACCATCCACCACTATCGCGTTGGTCACACCGGTGACATTGACAAAGAATGTCTTGTTTGGCTCATTCAGTAGATTGGCAATTACCTGCACGGTAAAGGTGTAGGTGCTGCTGCCTGCTGGAATGGTCTGACCGGTCAGCGACTGGGCGACGTAGTCCGTGCCAGCGGTGGCGGAGCCGTTGGCGGTGGCGATGTTGAAGGTGGCGCCGCCCGGGCCGGCCGGTGCACTCAGGCTGACGGTGAACACGGCATTGGTAATACCGCTGTTGCCTTCAGTCACGGTGACATCGTTGATCGTCAAATTGGGCAAATCGTCGTTGAGGATCGTGCCGGTGGCGCTGTTCGGCACGCCCACGGTGTACCCTGAGCCTGCCGCCAGCGTCAGCGTGACGGTTTCGTCAGCCTCAATCGTCGCGTCCGCTGTCGGATTGACGGTGATGGTGCCCGTGGTGTTGCCGGCCGGGATAACCAACGGGGACGCGATAGTCGCGTAGTCTGTGCCGTTTGTCGCCGTGCCACCGATGGTGAAGTTGATGCTCGTAGCGGTGAACGCAGCTTGATTCAGCGTAACCGTAAAGATCAGATTGGGGGCGCCATCCTCAGCGACAGCCGCTGGAGATACGCTAATCGTTGCACTCGGTACATCGTCATTCAGTATGGTACCTGTCGCACTTGCCGGGACACCCACTGTGTATCCCGTGCCGGCAGCGACGGTGAGCGTCACGGTTTCGTCTGGTTCAACGGTGCCATCGACGTTAGGATTGATAACGATGGTTGCCGTCGTTGCGCCGGCCGGTATCGTCACTGTCGCCACGGCGCCGCTGTAGTCCGTCCCCGCAGTGGCGGTGCCCGTCGTCGTGATGTTCACCACAGTCGGCGAAGTCAGATTGAGCGAACGTGTTACCGTGAAAGTAAGATTTGTGGCGCCGTCTTCGCTGACCGATGCCGGCGACACCGCGATCGAAACGCTGGGCGGCGGGCTGACCGTCAGTGTGTAGTTCTCCACTTCGAAATAGGTACCGGGGCCGGTACTCGAGTCCGTCACCCGGATCGTGACCGGGTAGTTACCGGGGGCGGCTGTTGTCGTACCGCCCACGACGCAGCCACTCGACACTGAAATACCAGCCGGGAATGTCCCCGTTTCGAGCAGGCAACTGAATGGTGCGACGCCGCCGCTTACCGTCAAGGTTTGCGAAAAGGCGACGTTCTGAATCGCGGTACCACTAGCCGACGTCAACGTGAGAGTAGGGTTCGCAACGTTACCCGTGTAGCCCTTGTCGACAAACTGGGCAGTTGGAGTCGTGCTGTCAGTGGAGCGAACGGTGAAAACGTAAAGGCCACGCTGGGTGGGCGTGCCACTGAGCAAGCCGCCACTGGTCAATGAGACGCCAACAGGAAGTGAGCCGCTCTGCAGCGCGTAGGTGTAGGCCGCCAGTCCACCAGCCGAAGTCAGTGTCTGTGAAAAGGCCGCGCCGGCCGTCATCGCCGGCAGACTCCCCGGGGAAACCACGATAGGTGAAACGGCGGCGGTGATCGTGACGTTGAAGGTCAGGAGGTCTCCGTTTGCATCCTCCAACTGAAAGGTATCGGACGTGGCGGAATCACCGTTGTGCGCGTAGGTAGCAAACTGATTCCCCCCAATGTTGCAGCAAGGGCTCAAAGTCACCGTGCCGTGGGGCGTATTGAAGGGGTTACCATTTGGAGTCACCGGGATCATCCCGATGTCGAACACCGGATCATCACAGGTGGCGAGGTTCGCAGAGGTAACCGACCCACCCTGCGACACAGTCAAATTTTGGGTGGGGCAAAACGGCGAAACCCCCGCCTGCACCGACATCGCGCTGAAGCCCAACACCATCAACAGCAGGAGGCGCGACCAAAAACCGAAACCTGTGGCACAACTTTTCAAAAGTTGCGTCGAGACGAATTGCATTTCTACCCCCTGATCGCGACACCCTCGAATCGGGCATCTGCTAAAGCTGCGACGCGCGTGGCGCCTGTTTAACGCGGAGCGCACCCAATTGCCAGCGAAACAAACAAATATTTGGCGACTGAGCACTGCACTGATCTGCAATTAAAGCAGGATCGGTGAATCTCCGAAAGCCCAAAACAAAAAAAGTTGTCGTTTGTCCCAAAATGGAACTTGCGGCCGTTCGTGATGATGATCAGAATACATTGGATAGACCGGGGCAATGGTGCGCCGCGCTCAACAACAAAAGGCAAGACTTCATGAGCGATTTTTTTATTGGCCAGATCATGATGGCTGGCTTTAACTTCGCGCCGAAGTTCTGGGCGCTGGCCAATGGCCAACTTCTGCCAATTGCGCAGAATCAGGCTCTGTTCTCGCTTTTGGGGACGCAGTACGGCGGCAACGGCACCACCAACTTCGCTCTGCCCGATTTGCGCAGCCGTACGCCAATCGGCTATGCCTCTTCGGTAGACCCAAGCTGGCAGCCGCCTGCCGTGCAGATCGGTCAGTCAGCCGGCGTAGAAAACGTCACTTTGCTGAGCACCAATTTGCCTTCGCATACGCACTCCGTGAATGCATCGACCACCGCTGGCGATAACCGTAACCCTTCCACTCGCGTTTTCGCCACCAGCACCAATACCTCCTCCGCACTCAACATGTACGGGCCGTCAAATGGTGCTTTGGTACCACTGAATCCGCAAACCGTGAGCCCTGCGGGCGGTAACCAGCCTCATCCCAACCTCCAGCCGTACAGCGTAATTAACTTTTGCATTGCGCTGAGTGGGATTTATCCGTCGCGTAACTAGCTGCGCTGACGCGGAACGTTTGTCGGGTCACGACCGAGTCGTGAGACCCACCCAATAATTTCGGAGGATTCAAGTAATGAGCGACCCCTATATCGGTGAGATTCGAATGTTTGGCTTCGGCACGCGCGGCGCACCGAATGGCTGGCAGGCGTGTGATGGCAGCCTGCTGCCAATATCCCAGTATGACGCCTTGTTCGCGCTGATTGGCACTACTTACGGCGGCGACGGGCAGACTACTTTCGCCGTCCCAGATCTGCGTGGTCGCGTTCCCATTCATCAGGGGACCGGTCCCGGTCTCAGTACTTACGTGATCGGCCAACGCGCTGGTACCGAGACCGTGACGGTGCTGCCAACGCAAATGCCCGCGCACACCCATACCGCTGTGGCCACCACGGCGGCCGCGACCTCCCTGACACCTGGCAATACCCTGCTACCGGGTACGGTGAGCGGCGACACCTTCTATGCAACCGATCTCACCGGCGCGACGGCGGTTGCGATGTCAGCACAGTCCACTTCTTTGGCCGGTGGCAGCCAACCGCACGAAAACTGCATGCCAACTCTCACGGTGCAGTACTGCATCGCGACACAGGGCATTTTCCCGTCGCAGGGATGATCGTCAGGCGCCAAGTGCCCCGTACTGAATCGCGACTGGCATTGACCATCGCATCGCCATTTCATAGGTAAGCGGCACGCCGCACCGGAGGAACCAAGTCATGACACAACCTTTCATCGGCGAAATCCAGTTGTTCGGATTCAATTTCAACCCGCGCGGCTGGGCATTTGCCAATGGCGCGACTCTGCCTATTTCGCAAAACACAGCCCTCTTCTCGCTGATCGGCGTGATCTACGGCGGGAATGGACAGACGACTTTTCAGCTGCCGAACTTTGCCGGTCGAGCGGGATGCGAGCAGGGCAATGGCCCAGGCCTGAGCCCTCGAACGTTAGGACAGCCGTTCGGCGTCAATACAGTGACGCTATTGAGCACGCAGATACCGCAGCACAATCACGGTGTGAATTCTTACCTGCAGCCAGATGCGGCAAAAAAGACCGGCACGCCGGCAGCCAATTCCGCGCTAGCCGTGCTTTCTGCAGGGGTTCCCAAGCCGTATATCGCAACGCCGATCAACACGACTTTCGCGCCCAATATGCTGAGTTCCAGTCAGGGCGGTGGCTTCCCGCACGAAAACCAGCAGCCTTACCTGGGTGTCAATTACTGCATCGCATTGCAAGGCATCTATCCGTCGTTCCCGTGATGTGACGAACCCGATTCTGCCGGCGCCTGCGAGTTTTCCGCCGGAAAGGTCTGAACGTGCGCAGGCGCCTGAGTTCCTGGCCAAGCGTGGCTTGAAGCTACGCTGGATGCGCAACACCGATCTCCCTTGGTTACGCGACCTCTATGCCACGACTCGCAGCGAAGAAATGCGCTCGATGCCATGGGACGCCCAGACCAAGCGGCTATTTCTGAACCAGCAGTTTGCACTTCAGCACGAACACTTTGTCGGTCACTTCAGTGACGCCGATTTTCTAGCCATTGAACGTGAGCGCGGCAAACCGATCGGGCGCTATTACGTCACTCGCGGCGATCCGATGCACATCGTTGACATCGCATTGCTGCCCGAACACCGTGGCCGCGGCATCGGAACGGCGCTGATTGAGCAAACGTTGGCGCAGGCGCGCGATCGCGATTGCGGCGTGCTTCTGCATGTGGTGAAAGCCAACGCCCAGGCTACGAAGCTCTACCAGCATCTCGGTTTCACTATCCAGGGCGACGTTGACTCGCACTGGATGATGCGCTGGTCCCCCTGAGGCCTATTTCGGCCGCCGCAATGCCCTGCAAAGACCGTTTGCGGCCCCCTTAGACGCAATACGCTTGGCGCATCGTCGCACCGCCCCCTGGACCAGTTCATTCATTTGCGAGGACGCTCTCTGGGCAAGTGATTGCCTCGCCCCAGTCGGCGGCTTGCGCGTGGCAGCTGCGTATCGAGATTGGCTGATAGTGTCGCCGCTGCCTCATGCAGACGAGAAAGATAGCGATCAAACGTCGCCGCCTCAGTGTCATTCAAAGTCGCAACAATCGTTTCGTTAATGCGCCGCACTTGTGGCAACAAATCGTCGCAAACGGCGCGCCCAGCATCGGTCAGGCTGACGAGCGCGCTGCGTCCGTCACCCGCGACGGCCACGCGCGCGACCAGCCCTTTCTGCCGCAGCGAACCAAGCGCCTTCGAGGTACGCGCGCGATCAAGGTGGATTTCCGCCGCCAGCGCCGACGGCTGCATTTCAACGCCGAGCTGCAGCGCCACCATCAGGCGCCACTCCCGCCGGGTGATGCCATAGCCCCCCTCACACAGGCGCACCACCATCGCCCCCGCATCAGCACTTAGCCGTGCCACGCGAAAGAGCAGCAAGTCATCCAGCGTGGCAAGACGACGCGACGGAGTCTGATTCAGTGCGGTCAATTCAGGCAGCGCTGGCAAGGCAATGAATAGTTGATTTGAACAATTTTCCGCCACGCGAGTACATTCCGCCAGATAGTTACAAGGAGGACTCGATATGCAACGCTACAACCGCATTTTGCTTGCTGTGCTCGCGCTCGCCAGCGCATTCGCCGTCGCACCAGCCACGCAAGCTCAGGACAAACCACCGCTGAAGATCCTGGTCGGCTTTCCGCCCGGCGGCTCTGCCGATGTCATTGCGCGCCTGATCGCCGACGGCATCAAGGCCGACTTCGGAACTATCGTGGTTGAAAACAAAGCTGGCGCGGGTGGGCGAATTGCACTTGGAGCAGTCAAGGCGGCGAAGGCTGACGGCCAGACCGTAATCATCCTGCCGAGCGGTCCGATGGTGTTGTTCCCGCATGTCTACAAGAAGCTCGAGTACGACGCTGTGCGCGATTTCACGCCCGTGTCGCTGATTGGGCACTTTCAGTTTGGCGTCGTCGCAGGCCCGGCATCCAGTGCGAAGAATGTCCAGGAAATGATTGCGCTGGCCCGTGCCAACCCTGGCAGCGCGAGCTACGGCACGCCCGGGGCGGGCACGCTGCCGCACTTCATGGGCGTGCTGCTCGAACAATCGGCAGGCATCACCATGAACCATGTGCCGTTCCAGGGCGGCGGGCCCGCCAACACGGCGCTGTTGGGCGGCCACATCCAGTACAAGTTCGACGTCGTGTCCGAGACCGCCGAACTACACCGCACCGGCAAGGCCCGAATCCTTGCAGTCACCGGCGACAAACGCGACCCGCAGGTGCCCGAGGTGCCCACGCTCGCCGAGGCTGGCGTGCCGATGCGCGCCACGGCATGGTTTGCGATGTATGGCCCTGCCAACCTGCCGCCGGACGCGCTGAAGCGGCTGGAAAGTGCGGTGGCCAAAGCCGTGCGCGAGCCAGGCCTGCGCAAGAAACTGGTCGATCTTGGTTATGACCCGGTGGGTTCCACCTCCGCCGAGCTCGCCGCTGCCCAGCGCGCTGACCTCGCCCGCTGGGAAAAGCCGATCAAGGCCACTGGCGTGCAGCTCGACTGAGGGCAGCGCGAGAATGATCATGTCCGCACTTCACACCATCACGGCGCCCAACGTGAAACGGATCGCCCGCACACTCGCCGCAGCCAGCGTCGGGCTGCTCGCCTCGCTCGCCGCTACGGCAGCGTTGGCGCAGGCCTACCCCGCCAAACCGATCAAACTGATCAACAACTTCCCGCCGGGCGGCCCGTCTGACTTTCTCGCGCGCACGGTCGGCGAATACATCACCGCGAGCAGCAAGCAACCGGTGATCATCGACAACCGCGCTGGCGCCGGCGGCAACCTTGGCGCCGAAGTGGTGGCCAAAAGCCCCGCGGATGGCTACACCGTCCTGTTCGGCATCGACACCACGCTCACGGTCAATCCGCATCTATACGCCACGCTGCCGTTCAAGCCGGACGACCTGGAGCCGGTCATCATCATGGCCTCGTCCGGGCTGCTGCTGGGTGTGCATCCCGGCACCGGCTTCAAGTCGTTGAAGGAGTTGATCGCAGCCGCCCCGAAAAAGCCGCTCAGCTTCTCCAGCGGCGGCAGCGGCAGCCCTGGCCACCTTGCGGTCGCGCTATTCAACGAGGCAACCGGCGGCAACGTGCAGCACGTGCCGTACAAAGGCAACACGCCTGCCGTGACCGCAGTGCTCTCGGGTGAAGTGGAAGGCGGCGTGCTGGCAACTCCCGGCATGCTGCCGCACGTAAAGGCTGGCAAGATCACCGCGCTCGCCGTCACCAGCCGACAGCGCGCGCGTGGCGCGCCGGACGTGCCAACCGTCGGCGAACTCGGCGTCAATGACCTGCAGCTCGAAGTGCTCTATGCCACCTGGGTGCCGAAAGGCACGCCCCGCCCGGTGGTGCAGTACCTGCAGAAAGCCATCGCCGATGCGCTCAACCGCCCGCAGGTGCAAAGCCAGTTCGCCACGCTGGAGATGTTCTACGACGGCGCGACAGGCGCTGACGCCGCGAAACGCCTTGCCGACAGCTCGGCCCGCTACGCCCGTGTCATCAAGAAGACCGGCATGAAGGTCGATTGATGAGCACGACCCGCCCCAACATCATCTTCATCGTGGCCGATGATCTCGGCTTCGCCGATCTCGGCTGCTACGGTGGCCGCGACGCTGCCTTCGGCCGCGTATCACCGGTTATCGACCAGCTTGCCGCCGACGGCCTGCGCTTCACGCAGGGCTACAGCAACTCGCCCGTGTGTTCGCCCACCCGCTTCGCGCTGATGACCGCCCGCTACCAGTACCGCCTGCGCGGTGGCGCCGACGAGCCTATCAACAGCCGCAGCAAGGGCAGCACCGTGCTCGGCCTGCCGCCGGACGTGCCCACGCTGCCGGGCATGCTGCGTGAGGCCGGTTACCACACCGCGCTGATCGGCAAGTGGCATCTCGGCTATCCGCCGCATTTCAGTCCGCTGCGCTCAGGCTACGACGAGTTCTTCGGCCCGATGTCAGGCGGCGTGGACTACTTCACCCATTGCAGCACGACCGGGGCGCATGATCTTTACGTCGGCGAGGAAGAAGCGCAGCAAGAGGGCTACCTCACTGACCTCATCTCCCAGCGCTCGGCGGACTATGTGCGCCGCATGGCCGACGACGCGCGCGGCGGCAAGCCGTTCTTCCTGAGCATGCACTACACGGCGCCGCACTGGCCGTGGGAGTCGCGGCACGACGCTGCGATTGCAGCTGACGTGCGCAGCAACCTCTTCCACCTCGACGGCGGCAACATTGAGACCTATCGCCGCATGATCCACCACATGGACGAAGGCATCGGCTGGGTGGTGGACGCGCTGCGCAAGGAGCAACTGCTCGACAACACGTTGATCGTCTTCACCAGCGACAACGGTGGCGAGCGCTTCTCCGACAACTGGCCGCTGGTCGGCGGCAAGATGGATCTCACCGAGGGCGGTATCCGCGTGCCGTGGATCGCGCACTGGCCGGCAGTGATCGCCAGCGGTGGCGTGACCGAGCAGCAATGCATGACGATGGACTGGTCCGCCACGATGCTCCAGCTCGGTAGCGCGCAGCCACCCACCGATCACGCGCTAGACGGGATTTCACTCGAAGGCGTGCTGCGCGACGCTCAACACCGCTTCGATCGCCCACTCTACTGGCGCATGAAGCATCGCGGCCAGCGCGCGCTACGCGTCGGCAACTGGAAGTATCTCCGGGTCGACGGTCACGACTACCTCTTCGACCTGAGCCAGGACGAACGCGAACGCGCCAACCGCGCCAAACGCGAACCCGACCGCCTCGCCGCAATGCGTGCGCAGTGGGAGGCTTGGGACGCCACGGTGCCGGTCATCCCAGAGGATGCGACGGTGAGTTTGGGGTATGGGGTGGCGGACATGCCGCAGCGATAGAGACCGATACAGCATCTTCAGATCGTGAAATCGCGTCCAGGATTCGACGTGCCGTCATTCCCGCGAAGGCGGGAAGCGAGACCTCAGCCCTGATCGCAATCGGAATCGGTCTCGTATCGTTCGCTACAAATATTACGTAAAATACGTATTTATATGTAATTTGCTAGGACAGCATCCATGCAAGGCATCACCGCCACTTTGCTTGCGCGCAACACCAGCGCAGTCCTGGATCAAGTCGTTCGTGAGCGTCAACCGATCCTGATCGAACGCGGCCGTACGGTGATCGCGCGCCTTTCTCCTGAAGCGGGCACGATGACGGCCGCGCAGGCGCTCGCCAATTTCCGCGCGCCTGTCCTGAGCGCACGCGAAGGGCGCGCGTGGCTGAGAGACAGTCGCCTGAACGCTAACGAAAGCCTGCGTGATCCGTGGGAGTAATTCTCGATACTTGTGTATGGGTCGCGATCGCATCTGGCACGCTGGCGCGTGAGAACGTCATCGCGCGGGCCGGCGACGCGCCCGTGTTCACTTCCGTCATTTCGCTCGGCGAGCTCAGCTTCGGCGTGCACGCGTGCCTCGACCCTGCAGAGCGTGCCCGCCGCGCCGCCGTGCTGCGACAAATCGAGTTGCGACCGACACTCGACGTCACGGCGCAAACTGCCGCTGCGTACGGTCTGCTATGCGCTTCGGTCAAAGCGGCTGGTCGTTCGCCTCGTCCGCGAATGAACGATTTGTGGATTGCCGCTCAAGCCATCGAGAATGGCCACACGCTAATGACGTTCAATGAGCGTGACTTTGCTGACTTGCCTGGCCTGAGCGTCGTAGTCCCTTAACGACGCTTACGTCGCCGCACTTCGGTTGACTAAGCATAGTTTGAGCACAGGCGCAGCGCAGCAACGCCGATGGTGCCGCGCGACACAAAGCGGAATAGACGCGAGACATCGTAGGGCGGGGCGCCTGCGATCCCGCCGAATGCGGCAAAGAGTTGGCAGACTCGCTAAAACGGACTATCCCCACCAAACTTCGGCCCGGCCGATTTGACTGACTGGATGGCGCCGCCCGGCATATAGGAATCCGTGGCGGCGTAGTTTTCGAAGCGGGTGAACTCGCCGCGGAAGGTGAGGTTGACGGTGCCGATCGGGCCGTTACGCTGCTTGCCGATGATGATTTCGGCAATGCCCTTTTGCGCGGACTCCTGGTTGTAGACCTCGTCGCGATAGATGAAGAGGATCACGTCGGCGTCCTGCTCGATGGCGCCGGATTCGCGCAGATCGCTCATCACCGGGCGCTTGTTCGGGCGCTGTTCCAGCGAGCGGTTCAACTGCGACAGCGCAATCACCGGCACATGCAACTCTTTCGCCAGCGCCTTCAGCGAGCGCGAGATTTCCGAGATTTCGGTGGCGCGGTTTTCGCCGCCGCTGGCGCTCTGCATGAGCTGGATGTAGTCGATGATGATCAGGCCGAGCCCGCCGACCTGCCGCGCCAGCCGGCGCGCGCGGGCGCGTAGCTCGAACGGGTTCAAGGCCGGCGTTTCGTCGATATACATCGGGCTGGCGTCAAGCTGCGACAGCGCATCGGTGAAGCGCTGCCAGTCGCCCTCAGACAGCCGGCCCGTACGGAGCACGTGCTGGTCGAGCTTGCCGACCGAGCCGATCAGACGCATCGCCAATTGCAAGGCGCCCATTTCCATCGAGAACACCGCAACCGGCTTCTTGAGCTTCACCGCGACGTGTTCGCCGATGTTGAGCGAGAACGCTGTCTTGCCCATCGACGGACGGCCGGCCACGATGATCAGGTCGCCGCCCTGCAGGCCCGCGGTCATGCGGTCCAGGTCGGTGTAGCCAGTGGCGGTGCCGGTCACGTCGCTGGGGTTGTCGCGACGGTAAAGCTCTTCCACGCGATCAATCGCCTGTGCGGCGAGGTCCGACAGTGAAAAGAAATTCTGCTTGCTGCGGTCGCCTGATTCGGCGATTTCGAAGACCTTGCCTTCCGCCTCGTCGAGCAACTGCTCGCTGGTCTTGCCCATCGGGTTGAAGGCGGCTTCGGCAATGTCGGTGGCAACCCCGGCCAGGCGGCGCATCACCGAACGGTCGCGCACGATCTCGGCGTAACGGCGGATGTTGGCGGCCGTCGGCACGGCGTTGGCGATGGCCCCGATGTAGGCGAGACCGCCGACGTAGTCCAGTTTTCCGGCAGCGCGCAGGCTCTCCGACACGGTCACCGCGTCGGCCGGGTGGCTGTCCACTGCCAGGCGGTTAATGTGCTCGTAGATCAGCCGGTGGCCCTCGTTGTAGAAGTCCTCCGACTTCAGCAGATCCGCTACCTTGTCGATAGCGTTGTTGTCGATGATCAACGCGCCGAGCACCGATTGCTCGGCTTCGATCGAATGCGGAGGGGTGCGGAGCGCCTGTACGTCGGAATCGAGAGCCATTCGACCGATTCTATCGGCGCCGGCGCCCTCGGCCGGCGTGCGACGAGCGCTATGGGTGTGCGGGCGGTCGCGTGACGTGTTCGGCGCCCGAAAGTGCGGCACGCGCAGGCACGAACGCGTCCGAGAAGCATGCGTCGGCGCTCAGCCCGTGCGCCAGGAATTCTGGTACCGCTGCATCAACCATACGGACGGAGCCGCACACGTAAAGTTCATAACCAGCCAGACTCGGAAAATCAGTCAGCATGGCTTCATGCACCAGACCGATCCGGCCCGCCCACTGATCCGCCGCAACCGGTTCGGACACAACAGGACTGAAATGGAAATTGGCATGTTGCCGCTCCCAGTCTCGCACGATGTCAAGCAGGTAGAAGTCGGCCGGTTGGCGCACACCCCAGTACAGCCACATGGGCCGCTGGACACCACGCAGGAACGCATCCTCAAGAATGCTCTTGACCGGCGCAAATCCCGTCGCACCCGCCACCATGAGAATGGGTGCGTCACTCTCAGACAGAGTGAAGCTTCCCAGCGGCCCTTCAAAGCGCAACGAGTCACCCACCTTCATCTGGTCAAAGACATGGCCAGTGAAGCGACCACCGACGATGCGGCGGACATGCAGCTCAATCACGTCGGCGCGTTGCGGCGGGTTTGCGAACGAGAATGCACGTCGCTGACCATCATCGAGCAGGATGTTGATGTACTGACCAGCCTTGAACGGCACACTCTGCCCATCAGTTGTAGCAAGCAGCAATCGCATCACATCTGGCGCGAGTGGCTCCATTGCCTCCACACGCGCAGAGTGCACGCCACTGGCAGCCGGTGCCAGCAGCGTTGCGGTGTCATCCAGTTCAATCTCAACGTCCGTCAGGGGCGTGGCGCAGCACAGCAGCGCTCGTCCGCTGTTGCGAGCGGCGGCCGGGAGCACGCGTTCCTGATAGAGGCCATGATCGACTCTGCCATCCAGGACGGTACACACGCAGACGCCACAACCGCCGTTGCGGCATTCGAAGGGCAAGGCAAGTCCTTCGCGCAATCCGGCGTCGAGCAATGTCTCGCCCGGCCGCACGGCGATCTTCCGGGTGCTACCAGCTATTCTCAGGTGAACCGGCCCTGCTCCGGCTCGCACCGGTCGTCGACGCAGCCACGGCAACACGGCGAGCAGCACACTGCTCCCGATGACCAGCGTCCACACGTAACGGGCTGGCAGGCGTTCAATCAGGGGCAACAAGGGCAACAAGAACCAATCGAGATCGACGTTTGCAACCGCCCGCTCAAGCGCAGCTGGCCCCTGCTGGCTGACCACTGGTGCGAACATGGCCAGCACCAGTAGCGCCAGCAGAAGCCCTACGATGATCGGCCGTGGCGGCGCAGTCTTCGCCTTTGGTACCCGCTGCACATGTACCCACATCAACAGCAACACCAGCAGTGAAATGCCGATATGCATGAACGCCAGCAACGAGAAGAACCGGTCGTTGATGCTGCTGGGGTACATGACATTGCGGATCAGCGTCCCACCAAGGCCGGGTAGCCAGTCCAGCCATTCGAACGACGTGACGATCACGAATTGCGCCAGACGGTCCCACGGCAGCATGTAGCCGTTGACGCCGGCCACATAGACCAGCCAGAGCAGCATTAGCCCTGTCAGCCACGAGAAAGCACGGAACCCGCTGAAACGGTCGAACGCGAAGTGGCGCACCAGATGCAGCAGCATGGTCAACACGAATGCATCGGACGCGTAACGATGAATGCTGCGGAGCACGCCACCCGCGTACCACTGCCGGTTTGTCAACGCTTGAACCGAGAGATACGCGTCAGCGACACCAGTGCCGAAGAAGGCATACAGATAGACGCCGCTGCCCGCCACAATCCAGAATAGAAAGAAGCTGATCGCCCCCAGATGGTAGAAAGGGTTAAGCCGATCACCAAAGAAGGCGTTGAAACGCGCCTCTACGGCCATGAAAGCCGCTTGCAGCGCGCGCTGCACCAATGCAATCACCTTGTCTAGGCTCCCTGGCGCGCGCACTCGGGCTGCGCCAGTATCGCGCGGAGCACGATGACCACGAACAGCATGCCTCCGATGATCGCCAGCAGTCCGCCGAGCCCCATCAAGCCCATCCCTGCTGTCTCGCCGGCCGTTCGTAGCACCTGGTCGGCGCCGGCAACCTTGCGCTGCACGCCATAGCCACCCGACCACACCAGCCCGATGATGTGCAGCAATTGCCCCAGACCGTAGATGTAGGGCTGCGCCACCGCCAGCCGGCCGCGAACAGTGCGATAGCCAAGTTGCGGCAGCAGGTGGTAGACCAGCCCCATGAACGCGAGTGTCACACCGACGATGCAGCCGTGATAGTGCGCCGGAATTTTCACGTTGTTGCCGTGGATCAGCGCACCGATGATGCCGCCCGACGCAAACAGCAACATGGAGGCGATCAGGGAGGCGCGCACGGGTTTGGCTGCGGCATCTGGCGCACGACTTCGCAGTAATCCCTCAACCACAGCAAGTGTGATGGGAACAATCGCGAGCCCACCACCCAGTCGCATCGCCCATGTATGCAGGTTGCGATGCTCAACCGTGGCGATGTCGTACGCCAGATAGGCGTAGGGCGTCACGAACACAGCGATCAGGGCCAGCGCAAACATCAGGACTGCAAGCCGCGGCGACAGCAGTGTAGGGGCGCCGGAGGCAGACCCGAGCCACAACCAGCAAACCAGCATCAGCAGCGTCCACACAAACTGCAGCGCGTGGCCACCGCCCCAGAACAGAATTTCGTAGTAAGCCTTGCCCACCAGCGAATGCGGCAGCACGAGATAAGACCAGACAAAGGCAAGCAGCGCGACGGCGGAGGCCACTGCCGCCGCACTGATGCCAAAACGCAGTGCCGCGTGGCCGTCGATCAGCGCCCCCGTGGCCGGCGCTGCCAACAAGGCCCGCAACACCAGCAGGCCGGCACCCGCTGCTACTGCGATCAACCCGGCAAGGAAGATTCGGTTGTCCAGCACCGGAATGTAATTCGCCATTACCGGTTGCGGGTCACTGGTAAAGGCGGCGGCAGCCATGGCGACAGTGCCGAAACAAGTGAGCACCATAGCCACCCAGCCCAACGCGACTGAGGCGTGGCGTCCACTAATGCTCCACATCAAACCGGCGATGGCAATAAACCACACCAGCACTGACAGATCCACGTGCACGACCAGCGCCGTGCGGAAGAAGTCAACGCCGGGCAGCAGCCCATTCACAACAGGCGTGCGCGACAGTACGAGCAGTATTGAAAACAAACCGGAGCCGGCAATCGCCAGCAAACCAAGCCATAGCCAAGCGCGCGCCATCGTTCGGCGGCTGTCCAGTGGCACCGGCAAGCTGTAGGTTGTGCGGGCGGTCCGGGCGGTTACGCTATGGCGTCGCGGCGCGCCAACGTCGTTGAGTGGCGGGTGGGCAATCGTACTCATTGCAGGGTAATGCCGCCTTTCGCGGAATCAAAGTCGATAACCAGAATCTGGGTGGGCGCAAGGGTCACGGTGGCATCGCGTACATGCGCGAATCCCGAAACGCGGGCATCGTCGGCGAGGCGGACCTGCAATCGATGCTGGCCGGCCGGTACCTCAAGTCGGTGATACACGGAGGCGGCACCGTCGCGCGAGATTCCACTTGGCAATGCCACGTGGCGATAGGCCAGCGCGCCGTCAACGTCAAGTTCCACGGTTACCGGCGAGCGTTCGCGCGGGCAACGCACCGGCGCCCGCATGTTCGGTGGCAACTTGGCGAGTTCGGCAGCACTCGTTTGATGGCAGTCGGACACTGGCTTGCCGTGGTGGCTGAAACTCAGCTTGACCAGTGCCCGATCGGGCGCCAGCGCCTGATATGACGGCCAACGGGAAAAGACGCCGATGAAGGCGATAAACAGGCCGTAGAAAAAGATTTGCCCGGCAATTGAGCGCACGCTGGTCGCTTCCCTTTTTTGGCTGCTGCTCATTGCAGGTGCTCCGCTTTCTGTTCCTCGATACCGAGGCTCACTCGCCTGCGAAGCGCGGCGATGGCCGCGCGCACGCGGCCCTCTTCGCCGCGCTCAGCCCAGACAGTTTCAACCTGCACGGCGGCAACGCCTCGGCGCAAGTGCGGTTCCCGATTGCCCGCCAGACGCTCCTCCGTCCACTGCGCCCCCAGCCGGAACTCGCAACCACGGGCGCGGCATCCGGTAACCACTACCGCCGCGGCGCCGTCACGCAATGCGTACTCGACAAACGACGGTGGCAGCATCCCGATGCAGGCCAGGCTGAACGGAATCGTGTGTGCATCGGCCAGACTGTCGATCCTCGCCCCCTGGTCGCAGCCGAAGATCACGACCGCGGTGTGAGGCTCTGTACCCGCCAGCTCATGCCGCAGGCGGGCGCGCAACTGGTCGATGGGTGCCTGCGGCAAGTCAATCCCGGTAACCAGCTTTTCGCTGCCGCGAAATGGTGTCGACGATGGGCAGGCACCGACGCAGATGCCACAACTGGCACACAGGTCGGTGTCGACCTGCGCCATCTCCCTGCCCTGCACGCCGCCAATGTGCGCGACCATTGTCACGGCGGCATAAGGACAGTCATCGAAACAGCGCCGGCAACCGTTGCAGTGCGCCGGATCAACTACCGCGACCGGTAGACGCTGCCGCCGGCTCAGCAGTGGCAGCGCCAGCAGTGCACCGATGCTCAATACAACGACCAGCCACAATACCGTCGGCGTGGTCGCGTACATGAGGGGATGGGGAAATAGCACGAACCAGTCAACCGGCAAACTCGCAGGCAACACCGACGATTCGGCGGGCGCCTGGCTGACCACCGGCGCCAGCACGGCAAGTAGCAGCAACGAAACGCCAGTGCCAAGCATCAGCCGCTGTGGGGGTAGCACGTCGGCCCGACTGATGCGCTGGACGTGGAACCAGAGCCCAAGCAGCAGCGCCAGCGCAACACCAATGTGAACGAAAACAAACAACGAGAACAGACGATCGCTTACCGCATCGGCGGTCAGGAAGTTTCTTGTGAGTGGGGACGCAAAAATTGGCCAGCGATCCAGCCATTCGGCAGTGGCCAACGCCGAGAATTGGCCGAGCTGGTCCCAGTTAAGCCAGAAGCCACCGATGCCACTGCTGAACATGAAAAGCAACAGCAGCACACCCGTCAACCACGAGAACCAGCGGAATGCCCGAAAACGACCAAGCAGCCATTCACGCGCCAGATGCAGGAATGTGCACAGCACCATTGCATCTGCGGCGTAGCGGTGGATGCCACGCAGCAGTCCGCCGAGGGAACTGCCATCCCGCGTCAGCCGATCAATCGACCGATAAGCGCCGGTTGCCGACGTATCGAGCACCGCGTAGAGATAGGCACCGGAGACGCTCAGCAAAACAAAGAAAAAGACACCGAGTGCACCCAGGTGCCGCAGTGGGCTCTCCCCGGCGCCAAACACGCGATCAAAGGGCCTGTCGAGACTGCGTACGAACCGCCGCCCCCACGTTTCCGCTGCGCCACTTTGGCCCTGCGGTGCAACGAGGACCGGAACAACCGGATACTGCGTGCTGAAACTGCTATCGGGACGCACTCGCAAAATCGCTTTCCGAGCCACCATTGCCCAGACGACTGGCTTTGCCGCGACGCGTGCGCCGCCGGGACCACCACTCGCCGATGAAAAACCAGCACATGGCCAGTGCAAACGTCGCGCCGCCGGCAATCTCCAGGATCAACCCGTAGTCGTAGCGGTACTTGCCGGTCGTCGGGTCATATACGGTGCAGATGATGCGGATGCGGTCGATCACATCGTCGATACCTGCGTTCTGCGGCACCGGCGCGTTGCGCAACAGTTGGCGCACCGGCTCGCCAATCTTGTCTGGCGTCACCCGATCGCCGTACACCTGCGAATAGATGGCACCAGACGCGTCGACCACCGTGACCGCGAGAACATGGTCAAAACCTGCTGGGGTTTCGACATAGCTGAAGCCAAAGTCACCGGTGAGTGCGCCCACGATATCCGCAGGCGGGCTCAGGAAGTCCCAATTGGGCGCTGCGATGGCGTGCTGAGCGGCAAAGCTGCGCATTGCCTGTGGCGAATCAAAGGGCTGGTTGAACCCGATACTCACCACGTTGAATCGATCTCGCCCAACTGACGATTGCAGATTCTCCACCGCCTCACGCAGTGATCGGGTGTTGGTGGGGCAAACCTGAAAACAGCCGGTGTAGATGAAACTGACTAGCGTCGGTTTGCCGTGGAAGCTCGACAAGCGGACTGGTGTCCCTTGCCGATTCAACAGAGTGAAGTCAGTCGGCCGCTTGCCGATGACGCCTTGACTCAAGCGCAGTGCCTCGACCTGATTCAGTGCAGGTACCGTGGCTTGCGGCGCGCTAGCGGCAACATCAGCGGCCCCAGTAACCATCGGCGTCAAGATTGCAAGCAGGGCAACCGCTCTCCGCAGCAACCGGTAGACAGCGCCCTGCACTTCGCCGGTGGACGTCCACAACTCACGCCCGGCGGCGATGTAATCTTCACCAGCAATGAGTCGCCGTCGTGGCCTTTTCATTAGCGAAGCCAGGCATCGACGCTGGCACCGACCAGTACGGCGCTTAACTGCACGATCGAAGCCAGAAACGAGCCGATGGCGGTCCCGCGATTAACCGAGCGGGTCAGCTGCCATGCCCGATAGACAAAGTAAGTGCCCCCGGCGACGCTGCAAAGCAGATACACCAGCCCGGCACCAAAGGCGACCGGCAGCAATGAACCCGCCACCAGCAGCACCGCGCTGACGAATACAGCCTGTGCGGCGCGCTCAGGCCCAACCACTACCGGAAGCATCGGAACGCCTGCCGCAGCGTATTCGGCTTCGTTGGCGATGGCGAGGCTCCAGAAGTGGGGGGGCGTCCACAGGAATAGCGTCACCGCCAGCAGCCCGGGCAAAGCGCCAATCTGGGTGTCTACCGCCGCCGCACCGGCAAGCACGGCAAAGCTGCCAGCAAGACCACCAACGACGATATTCAGCCAGGTGCGACGCTTGAGCCAGACCGTGTACACCACTCCATAGAAAAAGGCCCCCAGAAACACAAAGATCGCCGCCAGTGGATTCAGCACTTGCCAGGCGGCCGCCACTGCGCCTGCGAGCATTGCGGCCATGACAGCCAGCCACAACGGACGACGGCGCAGCGCGCCGGTCACGAACGCACGGTTGCGCGTCCGCCCCATGCGGGCATCACTCTCGAACTCGTAGTACTGGTTGAAGGCGCCCGCGCTTGCCGAAGCCATCAGCACCGACATGGCGAGTACCAGCCACTGGCCAACACCGAGCGAGGCGGTCGGTGCCACCAGCGCCCCCACCAGCCCAGTGACCATGATCATCACCCCGATACGCAGCTTGAAGATGCCGAGCACCGAGCGAGCCAGGCGGCCCACTTCGCTGCTACCGGATGCCAGTGTGGTGCTCATGGTATGCCTAGCTCAGGCCCCAGACCTGCGACAGATACTTCCAGTTGATGAAGTAGTACAGGACGAAGGACACCAGAAACACCATCGCCAGCGTGAAGGTACCTGGCGCCGCGAAACCGGCAGAGCCATAGGTTTGTACCACCGGCGCCGGCGTCGTTGGCGGAATCGGTGTGAATTCGCTGCTCTGGCGACCGGCATCCAGGCGCTTGCCCCACAACAGCGAACCGACCGTGATGTAGATGTAGAGCGCGCCGCCGACAATCGCCGCCACGCCAGCGATGCCAACCAGCCCCATCATCAGGTAAGCCGCGCCCGGCCACTCGTAGGCGAGCGCTGCACCATTAAACGCCATGTCCCAGTGCCGGCGGGACACACCCAGCGTACCGGCGCCCATCATGACCAGACAGAAGAAGTACATCGACAGGCCGAACAGGTACGGCTGGTACTTGGCCAGGCCCGGTGCGATCATCTCGCGCTTGAACAGCACCGGAATCAGGAAGTAGGTCAGCGCCATGAACGACAGCGTCGTCCCGACCACCACCGTGGCGTGGAAGTGCCCCGGCACGTAGATCGTGTTGTGGATGATCATGTTGAGCTGTTCGGTGCCCATCATCACCCCGGAGATCCCGCCAAGGAAGCCGAATCCGATCAGCGAGATGAACACACCCGAGAACACCGGGTTACCCCACGGCGCCTTGCGCAGCCATTCGAAGAGCCCTTTGTTGAATCCTTTGGCACGTTGTGCCACCTCAATCGCACCGGGGATGGTCAGGCCATGGATCATCGACGCCAGTACTGCGAAATACATGAAGTAGCTGGTGTTGACCACCTTCCACGCCGTGCTGACACCAGGATCGGCCAGCAGGTGGTGCGCGCTCGCCAGTTGCAGAAACAGGATGTAGAGCAGGAAGGCGCCACGACTGACACGCTCCGACATCGGGCGGGCGCCGAACGCAATGGCCGCGACCGCGTACCAGATCGAGATATGGGCCGCCACGTTGATCTGCTGCGACGAATGGCCGAATGCCCACCAGATGGTGCGGTAGATCAGCGGATCCACCTGCTTCACCAGACCAATCGACATCAGATAGGTCGGGATCAGGATGATGGCACCCGAGGTAATCGTGAACACCGCAATGATGCAGGCTGTCACGGCGCCAAAAGTCACCAGCGGAATTGAACCCTGATAAGTCTTTTCACGTTTGGCAACCACGAGTGTGCCGAGGAAGATGAAGCAGGCCATCAGCGCGCCTACCGCGAACAGGATCAAGCCCAGATAGAACGACGGCGCGGCCATCATTGGCACGTAGGACGTCATCATCACGCTGGAGCCGCCCTGGAATACGGCGACGTTGTTCATGATCGCGCCTATCAGCATCAGCGCAAAGGCAACCCAGGCCAGCTTGGGTGTTGCCAATCGACAGCGCAGCAAAGTGGACGAACAGAAGTAGAGAACGGCGACTTCGAAAAAGATGATCCAGAAGATCAGCATGTCGATGCCGTGGGCCGTCAGCACCTGGTAGAAGGTGTCGGCCTCCAGCCAGTGCACGGCGGGCCAGCGGGTCAGCACCACGCCAATGGCAAGGATGCCGCCGAGCAGCAGGAACACCACGGCGACCACGGCGTTGGTTTTGATCAGCAGCTCGGCGCTTGCCTCGAACTGCAGGCCCGATCGCGGGCAGGTACGGTAGGTTGTAGCGTTTGCCATCGTCGGTTCCCCCTATTTCACGTAGACGCGGCCCACCATCGTGTGATGGTTGATGCCGCAGTACTCGTTGCAGACCACCGAATAGGTGCCGGACTGATTGGGTGTCACCGTCACGACATGCTCGAATCCCGGCACGATCTGGATGTTGATGTTGGCCGGCTGCAGCGAAAAGCCGTGGTTGTAATCGAGTGAAGTCAGGTGCAGACGATAGGTCTTGCCCTTCTCGAATTCGATGATCGGCCAGAAGCTCCACAACCGGGCGATCAGGTAAACGTCGCTACCGGGGGGCGGTGCAACAACCGGAATCTTGGCATCGGTCTCGGTACGCACGGTGTATTTGTCGACCACTGCCTGTGCCTTGGCGGTGAAGGTCTCCACACTGGTGCGATAGGTCTCGGTCGAGAGGTTCTGCTTGCCGTAAATGTGCCAGCCAACCATCATCGCGAACATGATCAGGCACCAGACCAGCGCGATCACGATCCAGGTGCCTTCAACGCGGTCCAGCGGGTGCTTCCACCACAGTCGCTCGGCCGGGGGCAGTATGGCGCTCATATCAACGTCCTTTCTTTTGCATTGGGTGGCGCATGGCCACAGCAGCCGTCATCTACTTCGCGACCGGCAAGGTGAGGATGTCGATCACCCCCCACAACGAGTACACGATCATCGGCACCATGACGCCGAAGAACAGCAACAGGAATGGGTTGTCCAGCAGCTGCTGCATCATTGGTACCGGCTCGTTGTCATGTTGTTTGTCGCTCATAACCCATCCTCCGAAAGTGGTTGTGCGCCGCGCGTTCGGCCACACGAATGGGCGGCAGTTTGCCGTTGCCAACACTGCCAAGACATTGATCCAGAATAAGTCTGGCCCCCGTTTCAACGGTTGCTGCGCCAGCGCAACGTCTGTTGTTTATGTTCCGCCCGAGTCCAACCGCCACCACTACACTGGCCCGCGTTTCTTCGTGCCTCAGCCGGCCAATGAACCCAGATCCAGCACATCGCCGTCTGTTGCAGCGCACCGCCATCACTGGCGCACTGCTTGTTATCTGCATCGTTGGGTTGAGCGCCTTCATGCGCCTGTCGGCCGATGGTTTGAGTTGTCAGCCCTGGCCGCAGTGCTACGCCGAGGCCATGCACGCGCAGCAACAGGGCGTCTCTCGCACCGTCACAGTGGACAACCATGTCGTCATCGCCCGCGTGTTGCATCGCCTGTTCGCAATCCTGCTTTTGCCGCTGACCCTGGTTCTGCTGTTCGCCGGATTCACCGCGCGACCGCAACGTTGGGCCGGGCGCTGGCTGGCTGTTGCAGCGCTTGCGGTTGTGCTGTTTCTCGCGGCGCTTGGCCGCGCCACAGCGGGGGCGCGATTGCCTGCGGTCACGCTGGGCAATCTGCTGGGTGGCTTCGTGCTGTTCGCGCTGTTCTGGCGCATGGCAACGCTGCCACCTGAGCCGGTGCAACGGCGCCAGTCGTCACCGTGGCACTGGCTGGCTGCGTTCGGGCTCATCGTGCAGATCGCGCTGGGTGCGCTGGTCAGCGGCAGTCATGCCGCGCTCAGTTGTCCCTCGCTGACCGATTGCCAGGTGATGACACCGCTTCCGTGGTCGAGCCTGAACCCGTGGCAGGTGCCGGCGTTCGATCCTTACGCCAAGCCCTGGTACCCAGAAGGAGCCTTGCTGCACTGGCTGCATCGCAGCGCAGCGCTGTTCGTGGCTTTCGCCGTCACCATGAGCGCACATCGTCGCGCAAAGTCCGGAGACCAGCGTGGGGCAGCACTGCTGATTGCACTTGTGCTCGTTCAGATCGGCCTCGGTGCGCTGGCCGTGGGCAACGGGTTGCCGCTATGGGCGGTGCTTGCTCACAATCTGACTGCCGCGTTGCTGCTGGCCGTCGCCGCAAGCCCAGTAGCACCGGCTACGCGCGTTGCCGCATGAGCACAAAACGTTAGCCTGTTGTCCTATTCCGTCCCATCGGCTGCGTTGGCTGCGCAGAACACGGTCCCTTCCGGCACCCAGCCTTTGCCCGTCATTTCGTTGTAGCGCGCAGCGGCGACGGTGTAGCGATGATTGCCATCGTTCTGCGCGGACCGGTTGTTAAAAGAGCGGTAGACCGTGAACGGCGTTGAGCTGGGGCACACCCCGTTCACTGGAATGGCTACCGCGAAATCTTCGCCCTCGTACTCGAACACCGGGTTGCCGGTGGCGCGCACAAGGTCGCAATCGGCTGGGCGGCCGTAGAAATGGCTGTTCGGCCCGCCCTTCGCGGGTGGCAGATAAAAGCGGCAAATCGGCTCGGTGCCTTCCGGAGCGCCTGCGGCCGCCCACGCCGTAAAGCGCGCGCCGGTGCGGCGGAATGCGGCGGGCACGCCGTCCAGTGCCGCCTGCTCGGCCGTGCGACCGGTGATGAAGTATTTGTTGAGACCGATGTTGAAGTATTCGATCACCTCCACCGCCGACGAAGTCACCTTCGGGCCGATGACGGCGATGTAGGTCGGCAGGCTGAGACCACCACTGCCCACCGCCACTACCGTGCCGAGGCGGGCGCCGGTCGCTGGGTCGAGCTTCACCACGGCGCCGCCACTCACCACCAACAGGTTGCCATCCGGCGCGTAAGCAATGCCAGTCGGCCGGATCAGCGCAGCAGTGACCAGCGTCAGCGCCTTGCTCGCCACATTGAATTTGAACAACTGCCCGGAAAGCTCGGCGGTGAACCACAGATGCTGGTTGTCCTTGGCTACAAGCAGTCCGCGCGAACCAGCGATGTTCTGGGCGCCCGCCGGGATAGCTACCGCTACTGCCCCTGTTACGGGGTCGTAGCTGACCACGTTGTTCGAGTCATAGCCAGGGATGTAGAGCTTGCCGTCCGGCCCGAAGGTCAGGCCGTTGTCCGGGCCGAACAGCACAGCCGTGTTGCGCGCGACTGGCTCGTCAATCAGCGCCCCGGCGCGGCTGTAGCGCGACACTGCACTCGCCTCATAGCGACCGATATAGAGCCGGCCCTGGCTGTCGAAGGCTATCCCCGTTGGATTGCCATTGGTGGTGACGTATTCACCCAGAAAGTCCAGCGTGTCGCGGTGGTATTTGAGGATCTTCTGCGTGTTCTCGCTCACCAGGTAGATGTGGCCGTCAGGTCCAAGCTTGATCGCCTGCGCGCCATTGATGCGGGTACGGCTGTCCAGCGTGCGCTGGAAGGCGCCCGTGCAGGCGTCGTAGACATGCACGGTGCTGGCGTACCCGGACACGAACAGGCGTGACGGGCAGACAGTCTGTGCGCTCGCGAGCGGCGTCCAGATTGACAAACCGAACAACGCTGCCAAAAACAAAATGCATCGAATCATGAAGGCCTCAAACCAGAGAGACAGAAAGCCACATGCTGTGACGCCAAACGCCATTGCGCCCGGTACAAAGCCTCCGTTTTTCTTCCAAAAAGTCTCCCCATCACCAATTTCGGCGTCTGGCACCCTATAGTTGCAGCGTGCAAAAGCCCCAGAAAATCTCCTGGCGACCCGACACGCAGGTGCAAATCGGCGAATTCCTCGCCGACCCGGCATCGAATGAGATTTCTGCCTCGGGCAAGACCACCCGCTTGCGACCAATCCTGATGGATGTCCTGCTGCGGCTGGCGGCCGACGCTGGCAGTGCGGTGAATCGAGAAACCCTGCTCAATGACGTGTGGCCAAGGCGGATGGTCAACGATGAGGTGCTGTCGCGCGCAATTGCCGAGCTGCGCACGGCGCTTGGCGACGACCCGAAGCATCCGCGCTACATCGAGACCCTGCCGAAAATCGGCTACCGACTGATCGCCAGTGTCGAGTCAACGGCGCAATCGTCCGACCTGCTGCTGGCGGCGGGCGCCATCCCGGCATCTGTTCCCGAAGCGGCCGACGCGGCCCCCGAGACCAGTTTGACACCAGCACCACCCCAGTCCGAAGTGGCAAGTGCAGCGACGTCGCCCCCCGTGCCGCCAGCGCGCCGGCCGGCAGCGGACGCCCGTGAAGAGACCTTGCCAACGCTCACCGAGACGGTCGCAACCACCCCCGACGCGGCCACCGCACAACGCGTGTCGCTATGGAAACTCATCCGGCTACCGCTGATCGGGGTCGCCGCGCTGGCGCTGTATGGGGTTTACAAGACGCAGCCGCTATCCGTATCCGCCAGCCGGCAGATTGAGCTCGAACGCCAGATCAGCGCGGCCGTGCCGTTCGCGACCTCGCCGCAGACCGAGAGCAACCCGCGCTTTGCGCCGGATGGCAAGTCGGTTGTGTTTGACCGCAGCAGCGAAACGACCTCCGAGATCGTGATTCAGGACATTGCCAGCGGTGCGCAACGTGCATTCTCAGTGGCCAATGCGCGCGTCGCCTCACCGGTGTTCATGCCGGACGGAAAGCGCGTCGCGTACTGGTTGCGCCGCACCGCACCCGCCAGCGGGCAGCCGGACTGCGCGATTGCCCTGCGCGATCTCGACCGCGGCACCGACACCGTGCTGGTGGATTGCCAGCAACGCCCGCAGCCGGTGTTCGACCTCAGTGCCGATGGCGCGTCGCTAATCTACGCCGCCCTGCCCCGCGCGGACTATCCCCTGGCGCTGATGCGCCGCAACCTTGCTGCCCGCAGCATCGAGCAGCTCACGGCTCCGGCGCCCGGCGAGGGTCATGACGCTTACCCGCGCATCAGCCCGGATGGCAAGACGGTTGCCTTCTTTCGCGGCACGCAGTCGCACGTGCGGCTGTGGACGCTCGCGCTTGCGTCCAAGAATGCGAGACCAGGTGCGGCCGCAGGCGAACTGCCGAAGCCGCAGCCGGCGTCGGCGCTGGAAGGCCTCTCTTACGGCGTGGCCTGGCTGCCACGCGGCGGCGGACTTGTCGCAGCGGCGGACTGGCTGGGGTTTCGCGCGCTGAACGCTGTCTCGCTGACCGATGGCGGCGCCCGTTTGCTCGGCGCCCGTGGCGCGCGTTTCCCTGATGCGCACAGCAACGGCAGCCTGGTGTTCGAGACGGCGACTTACCGCGCCGACCTCTGGCTCTCAAGCGTTGATAGCGCAGGCACTGCAGCCAACGCGGCCCGCGTACTGTGGCCGTCAACGCGCTACAGCAATCAGCCCGAGTTCTCGCCCGACGGCAAGCGCGTGGTCTTCGCGTCAAATCGCTCGGGCAGCGATGCCATCCACCTTGCCGCACTCGACGGCGAACCGCAGCGCCTGCCGCTCAGTAGCGACGCGCGCTACATCCAGCCGCATTGGTCAGCTGATGGTAACGAGGTTTTCGCAGTACGCATCGCCGTGACCGATGGCAAACCGGCCGCGCAGCACGCTGTGCGCATCCGCCTTGGTGGTGGCGAAGCCATCGAGCTCACGCATCTGGGTAGCAAGGTCAACAACGCAGTGCCGCTGGCCAACGGCCGCGACGTGCTCTACGGCGAGTTGGCCGAGCATGCCATGCGACTCTACCGCGCGCCCATCGCCGGCGGCACACCCGAACGGCTGCCGCTGCCACTGGTGGCGAGCTTCGCTGCCGTCGGCAACGATCTCGTGTTCACCCAGCCACAACTCACCGGCGCCACCCGCTGCAAACTGGACACGATGGCGTGCACGCCGGTCAAGGTGGAGCTCGACGACAGCCTGCGCTTCGACTGGACGCTCAGCCCCGGTGCGATCTGGTTCACCGGACGCGACGGCAACAAACGCGTATTGGCGCGCCTCGATCTCGACAGCGGTCAGCGCCGCAATATCGACCTCGCCCCCAGCGCCGCCGGCACCAACATCGCCATCAGCCGCGACGGCCAATCCATCGTCGTCGCCCGCGAAGCGCCAGCGGTGGTGGATTTGATGATTGCAAAGCCGCAACCCTGAGTAGCCCGGAGAAGCGAAGCGCGTCCAAGTAACGCTGCTAATCGCCGACGAACAGTTCCACTTGCGAGCGAATTTTTGCAATCCGTAGCGCGGAGAGTTTCTCGTTTGTCGCAAAGAACTTCTGGTCAACAGGAGCCAGTTTCGAGTGTTTGTATGACTTGGAAAATGCTTCGATGGTGCCGTCGCGTTTGAACTCAGCCATGAGCTGCGCCTCGGCTTGTCGGACTGCAAGGGCTTCGCGTACGACCGCTGCGTGTTCTATCGCGTTAAAGAACTCAAAGCTATTGATCGCAGAGTCAGCAAACTGCCCCGCTGAATTCCAAAAGTATTGATTGAAACCGCCATTACCGACTTCTGCCTCTAACCGCCAAGTGATGTACAGCGCGCGAATACCTGGTGAAAGACCGTCTACGATTTTTCTTTCACTTGCGTAGTCGCCACCGACTTTGTAGTCCACATAGTCCACGATCGCCTGCTCTAGTCTGTCATCGGCTATGCCGTTGAGCGTGGGGACATCAAGCTTTTGGTAGCGTGTTCGCGATGCATACTCGCGCACTGACTTCGCGATCAATTCGCTGATTACTGTGGCCTTCGGATCGGGTTGAGTAGAACAAGATGACAAGGTCGAAATCACCAAAGGGACAAGCAAGAGTTGCCTTACCCGAGCGTACACAATCTTCACCGGGTAGTCTCCTAACTCAACCCCGTCACAGGCACCAAAGCCCCATTCACTGCACGCGCCGCGTCGGACGCAAGGAACAGCACTACGTCCGCCAGCGCCTCCGGTGCTACCCACTTACCTGGATCAGCGCCCGGCATATCCGCCCGATTCTGTGGCGTGTCGATGATGGTGGGCAGCACGGCGTTGACGTTGATGCCCTGCTCGCGCAGTTCGGCGGCCATTGATTCGGTGAGCCGCATGACGCTTGCCTTTGATGCCACGTAGGCGCCCATCTGGGCGCCGCCCTTTTGCGCGCCGAAGGCGCCAATGTTGACCACCTTGCCACGGCAGCCCGCCGCGTCGGGCGACTGCGCGAGCATCTGCGGCACTACGGCGCGCGCGGCATGCAGCAGCGTGCGGGCGTTGATGTCGAACAGGAAGTTCCACGTCGCGTCCGACGTCTCGTGCACGGCCTCACCCATGCGGAAGCCACCAGCGATGTTGCACAGCACATGCACACCGCCGAACTTCGCCACCGCCGCCTGCACCATCGCACTCACCTGCGTCTGGTCGAGCAGATCGGTGACCGAGAGCAGATGCGTGGCGTCGTCGGCGAAGCCTGCGCGCTGTAGCGCCTCGAGATGCCGGTCTACCAAGACCAGGTTCGCCCCGCCCGCCGCAAACGCCCGCGCGACGGCAGCGCCCAGATTGCCCGAAGCACCCGTCACGATCACCGTGCGGCCTGTCCATTCAGCTTGCATCAACTGCACCTTGCAACACAATTTTGATGCCGCGATTGTCACCCGATTTGTGTTGCGGCGACGACCCAGCTTTGCTTGAGTCGGGCAAGTGCATTGCTCAGCTCGCCAGCAACGGGAAACTTATAAGGCTTTTCCATGAAACGCCCATTTCATAAGGGCTAAGACCACGAAATGCCTTTAAGTCGACTTTATGCAATTTACCGCCCTAAGCCCAATTCAAATGAGGCTTCACATCAAAAGCCAACGCTGCGAGCAATACGGAATCGCAGGCACTTCCAATTGTTTTACAAGTTATATATATTTCGTTAACTTGTAAATTTCAACGCAACCAACCACCCTGCCCATGAAAACCACTCCGATCACCAAAGCCGACCTCGAACGTTCCGTCATCGCCGTGCCGCCGCTGGCGCGCAACGCTGATTTCTCGCTGAACAAGGCCGCCAACCTGCGCCTGATCAAGCACCTTGAAGGTGGTGGCGTGAAGAACATCATGTACGGCGGCAACGCCAACTTCTACCATGCACCGCTGGCCGAATACGCGGGCCTGCTGGACTTCCTGGCCGAGAGCGTCGGCGCCGACACCTGGGTGCTGCCCTCGGTCGGCCCGGACTATGGCAAGGCGATGGAGCAGGCCAAAGTGATCAAGGCCAGCGCCTATCCGACGGCGATGCTGCTGCCGATGACCTTTCCGTACACCGACGCCGGCATCGCGACCGGCGTGCGCCACCTGACCGACGCGATGGGCAAGAAAGCCGTCGTCTACATCAAGTCCGCCAACTACCTGAAGCCCGAAACAGTTGCCAAGCTCTGTGACGAAGGCCGCGTTGCCTCGATCAAATACGCCGCCGTGATGGAAGACCCGAAGGTTGACCCGTACCTCAGCGAACTTGTAAAGGTTGTCAACCGCGACCTGCTGGTCAGCGGCATTGGCGAGCGCCCGGCCATTGTGCATCTGCGTGACTTCGGTTTGACCGGATTCACCTCCGGCTCGGTCTGTGTGGCACCGCGTGGCTCGATGCAACTGCTGTCGCTGCTCAAGCAGAAGAAGTACGACGAAGCCGAAACCGTCCGCGCCCGCTACATCCCGCTGGAAGACTGCCGCGACGGCATCAGCCCGATCCGTGTGCTGCACGACGCCGTCACGCTCGCCGGCGTGGCCGACATGGGCCCGATGCTGCCGATGCTCACCGGCCTTGAGCCCGCCGAGCGCGCCCGCGTGGAGCCGGTGGCGAAGGCGCTGCTGGCGGCGGATGGCGGTTACGCCGGTTGACAGCGTCAGGCGGGCACTGCCCGCCAATCATGCGCCAGGCGGGCAGTGCCCGCCCTACGATCTGCAAATTTAGTGACATTGCCAAGGAGGCCTTATGAACTTCTCTCCCATTCGCCGCACCCTGCTCGCCGCCACCATCGGCACCGCCTGCGTGCTCGCCGCACCGACCTTCGCACAAGACAAATGGCCATCGAAGCCCATCACCTATGTCGTTGCCTTCCCGGCTGGCGGTACGACTGACGTGCTGGCGCGGCTGATCGCGCAAAAGCTCGGCCCCGCGCTGGGCACTACGGTCATCGTTGAAAACCGCGCCGGCGCCGGCGGCAACATCGGCTCGGACTACGTCGCCAAGGCGGCGCCCGATGGCTACACCATCCTCGGCGGCACCATCAGCTCACACGCCATCAATGTGAGCCTCTACCCGAAGCTGCCGTATGACCCGGTCAAGTCGTTCTCGCCGGTAGCGCTGATCGGCACCAACGCCAACGTGTTGGTGGTGGGCGCATCGAGCCCCTACAAAACCGTACAGGAGCTGACCGCGGCGGCGAAGGCCAAGCCCGGCAGCATCTCCTTTGCCTCCGCCGGTAACGGCACCTCGCAGCATTTGAGCGGTGAACTCTACAAGAGCATCGCCGGGCTCGACATGGTGCATGTACCGTACAAGGGGAGCGCGCCGGCTATTCAGGACGTGATCGGTGGTCAGGTGCCGATGATGTTTGACACCAGTGTGGTGGCGATGCCGTTCATCGAAAGCGGCAAGGTGCGTGCGCTGGCCGTGACGTCCAGCAAGCGTGCGGCGACGCTGCCGAATGTCCCGACGATGGCCGAGAGCGGCGTGACGGGTTATGACCTGCAATCCTGGCAGGCGATCTTCGCGCCGGCTGGCGTGCCGGCCCCGATCCTAAGCCGCTTGCAGACGGAAGTCGGCAAGATTCTCAAGAGCCCGGAGATCGTCGAGCGTCTTGGCAAGCTCGGGATGGAAGCTTCGACCATGACGCCGGAGCAATTCGCTGCGTTCCAGGTAGCCGAGATAGCCAAGTGGGCGAAAGTGATCAAAGCGGGCAACATCAAGATCGATTGATCGCCGCAGCAGTAGCCCGGCTGCTCGCAGCCGGGGCGTCTCGTGCACGAAACCCGGTTGCGAGCAACCGGGCTACCATAAGGCCACGAAAGGGTGCTCCACCGCCCAAGCTCGCGCCCATGCCAAAACCCGCCACAACGCCCGCCGATCCAGCGCCTGCCACCGGCAAGCGCGCCCGCCTGTCTGATCAGATTTACGGGCAGATATTCGAGCGCATCGTCAGCGGCCGCCTCAACGTCGGCGACCAGTTGCCATCGGAGAACGAGATCGCCGAGCAATACGGTGTGTCGCGCCCGGTGGTGCGTGAAGCGCTGCTGCGCCTGCGCGCCGACGGCCTTGTCACGGCGCATCAGGGCCTGGGCTCGTTCGTCAGCGCGCAGCCGGCATCACGCCTGAAGTCGCTCACGTCGGCCGATAACGTCGCCGAGTATCTGCGCTGCCAGGAAGTCCGCATCGCGCTCGAAGGCGAAGCCGCACGTCTGGCTGCGCTGCGCCACAGCGACACGCAATTGCGCGTCATCGACGAAGCCCACACCCGTTTCGCCGCCAGCGCTGACGAGGGCCGCATCAACGCCGAGGAAGACCTCGCCTTTCATCGCGCCATTGCCGATGCCGCCAACAACGAGTTTTTCGTCAGTGTGCTCGACAGCACGCACGAAGCGATGTCCGGCTTCATGCGGCTGACCATCAGCCTCACGCGCTCCGGCTCCGCGCGGCGTGCACAAAAGGTGCTGGAGGAGCACACCGCGATTGTCGAAGCCATTCGCGCCCGCGACGGTGACCGCGCCCGTGTGGCGATGCAGTTTCACCTCGACCAGGCACGGCAGCGCTTGATCAATCGCGAACGGGACAACTAGGGCGTCGTCGCCCACCGTCCCACGACACGCTGCAGCAGTAGCCGCGACGGCCGCGATTGCCCTCTCTCCGCATCAATAGCGGCCGTCGCGACCGTCAGGGCTGGCTTCCGGTCCTGACCATCACTGCGGCACCGGGCGATTGCCTGCGCCTCGCGGTCAACTGAGTAGCGCTGCCCGCCAAAGCAAGCCGCCGACTGCCGCGAAGGTCACTGACACCAGACTGGCGAGCAGCGCCGCCATGGACAGCTGCACGGCACTCTCCGCATCTTCCTTGGCGTGAGTGCGATCGGGCCGATTCCAGCTCGACACCATCTTTACCGTTATCCATGCCACCATGCCGACGGCCGCGCCAGAAATGTCGTAGGCCACTACGATGGTGAAGAAAATGCGCTCAATGACGCCGATAAGCCAGCCAGGCACGACCGGTCCGGCGGGAAGTTTTGAGGCGAGATCAAGACGCTTGATCAGCCGGCGGTAGAAGATCGCCGTGGCGATCCCGCCAAGAGGCAGCGAAATAACCAGAGCAATACCAAACCAGAACAGTTCAGCTGGAGTCATAGTTAGCGCGTTCACCAGTTCCCCCGTGGTCGCGTTTTTTGGTTGCCGATCCGCAAGGTAGCCTACGTGCGACAACAAAGTCAAGCCGTTCGCAGGACCCGATACAGTGGTGCAGTGCCGAAGCTCTTCGGCAGTTGCGTCTCACCGATGTACTCGCAACGGAAGCCGGTCTCACCATTCACCGCCAGCAAGGCGGCAAAGGTCTCGGTCGCATAAATCTGGCCCGGCTGCACGATCGCCTCCAGCCGAGCGGCGCGGTTGACGTGCGAACCGTAGAACGTATCTTTCCGCATCACTGGGTCATAGGTTCGATAGGCTGGCCCGGCGTGCAGTCCAATACGCACCGTCGTATCTTGCGGCAGTCCCAGTGCGGTCCAGTCAGTTGCCCGGATGGCTGCAAGCACATTGTGGGCGCAGATGGCAGCATCGTTTGCGGAATCAAACACCAGGTACAAACCGTCGCCGCGCGTGTTGGCGTCGACAGGTGGCCGTTGCATTGCATCGAGAACACATCGAATGGATGTCAGAAAAGTATCAACGAAGGCCGGCGTGTACTCTTCGGGCATCTTCGAGAAGCCGGTAACGTCGGCAAACATGAAGGAATGTATCGTGCGGCGCGACGGCATCGGCTCGCCGGTCATCGGCTGGCGCTCAGCTTGCAGCGCCGGAAGTACTGTCGGCTCCAGTTCGATGCAGTCGGATGTCCAATCAGCACTGTTCCAGCGCGTCGCGGTCGCGACTGTGCCTCCCAGGTGCGACTCCGCTCCCGATTGCGCGACCACCAGCAGGTGTGGCGTAGTGGCGAGCTCACTCGCGCGGAGAAAAGCCATACCCTGAATTAGATCGGCGGCGTGCTGGAACAGCACATCATCTCCCAGATAGCGCTCTTCGGTGGCATGGACGACACGCGTCGCGTTCGCCAGCACCTTCCGGTGCCGGGCCACCCATGCCGGGCCAGCGAATGTCACGCTGGTCTCGAGGTAGTCTGCAGCCGAAAAAGGCAACACAACGGTTGTCTGCATGCCTGCCTCCTGCATAGCTTCGAGAAACAGGATGTCGGCACCGCACGCAGCCTGACTGAATCCAACCACCTGCCCGTAGCCGTCGATCTTTTCGCGCAACCTGCGTGCAACGGCGTCCGCCATTGTCCCGGTGAATCTCGGCACTTCGCGATCCGGTCGGTCGAGCATGTGGCCGGTAAACGCAATCACCACTGGCGCTGGAACTTCGTTGAGGCAGTCATGGCTGCCGGGTACGGCGAGCAAATCGAGCTGCCTGCGCATGGATGCGACCAGGCCGTGCTGCCCTCGGGCAAGGCCGTATGCAGCCCGATATTCCGTCTGCGCTGCTGTGACGTCTCCCAGCAGAAGATGCGCTTCGGCTCTTGTGGCGCATGGCCACACCCCTGCCAGGCCAAGACTGCCGATGAGGGCAATGTGCGCGAACTGCCTGCAGGCTGCGTTCTCACCAATGATCCATGCCATCGCCGCAGCATTGATAGCCGCATAGGGCGTCACGTACTCGTCAAACGCTTTCTTGTAATGGATGAAAGCTTCGACCGCATGGCGGATGGCACGATGCTCGTCGACGGATTTGAGCGCGGCAAATCGCAGCTTGGAGATGCGGGCAGCGACACACAGTGCGTCACTGCGCAACGACGCGTCTGCGATGGTCGTCAGATCGAGACGTCCGTACCAGGTCTGTGCCTCGGCAAAGGCACCCATCCTTACACAAGCGAGGCATGCCAGATAAGCCGCTTCTGCTGCTGGTGGGTCGGCTGAATCGGAGACGCTGGCACGAACAGCGTCCAGCGCCTCAGCGTTCCGGCTTTGCGCGATCAAGTCCCGAATGGACTCAATATTGTTCATCTGCTCTCCCTCACGCTCGTTGCCGGACAAACCGGGGGTACCACTCGCGGGAGGCGGAACCTCACGGCACAGCAAACCGTCGTTGTGACTCACAAAACACGCCACTTGCCCCGCGACCAGCATCGCCGCGGTCGTCTACAGCTGGCAGCACGGAGCAACGAACGGGGCTGACTTCATCAACCTTCTGCGGCCACCACCGCCTGCTCTCTGTCGTCGCCATGTTCTGCTCTACCCCGTGACCGAAAGAATACATCGCTGCGAGCATCCGCTGGGCGGCGGCGTTGCCGCCGATTGCCGCAGCGCGAAGCCACTTCGACGCAGCCCGGTGACGGGTCGGTCGCGACGGACACAGTGCGGCGCCATGCAGGTTTATGGTCCCTGCAAGCTCCTGCGCGCAAACATCGCCTGTCGCTGCTGCGGCGACATAGTGCGTAACAGCATCATTGAGTCTGCCTTCGAGATACGCTCAATCACCGTTTGCGCTGTGTGCAGGTTCAGCTGCTGCGGTTGAACCGCAAGCCAACGTGAACAGGCACACAGCCATTGTCATTGCAAGGTCAGGCAAATCCGCGTGTTTTCGACAGTCCATGACCGCTGCTAATACGTCATGTCGACGACGTTACCGCTGGTCGGCTCGGCGCGCTCCGGACGGGACACCGGCTCCGGAGCGACGGGCGTTGCTGCATCGGCCGGCAGCGGCTCGGGAACAGCCGCAGCAGCGGCAACATCAGCGCCACGCGGCGCCGTGACGTTCGACAACGGAGCGGTCGCGATGGCGATCAGCGCAAACGCGATGGCAGCAAAGCATGCGACAAAAGCAGCCATAACACTCAGACTTTCGCGACGGTCATCGCTTTGGGCGGTCGCTACGCCGGGCTTCAATTCGGTGCGAATATTGCCGTTCAACATGATCATCTCCTGTTTTGCACCGCCTCAACATGAGGCGTTTGCGTGGAGACAATTTAGGTTTTCAGCGAGTCGCAGCGTTATCGCAAAGTCGGCAAAAAAAATGCCGAATATTCGGCAAATTCAGTTGATGGTGCGCGAAGTTTTCAGGGCGCTGCACAACCCACAAGCAGCTCTACCAGTGCGCAGGAAATGGCTTGTGAATCGTGTACGTCTTCTGCTCCACTGACAGGTACCCCCCGGCCACCAGTTCCTTCAGTATGCGGCTCACCATGTCGCGAGAAGCCCCCACCCGTTCAGCAATCTCGATCTGCGTCAGCTTTTTTGCAGACACCCGAAGCCCGTTGCGAGGTTCGCAAATCTCATTGAGCAATTGTGTCACCCGCTCGTACACATCCATCAGCGCGAGGTTTTTTGCCACTTCCGTAGTGCGTCGGGTGCGTGCGATGAGCACATCGACCAACGTCATTGCGAAATCAGGATCACTCATCACTGCGCTGCGCAACATCGCCCGCGAAATGAGTACGAGTGTGCATGGCTCGATTGTCATCACCGACGCCGACCGCGCGCGACCATCGAGAGCGAGTTCGCCAACAAACTCGCCCGCGCTGCGGTTGGCCAGGATCATCTCCGTGCCTCCGGCGTCCGAGACGAAAACCTTGACCGCTCCCGCGAGCAAGACATAAATGGTGTCGGAACTGTCACCCTCGGTGATGAGCAAGGTGTTCCGCGGGAAGCTCCGCACCACACCGCAGGCAGCAAGGGCACGGATGGCGGGATCGCTAATGGCGAGTAGCTGCTGTTGACTGGGACTCGAGGTCGACATTGGATAGCACCTTCGTGACACCGGACGCGCATCACACCGACCGGCAATGTGCAGAATTCTCCGCGATTTTTCTGCGGAATCGTCAATGGACAGGCCCTGCAGTCCGGCATATATTGGTTCGACGCGCGGCACTGGACGTGGCTTTGCTGCCTGCGACCGGGCTGCTGAAAGGGTGCGAGATGTTTAAGTTGAACTATCTTTGCCATATCGTCCCAGCGCAGGCAAGGCTCACGCGCAGCGCCTGCGCAATGCCTGCCAAGCGACCTCGGTCAATAGCCTCATGGCTTCGTGCCGCGACTGGTGCCTTCGTCGCCGGTTGTATGGCCGTTGCGGCAGCAGCATCCAACATTGTGGTCACTGGCATTCAGGTGGACGGCAAATCCGACGTATCGTCCGTCGATGCAGCGCTCCGCGCAAAGGGAAATGCCTCACCCGTGCAACGTTCGCTCGCGCGCGGCAGCGAGCTCGAATTCGAGTCCGAGCTGATTGTTCCTGCGCGTACCGTGATCACGCTCAAATCCAGTAACGGCAACACCATCACACTTCAACCCGGTAGCCGCTTCGTCGTTCGCCTCGTCAGTGATGAAGGAGAAAGCTACTCCATCGAGGAAGGCAGCGTGTCGCTTGACGTCGTCAAGGCGCTCAACTTCTTCAACGTGAATTACCGCCGCTTTCTCGCCTTTGTCAGAGGCACCCGGTTCAGCGTTGAGGTTGAACCGGACAAGGAGATCCGATTTTCGGTGACCGAAGGCACCGTCGAAGTACAGCGCGAGGTGAAGGTGCTGATCCGCGAGCCGGGTGCTGAGGATCGGACGGCTGAAGTTGTTACCAGCGAAACACTGGATACCAATACCAAACGCAGTGTCACCTATCAGCTCAATTACGACGACTATCTGAAGACATTCGACACGCTCAAGGGGGCGGAGGAGTACTTTCAGAAGCAGCTCGAGGAGAGCGAAGCGAGCCGCAACGATGAGCGAATTGCTGCCTCTCTTGCGAATCTCATCAATGTGATGCGCAAAGTGGACAAGCCGAGGATCGCACTAACGCTATCGCAGCGTGCGAGTACGTTGCGCGGCCTGTCCAACGCGAAGCGCTTCAAATTTCTTCTTGCGACTGGCGCCACGCACGCCGAATTAGGGGAGATTCGTCAAGCGCTTGCACTCTTTGGGGAATCGCTTGACCTGGCACGGCGATCAGGCATCGAATCTGCCGTTTGTCAAAGTTGTGCCTTGGGAAATCTTGCGCAGGCCTACGCAAGATTGGGAGAATCTGCAAAAGCGCTGCAAATGCTCGAAGATGCGCGTGCGACCGCGGTTCGTGAATCGCACCCGGACAGTAAAGCCAGCTTGGCTAACACTATCCACAATATGGGTGTCGCGTATTTGAATGAGGGCAACCCGGTGAAGGCGCGTTCGCTCCTTGAAGAGTCTCTAGCCATGCGAGTAAAGCTATATCCAAATCGCGCACATCCCGATACAGCTTGGAGTTACATGACTCTAGGTACGGTGTTGTCGCTGCTGGGAGACTTCCCAACCGCTAGCGAACACTTTGCCAGAGCTCGCGCAATGCAGGCTGAGCTATATCCCAGCGAAGCCAACCGTGCCGTCGCACTTACCCTATATCAGGTAGCAAGACACAATTTGCGGCAAGGACGCATGGAGGATGCGATGCAGGCAATCAAAAAATCAGTGATGCTCTACGAAGAAGCACAGATTGCTGACTCTGAATCTGTCATACGAGCATACTTATTTCAGGGCGAAATGCTGGCCCGACTGGGCAATTGTCAGGCAGCCCTAAAGTCGTTCGAAAGTGCCGAGACCACTTATCGGCAGCGACCGCCAGCCGGTGGCAGCGCCGAGGAGTTTCTGATCCATCAGGCCTTCGGTACTTGCCACGACAAACTTGGGCACGAGAATCTCGCGATCAGCGCCTTTAGCAAGGCGATCTCATCAGCCGAAAGCCACTATGGGAGCGGAATCGGCTCACGCGTCAACATTTCGCACGCTCGCCTGGCGACGATATTCGAGAAGCGTGGAGAACTTGAGAGTGCACGATTCCACCTGGAAAGGATTATTGCCACCCTTGCTAACTCAAGTGATCGTGCAAGCGCGACGTTCGCCACGGCGAGCCTTGCCAGCCTGGCCCGGATTTCGATGTCGGCTGGCGATGCGCGAGCTGCCATTGCCTATTTAGAACGGGCCGTGGCAAAGGCGAGCCAAATGGCCGACTTAACCAGTCAATTGTTGATTGCAGAAGCACAAGATCGCCTCACAGAGGCATGGACAATGCTCGGAGACGCCGAGAAAGCCGCCAAATATTCCGACGATGCCAAGCGAACGCGGGCCGCTATCTCAGCGCGGTCATCCTCCAATGCCACCGCCACGCCTGCTGGCAGCGGAAGCAGTGCCAAGTAGATCGCGAAGGCTGTCTTTCCCTCGCAGCACTTGCCGTACGACAGTTCCACCATCCATCGCTTACAGTCAGTGTCAAACCGTGTACTCGTGATCTCAGTACCCTCGATAGCCCGCTACACCGCGCTCTGGTTGCTCGCGATGGCCGTGGTGCTGTGGACGCCGTGGTGGCGGGAAGCGGACTGGCGGGTATTCGGTTTACTGAACAAGTCCAACACGCCTAGCTGGCCGCAGCAGTGGGTGATCGTGGACGTCCCGTATGAAGACGCAGACGGTGACCCGACCGTGTTCCGCAGGGAGATCAGCGACGTGCTAGCAGCCATCCGCGAGCGCCAGCGCCCGCGCATGGTGATTCTTGACGTTTATTTTTCGTCCGACCCCCGTGGACTGGATGTGCTGCAGGGTTCATTGCGACAACTGCGTGACGCACGAATTCCGGTCTTTGCCGCGATCAACCCGGTCGACCAGAGCGGCAACCCGACGGCGCAATTCATGAGCAGCCACGCGGCCCCGATTTACCAGCAACAGCTCGACGGCTTCGGCCATACGCAATTCGAGTTTGGCGGAAGCACGCTCAAGTACGAGCCCTTTCTTGCCTTGTCGTCCGCTCTGGCGGTGCCCGCGCTGGCGGTCGTCGTTGCCGAACAGCAATTTGCTCGCCCTGTCACCTCGGAGAACACATCACTGATCGTCAACGTCGGCAAGCCCGCTGTTGCCGTTGAGCATACGGTCCGTGCGTTTCGCGCGGTCGACGGCAGCATCAATTTCCGTGGCGCGAAGGGATCGGTCGATTTGACCGGAACCAACGTATTGATCGGCAGTCTCGACAAGGATCGCAGTCCCTTTGCAAACCGCAGCGGCCCGGAGCTGCTTGCCTGGGCACTGATTGAGCGGACGAGCACTTTTGATGCAGCGGTTGCTCAGCGACCATTGACCAGTGACTGGATAGTGGTTGTGCTGGCAACCGTGGTGCCTCTTGCTTCAGTGCTAGCGTTCTTGCGCCTGCGACGACTGCCGCGCCGGCAAACCCTTACGCTGTGGGTGCCCGCACTGGGGGCCGTGGTGCTCGGCCTCACTCTTGTCGCGATGTGGATCGGATTGACGTATGCGCTTGGCTATCTCTACCCGCGGGTCACGCTGGTTGCTGTTGGGGTGATGCTGGCGGTGGCACTGGCGTGGCTCAGCGCGCGACAGGCGGCGCTTCGCAGCGCAGTAGAGATGCAGATTGATGACCAACGCGAAGTTCTGGCGCCTCAATACGATTTCTTCATCAGTTATTCGAGAACCCCTGACAACGCTCGCTGGGTAGCAAAAAACGTATATGAGCCGTTGCGAAGCGCGCGCGACGCGAGCGGCAGGCCGCTACGGGTGTTCTTTGATACCGAAGACATCAAGGCGGGCGCGTCGTGGTACGCAACCCTGGTGACGGCCATCAACAGCAGCAGGCATTTCGTTGCAGTGTATTCAAAGGACTACTTCAGCAAAGGGTTCTGCCGCTTCGAAATGGAGCGCGCCGCAATCCGCCGCGTAAACCAGAACGATTTCATCATTCCAGTGCTTCGTGAAACAGTTCAGGTCCCGGCAGAGTTTGATCACATCCAGTTTGTCGACGCCAGAGACGATCGCGATTTCATTGACAAGGTTCTGGCCCAGGCCAATGCTTCACCGCCGGCCGAGGCTGATCCGTTACAGCGCTGATCATCCTGGTGGCACCGCACGAAACGGGTCAGACGCCGCGCACGTAGGGGTTCATCTTGCGTTCGCGTCCGAACGTGCTCTCTGGCCCATGCCCCGGAATGAACACGGTGTCGTCACCCATCGGCCACAGGCGTTGCCGGATGCTGTTGATCAGGGTCTGGTGGTCGCCCTGCGGAAAATCGGTACGCCCGATTGATCCGGCAAAGAGAACGTCGCCAACAAAGGCGCGCTTCAGCTCGGGTGAATGGAACACTACGTGGCCCGGCGTGTGGCCGGGGCAATGACGCACATTGAGCACATGCCCCCCCAGTTCAACAGTGTCGCCATCGGCAAGCCAGCGCGTGGGCGTGAACGGGTCCACGCGCGGAAAGCCAAACATCTGCCCCTGCTCCGCCAGTGCGTCGATCCAGAACTGGTCGCCCGGATGCGGCCCGATGATCGGCACCTCCAGTCGTTTCGCGAGCTCTGACGTTCCGCCTGCGTGATCGATATGTGCATGCGTGAGCCAGATTTGCTCAATCGTGACGCCCAGTCGCTCGGCCTCAGCCAGCAAGCGATCAATCTCACCGCCCGGATCGATGACGGCGCCATCATGCGTTTCGTCGCACCAGAGCAGGCTGCAGTTTTGCTGGAAGGGCGTGACGGGAATGGTTTTGTAGTGAAGCATCTAACGCAACGGCGGCAAATCAGGTCAGGCGGCTGATCGCGCAGCACGCCACTGCTGGCAGGCCGTGCCGAATGCGGCGAAGATCTTCTGCGACGTGGCGTCCTCGGACGCGCGCCACTCGGGATGCCATTGCAGCGCCAGCGAAAAGCCGGAATGCGCCGCCAGCGAGATGGCTTCAATCTGGCCATCCGGTGCCAGCGCCTCCACACGCACGCCCTCAGCGGGCCGGTCAATGCCCTGGCCGTGCACTGAGTTCACCACCACTTCGTCACGCCCGAGAATCGCGGCGAGACAGCCACCGCTTGTGATAGCGACCGGATGTGCCGGCGCATAGCGCTCGGGCGTCAGCACACCGGCACGGCCACGGGCGCCGCGATGGTCGTCGCGCCCCGGCAGCTCCTGAATGGCCTGATGCAGGCTGCCGCCGAGGGCAACGTTGATCTCCTGCAAGCCACGGCAAATCGCGAGCAAGGGCATGCCGAGCTCGACAACGCGGCGGATCAGGGGCAAGGTGGTGGCGTCGCGCATGGCGTCGAGCGGCAGCGATTCATCATGCACGTTTTGCCCGAAGTGCGAGGGATGCACATTGGCCGGCGATCCAGTCAGCATGACGCCGTCGGCAATCGAGAGATATGCATCCAGGTCTTCCTTGCCGGTGCACGGCAGCGGGATCGGCAGGCAGCCGGCCTGATCGCGCACGGCGTCGAAGTAGCGGTTGTAGAGCACCACCATCGGCACATCGCCGAACATGCGGTTGTCACAGGGGATGAGAACGAGCGGTGGATGCTTGGCGGCGACCGGCATGGCGTAAGTGATTGATTGGAAAGATACCGGCGCTGCATTGACTGCAACGGGGGGATGGATTGTCACATGCCAGCAAACGCAAACGGCTTCTGCGGATGTTGCGCTGAAACACGGCGGGCGCCGCTACGCGATGGTCACCGCGATCAATTTGTCAGCGCCGATTTGCCGGCAGCATTTCTTTCAGTGCACAGCTGAATGCGGCTTGGGCGCCGAAAAACACAACAGTCGACTTGTAACGAAATTCGGCTCCAAGCCCAATTAAAACGGGGCATACAGCAAAAAGCCATATACCCCGTCGAATGCCGACACGCGCCCCGGCAGCTTGCACCGGCGGGCGGATACGGTCGTTACTGCATGTGCTGGCCACCGTTGATCGCGATGTTGGCACCAGTCAGGAACGCGGCCTCTTCGCTGGCGAGGTAAGCGACCAGACCGGCTACTTCTTCCGGCTTGCCGAGACGGCCCATCGGGATCTGCGGGATGATCTTGCTGTCGAGCACGTCCTGCGGGATCGCCATGACCATCTTGGTGCCGATGTAACCCGGCGAGATGGTGTTGACGGTCACGCCCTTGCGCGCCACCTCCAGCGCCAGCGCCTTGGTGAAGCCGTGCATGCCGGCCTTGGCGGCCGAGTAGTTGGTCTGGCCGAAGGCACCCTTCTGGCCGTTCACCGACGAGATGTTGATGATGCGGCCCCAGCCACGATCCAGCATGCCGTCGCAGACCTGCTTGGTCATGTTGAACGTGGAATCGAGGTTGGTCGACATCACGGCATGCCAGTTGACCTTGTCCATCTTCTTGAACGTCATGTCGCGGGTGATACCGGCGTTGTTCACCAGCACGTCAACCGGGCCAACCTCTTTGGTGACCTGTTCGATGCAGGCTTTGGCGGAATCAAAATCCGCGACATCGCAGGGATAGGCCTTGAAGTTGTGGCCCTGCTGCTTCATTGAATCGAGCCACTCTTTCCACGTCTTGTTGCCGGGCGAATAGGTGGTGACGACCTGATAGCCCAGCGCGGCCATCTTGATGCAGATGGCTTCGCCGAGGCCGCCCATGCCGCCGGTAATCAATGCAATACGTGACATTTCTCTCTCCTTATTGTCGACTCGAAAACTGCGGACGCGGCGCTACCGCGACTGCAAAAAATCAGGCGTTGATCAGGCTTTCGCCAGTACATACGTGCCCGGCGCTGCGCCAAGCTTTGACTTCGGCTGCTTCGGTGCGGCGACCCGCTTGCCGGAATGCGGCGCCAGCCAGGTGTACCAGTGCGGCCACCAGCTGCCGGGGTGCTCTTTCGCCTTGCTGTCCCACGCCTCCGGCGTCGGTGCCGGGAAATTGCCCGTCCAGTAGCTGCGTTTTTTCGGCCCCGGCGGATTGATGACGCCGGCGATATGCCCGGATGCGCCCATCACAAACTCAACATCACCGCCCCACAACTCGGCCGAAGCAAAGGCGCTCTTCCAGGGCACGATGTGGTCTTCCCGCGAGCAGTAGACAAACGTTGGCACGTCAACCAGCGCGAGATCAACGTCTTCGCCCAGCATGTTGATGCCACCGTGTTCGGTGAGCTTGTTGTCGAGATAGAAATTGCGGATGTAGTACAGGTACATCGGCCCCGGCAGATTGGTCGAATCGCCGTTCCAGAATAACAGGTCAAAGGCCGGCGGATCCTGCCCTTTGAGATAGTTGTTGACCACGTAGTTCCAGATCAGGTCGTTGGCGCGCAGCGACGCAAACGATTGCGCCAGCTCCGAGCCTTTCATCATGCCGCCGGTGCCGTCCGGCCCGAACTGCTGCGCCCGCATCTGGTAAGTGCTCTCGCCCAGATAGGCCTTGATGTCGCCTGGCTCGCTGAAGTCGAGCAGCGTGGTGAGATAGGTCGCGCTCTCGATAAAGTCGTCCAGCTCGCCGCGCGCCGCCAGCACGCCCAGCGCGCTGGCGAGAATGGTGCCGCCGACGCAGAAGCCCAGCACGTTGATTTTTTCGATACCGGCGTGGCTGCGCACTTCGTCGATCGCGGTCAGCGCGCCCTCTTCCAGGTAGTCTTCCCAGGTCAGCGTCTTCAGCTCTTCCGGCACATTGCGCCACGACACCAGATACACATTGAAGCCTTGTGCCACGGCATGGGCAACAAAGGAGTTCTCCGGTTTCAGGTCGAGGATGTAGAACTTGTTGATGCACGGCGGCACGATCAGCAGCGGCCGCTGGTAGACCGTTTTTTGCGTCGGCGTGTAATGAATGATCTCGATCAGCTCGTTGCGGAACACCACCTGACCGGGCGTCACGGCGAGGTTTTCACCCACCTTGAACGCGGTCTCGTCGGTCATGGCAATGTGGCCGGCCTCAATGTCGTGGGCCAGGTTTTCCATGCCGTGCTTGACGCTTTCGCCCTTGGTTTCGACCGCGCGCTGGATGGCCTCGGGGTTGGTCAGGAAGAAGTTGCTCGGCGCCGAGGCATCAAGGAACTGTTCCAGGAAGAACTTCGCGCGATGCCGCTCACGGTCGTCAAGGTCGGCATGTTCGACCACATCGCGCCAGAACGCCGCAGTGCGCAAATACTGGTCGCGCACGGCCTGAAAGAACGGCTGCGACTGCCAGCCTTCGCCACGGAAGCGTCGGTCCGCCGCTGCCAGTGCAGCGACATCGGTCTGCGGTGAAAACCATTTCATCGCCGCGGCCTGAAATGCTTCCGGCTTGACGGCCGGCAACCACCACCAGCCGGCCTCCGGCGCGGCCGGTGCCCCGGCAAAGGACGGCATAGCCGATGCGGCCCACGGCTGCTGCCCGAGGTTGCCGCTCATCATGGTCTGCATGGCGTCAAGGCCCGCCGCAAACGGGTTGGCCCCGGCCTTGCCGCCACCGGCAAAGGGATTGTCTGCCGACCCTGCTGCGAAGGGATTATTCGCCGCCGCTGCAGCAAAAGGATTGTTCTCCATCCACGCTGCGAAGGGATTGTTGCCCGCCTCACCCGGCTTTTTGGTACTCATCGCTGCGCCTCCTTACCTGAGTCAATGTAGCCAACGCACTTCGCGCTGGCAATGCCCTGATCGCGCTTTTCGGAATTGATGACGCGGAAGTAACATCAAGTGTTGCTTACTTGACCACTGCCCGATGATCATCGTTGCGATCGGCTGGCTTTACGTTGTCGTAATGATCGCCGCAGTTTCTGACACCTTGCTGAAAGCCGTGGTGCGCGTGCTGTTTCTCGGTGTGCTGCCAATCGCCATCCTGCTATGGACACGCGGTCTGCGGCGGCCAAAGCGTCGCGAGGATGGGCAGGAAAGTACTGAGGCAGGCAACACCTCGGGGACTGATCAAGCGGGGGCAGACCCGCGCCGTTGATGCGTTCCGGCCTTGGCTCAGTGCCCGACGTGCAGCAGCGAATGAGTCAGCGTCACCGTAGCGACGCCGAGACCGATCATTACCATCTGCTGCAGGGTGTCCTTCAGCGAAAAACGGCGATGCAGGGTCGGAATCAGATCTGCCACCGCCACGTAAAGCATTGACGCCGCCGCGAAGGCGAGCACCGGGGTCACCCAGGTCTCTGCCTTTTCCAGCGCGAAATAGGCGATCACGCCGCCGACCACCATCGCCAGGCTCGAAATCAGGTTGTAGAGAAAGGCCTTGCTGCGCGAGTAACCCGAGTGCAGCAGCACGAAGAAATCGCTCACTTCCTGCGGCACTTCATGGGCGATGATCGCCAGCGCAGTCACCACGCCCAGCCTGAAATCGGCGAGAAACGCGGCAGCAATCACCACGCCATCGGTCGCGTTGTGCAGGGAATCCCCGATCAGGACCATCAGGCCCGAGCGACCGCCGTCGTGATGGTGATGTCCGTGGCTGTGGTGACGCGCGTGGTCGTGATCGTCCGCCGCGTCGCGGGGCGTCAGGTCGCCGTGCGAGTGCCGCCAGATCACCAGTTTTTCGAGGAAAAAGAAGAACAGCACACCGCCGAGCACCCACGCCATCAGCGAGGCCGGCGCCACGCCTTCCGACAGCGCGTGCGGCAGGATGTCCAGAAATACCACCGCCAGCATCGCGCCCACGGCAAATGCCACCCAGCGCTCGATCGAAGTCAGTCGGGCATAAAGCGCGAATGCTGCGACAGCACAGGAAGCGATGCCACCGATAACGGCGGCGATGATGATGGCGAGGAGCGTCAAAACGGGGAGCTGCGAAGGAGCGGCGCGATTGGCAAGAGAGTCTGACTTGAACTCTCATCACGGCGCGGTTCTGCGCCGTTAATCGCAACAGAATTGCATTTTACGCGAATGACGTCTTCAGTGACTGCGCAAACTCGGCAATGCGTCGCCGCATCGCCGGTCACATGGTCGGCAACCATTGTTGCCAGGCACTCAAAAAAGGTCCACCAAATCGGCAACAGCTTTGGCAAATATCTTTGCAGCCCCCTTACCGAATAAGGACTCACGCCGCATGTGCGACGAAAAGGTTAAGAAGTCGACTTCACGGCTTTTTATGGCTTGAGCCCATATCCTATGGTGTATTCAGCCAAAAGCTGACTGTCAAAACGCCTTTACGACGACGCCTCGCGTTCAGCGTTTGCGCGCCGTACCGCGCGCGGCGCGCTTGACGGTACGTGTCCCGCGCACGGCCGCGACGGCAGCCTCGGCACTGTCGTTCATGGTCTTGCTTGCCGATTCGCTCATCTTGTTGAACGAAGCGTAGGCATCCCGCTGCATTTCCATCGTGCGGATTGACACCTCGACGCCCGACAGCGCAAGCTTCATCCATGCCTCCACGGCGCGCAAGTCCTGAATACGCCGTTCGATCTCGGCCGGGTCAATCGCCTTCATGAACTGCTGCGGGTCAAAGGCACCACCCGCCGCGCTGGCACCGGGCATGCCTGGCATCCCCGGCAAGCCCATCATGCCGGCAAACGGGTTCAGCGCCGCCGGATTGCTCATCATCTTCTGCATGGATTCCGCCCACGCGGCCCAAGGCTCATTTGCTGCCGGTTTTGACATGCCCCGCCCCACCCTTTCCTCCGTGATTGCCGATCAACACCACCGCCAGACTCGCGGCGGTCACTTCGCTGCTAGACTCGTTTGAAGTCTACTCGCGATGCGCTCGTTGGCGCCGGATTGCTACGTGGGAAAAATCATCTTCTGGATTGTTGTCTTCTTTCTGGTGTTGCTGGCGCTGCGCATGTTCTCGGCCCATCAGACGAAACGCGAGCGGCAGGAACGGGAAAAACGCGAGCGCGCGGCCGCCAATGAGCCGATGATCCGCTGCGGCCGCTGTGGCGTCTATCTGCCGAAGTCGAACGCGGTGATGACCGAAACCGGCTACGGCTGCGGCGACGCCAACTGTGCAAACCGGCGCTGAAGGTATCGCGGTCAACGCCGCGCTGCGCGGTGCGCTGATCGGCACGCCGCTGCGCGTACTGCGTCTGCTGGCGCTGTACCGCTGCGTAGTCGCCGTCGCGCTGGCGGTGGCGTCGGGTGCCACCAATCTCGGCTCGTTCAGCTACGCAGCGAGTTCGGCCTATGCCGTCTGGGCGCTGCTCAGCGTGGCGATGCTGGGTCGATTCCGTGGCGGTATCAGCGGCCTGTTGCTGGCGCAGCTGGCAATCGATTTGCTGTTCATTGCCAGCACCTTTTTTGACTCTCACACGCCGGCGACGACGCTGGCCACGTATCTTTATCCGATCCTCGCCGCGCATGGCTGGTTTCTGCGCAGTCGCATCGCGCTGGCGCACGCGGCATTGGCATCAATCGCGCTGTTGCTGGCAGAGCTGCTGCTGCGTACCGGCTCGGTGCAGGCGATCACGCAGGCCGCACTGGTCGGCGCCGGCTACTTCCTGCTCGCGCTGCTCGGCATGCTGCTTGGGCGCAGCGCCGAAGAGTCGGAGCACCGGGCGGCGCTACGCACCGCTGATGTTCGGCGCCTTGCGCATATCAATCAGGTGGTCATCAACGAGCTGGAAGATGGCGTTCTCGTCGTCGGCGCGCTGGGCCAGATCGTGATGGCCAATCCACAGGCGACCCGCTGGCTGGGTGGCGACGAGGCGTCGATGCAACGCGGCGTGCAGCTGCACGAACTGTCGCCCGATCTGCACGCTCGCTGGCAGGCGTTCTTTGTTTCCGGCAGTACGCTGGATGCAGCGCCCATTCGCACGCGCGACGGGCAGCGCTCGCTGGTGCCGCGCATGATGCCGGTGGATCTGGAGGAGCGTGCCGGAACGCTGGTGTTTCTCGAAGACATGGATCAGGCCGAAGCGCAGGCGCAGCAGATCAAGCTCGCCGCGCTCGGCCGCCTGTCGGCCAGCATCGCCCACGAAATCCGTAACCCGCTGTCCGCCATCAAGCAGGCGGCTCAGCTGATTGGCGAGGAAATGGCGGAGCGGCCCGAAGCGCAGGCGCTGACCACCATGATCGACAAGAACGTCGACCGCATCGATCGCATCGTGCGCGATGTCTCCCTGCTCGGGCGCCGCGATCGCGGCACACCGGTCGCCATCGAGGTCGAAACCGCAGTGACTGAGCTGATTGATGACCTGAGCGCCACCTTGCCCGCACCTCGAAACGCTTTCCGCATCGCCACGCAGGGCCAGGCAACGATCCACGCCGACCGTGGTCACTTTGAGGAAATGCTGGTCAATCTGGTGTCCAACGCGTGGCGGCACTCGGCCAGGGTAGAAAACAGCGTCACCATCACGGCAACGGTGGAAGACGACATGCAGCGTGCCGTGATCACCGTGATCGATGACGGCGACGGCGTTCCCGCAGACATTTCGGACCGCATCTTCGAGCCGTTCTACAGCGGCAGCGGCAGCACCGGGCTCGGGCTCTATCTGGTGCGCGAACTGGCACTGGCCAACGGTGGTAGCGTACGTCTTGGCTCCTCCAAAAAGGGAGCCCGCTTTGTGCTCGAATTACCCTTGATGCCGATTCACTGACAGGCGCCCAATGGCCAAAAAACTTGAGACCGCCCCGCGTGTGCTGGTGGTGGACGATGAACCCGATCTGCTGACGTTGATGCAGCTGACCCTGACCAAGCTCGGCCTGGAAGTGGTCACTGCTGATTGCCGTGAAAGCGCACTGGCGGCGCTCGACCGCCAGACCTATTCGTTGTGTCTGACCGATATGCAGCTCGGAGATGGCACCGGACTCGATGTGCTGGCGGCCATCGCCGAACGCGGGCTTGACCTGCCCTGCGCCGTGATCACCGCCTTCGGTAATGCCGACAATGCGGTGGCGGCGCTGAAGGCCGGCGCCTTCGACTATCTTGCCAAGCCGGTTTCGCTCGATCAGTTGCGGACCCTGGTCAAATCGGCCATCAAGGTGCCGGAGCGGCGTATTGGGGCGGCAACGGCAGCAGCAAGTGGCGGTGGGCACGCCAGCGCCGGAGCCGCTGCGGTCAATGCATCAGCGAACGTACCGGCGCTGATCGGCGAGTCGCCCACCATCGAAGCGTTGCGCACGCTGCTGGCCAAGCTGGCCAACACGCAGACGCCAGTGCATATTCACGGCGAATCCGGCACCGGCAAGGAACTCGCCGCACGCATCCTGCATGCATCGGGGCCGCGCGCCAACGGCCCCTTTGTCGCCGTCAACTGCGGTGCAATCCCCGAGAACCTGATGGAAAGCGAGTTCTTCGGCTACCGCAAAGGTGCATTCACCGGCGCCGAGAGCGATCGCGATGGCTTCTTTCAGGCCGCCTCGGGCGGTACCCTCTTTCTCGACGAAGTCGCCGATTTGCCGCTGCAGTTGCAGGTGAAGCTGCTGCGCGCCATCCAGGAGCGCAAGGTGCGCAAGGTGGGCAGCACTGCCGAAGACGCGATTGATGTGCGCATCGTGAGCGCCACCCACAAGAATCTTGGAACCCTGGTGCAATCCGGGCACTTCCGGCAGGACCTGTTTTACCGTCTGAACGTATTGCAGGTGTCGATGCCCGCGCTGCGTGAAATTGCGTCCGACATCCCCGTCATCGCCATGCGCACGCTGGCGCGCATCGCCAGCGGCATGACCGTTGCGCTGGCACCGTCGGCAATTACGGCGTTGACACGCTATAGCTTCCCGGGCAACGTTCGTGAGCTTGAAAACGTCCTCGAGCGCGCCATGGCGCTGGCCGACAATCCGGCCCGCATTGAGGTTTCGGATTTGCGGTTGACCGTTGACGACAATCCGGTCACCCAGGCAGCAGCCACATCGACGCCAACCGGCTCTGGCACGCTGGCTGGACGAACGCCACTGCAGGACTTTCTTGATCGCGCCGAGCGCGAAACCCTGGAGCTGGCACTGGCGCAGACGCGTGGCAATCGCACCCAGGCCGCCAAGCTGCTCGGCATTACCTTCCGCTCGATGCGCTATCGGCTGGAGCGGCTGGGCCTTGAACCGGACGATGAGTAACGCTCTGGCAATTGATTCCACCGCAGCCTGGGACGCTGGCTGGTGGCTCGCCGCCGAACGCCGTTACAGCCCGAATTTCAATGCGCGACCGGAAGGCACAACCGTCGATCTGGTGGTGCTGCATCACATCAGCCTGCCACCCGGGGTATTCGGGGGTGACGAGGTGGCGGCCTTTTTCGAGAACCGGCTCAATCCCTCCGGCAACGCCGAGCTGGAAGCGATAGCGCACCTGCAGGTATCGGCGCACTTTTTTCTGCGCCGCGGCGGGTTATTGCAGCAGTTTGTGAGCTGCGATGATCGTGCCTGGCAAGCCGGTGTCTCCTGCTGGCACGGTCGACACACCTGCAATGACTACTCGATCGGCATCGAAATCGAAGGCGATGCCGTGCAGCCTTTCACGGCCGCACAGTACACGGCGCTGGACCCATTGCTCGCAGCCATCGCGGCCCGTTATCCGGTCCGCGCGGTCACCACGCACAGCGAAATTGCGGCCGGGCGCAAGGTAGATCCTGGCCCAACCTTTGATTTTTCGCGACTTGCGCGGCGCTGGGCAGTCTAGGGCCTGCCTGCACCGCACGCATTCTGGCTACGCCAACTTGAGTGTCACGTCGATGTTGCCACGCGTCGCGTTCGAGTACGGGCAGACGATGTGCGCCTGGTCGACCAGACCCTGCGCCACGGCACGATCAACGCCCGGAATGGCGACGGTCAGCGTCACCTCGATACCAAAGCCCGTCGGCAGTGGGCCGATACCGACATCGCCGGTGATGGTGGTGTCGGCGGGCAGCGCGACCTTGGCCTTGCCGGCGACAAACTTGAGGGCGCCGAGGAAGCAGGCGCTGTAGCCCGCGGCGAACAGCTGTTCGGGGTTGGTACCGGGCAGGCCATTGCCACCAAGCTCCTTCGGGGTCGTCAGCTTGACATCGAGAATGCCGTCGGACGAGCGCGACGTGCCCTCGCGGCCGCCGGTCGAGGTGGCTTGCGCGCGGTAGAGAACTTTTTCGAGAGACATGGGCTTTCCTTAATTTTCGGGAGTGAGGGTTGGCGCAGGCTCGGTCGCCACACGGGCAACCAGTTGGTCGCGCAAGGCCTGCAGCTCGCGCGTCAGTGATTCGATGGCGGGCAGATCGCAGCCCGACAATTGCAGGATGCAACGCGGAATAGCCTCCGCCCGCGCGCGCAACCGCTTGCCGGCCGGTGTCAGCGACAGCTCGACATGGCGCTCATCGCGTTCGCTTCGCTGGCGTTGCAACAGGCCAAGCGCCTGCAGCCGCTTGGTCAGCGGTGTCAGCGTGCCGGAATCCAGAAACAGCCGCGCGCCCAGCTCGCCGACACCCAAGGTGCCGTGCTGCCACAAGGCCAGCATCACCAGATATTGCGGATAGGTCAGACCGAGCTCCGCCAGCAGGGGCTTGTACACCTTGGTCATGGCCAGCGACGACGAATACAGCGCGAAACAGAGCTGGGCATCGAGGTCGAGAATGTTGGCAGGTGTCTTCATCGTGGAGCGTTTGCCTTCGGACAGGCGAGTCGTGGCGGCCTGGTTGCGCTGGCGCTCATCGCGCTGGCGCGTCGGTCAATTCGTCATCGGAATAAATTATATTGCACACAATATAATTGTCAACAATTTTTAATCGTTAGTGACTTGTGCAGATAAGCCGCAGCGTTGGCCAACTGCATACAATGCGCACCCATGCAGTTCATCCTCGAATACGCGCCGATCATCCTGTTCTTCGCCGCGTACAAGCTCAAAGACATCTATTTCGCCACCGGCGTCGCCATCGCAGCTTCGGTTCTGGCGATCGCCTACGCCTGGTTCGCCACACGCAAGGTCAGCACCATGCAGTGGCTGTCGCTCGGCATCATCGTGATCTTCGGCGGCGCGACGCTGCTGCTGCACGATGAAACCTTCATCAAGTGGAAGCCGTCCGCGTTGTACGGCGCCTTCGGGCTCACCCTGCTCTTCGGCAAGCTGGTACTCGGGCGCGACTGGATTCGTGTGCTTTTCCAGCAGGCGCAGATTCAGGCACCTGACGCCGTCTGGGGCCGCATCACGTGGGCGTGGATCGTCTTCTTTGCGTTCATGACGGCGCTGAATGGTTATGTTGCAACGCAATACAGCCTTGATGCCTGGGTCAATTTCAAGGTGTGGTGGGCGATGGGCATCTTTTTCGCCTTTACCGTCGCCAATGTGGTCGTGCTCGCCAAATACATGAAGGAAGGCGACCCCGTTGATAACGCACCCACCCGGGGCGATCAGGCCTGATCGGCCATCCAGCGGACGGCCATGAGCGAACTGACTGCACTGCTGATTGAGCGGCTGGCCCCGCTGGCGCCCACCACCGTTGAGGTGGCCGATGACTCGGCAAAACACGCCGGTCATGCCGGAAATACCGGCGGCGGGCACTTATCGGCGAAAATCGTGTCCAACGCGTTTTCCGGGCTTTCCACGGTGGCTCGCCACCGGGCGGTCTACCGGCTGGTGGCTGATTTGATGCCGGCGCGCATTCATGCGCTGTCGCTGATCACCAGTACGCCCGAAGAACTTTCATCAACCAACGACAAATCCAACAACAGGAATCTTCAATGATCTATCGTCAAACGCTCGCGACCGCTCTGCTGCTCGCCGTGATGGGCACACCGGCCGTTGCGCAAACGGCAGCCAAGAAACCGGCGGCAGCGGCAGCCGCAGCCGCCGCCAAGCCCGCCGCCGGCGGTGACCTGGTATCGCAGGCGCAGTTCGACCTTATCCTCAAGGAACGCATGGGGCAAGGGCAGCCGGACTCGCCCGAGCTGCGTGCCGCGCTGCGCGATGAATTGACCAACCGCGAGCTGTTCCTGCGCGCCGCCAAAGCCAAAGGCATGGATCGCGACGCCACGATGAAAACGCAGATGCAGGTGGCGAGCGAGTCGATCCTGATTCGCGCCTACATCGGTGACTTCCTTGGCGCCAATCCGGTCGGTGACGATGTGCTCAAGAAAGAGTACGAAACCATCAAGGCCGGCCTTGGCGACAAGGAATACCGCGCTCGCCATATCCTGGTCGAGAAGAAGGAAGATGCTGACGCACTGATCAAGCAACTGCAGGGCGGCGCCAAGTTCGACGATCTCGCCAAAGCCAACTCGAAGGACCCCGGCTCGAAAGACAACGGCGGTGATCTCGACTGGGCGGTGCCATCCAACTACGTGAAGCCGTTTGCCGATGCGCTGGTTGCCCTGCAAAAAGGCAAATACACGCCGCAACCGGTACAAAGCCCGTTCGGCTACCACATCATCCAGCTTGATGACGTCCGCGATGCCAAGGTGCCGAGCTTCGATGAAGTGAAGCCGCAACTGGCGCAACGCCTGCAGGGTCAGGTCGTCGAGAAGCATCTCGCCGAGCTGCGTGCCAAGGCTGGCATCAAGTAAGCTGCCAGCCACTCAGCGAGCATTTCGCTGCGATGCACAAAGCCACCTTCGGGTGGCTTTTTCATTTTCGGGTGACAAAAAGGACAGGCAGGCGACAGTCTGATCAACAATAATCAACAAGTCACTACTTCGGAGGAGGCGTTACTTGAACAGTTTCTTGAAAAACAAGGATCTGCTCGCCGGATTGATGTTCATCGTCATCGGCGTGGTGTTCTTTGTTGGGGCATACAACTATCAGATGGGGACAGCCGCCCGTATGGGGCCGGGGTACTTCCCGCGCATTCTCGGCGGTGTGATGGCGGTGCTGGGCGTTATCGTCGCCGGTATTGGCCTCAAGAATCAGGCGCAATGGGCCGCAACTGATGGCATCGGCTGGACCTGGAAGCCGGTCATCATCCTGACAGCCGCTGTGGTGCTGTTCGGTGCCACACTGCCGTCGCTCGGCATGGTGATCGCAATCATCCTGCTCACCATCATTTCCGGCATCGCGGCTCACGACAAGAATTATCGTGAACTGGCAATCATCACCGTGATCATGTGCCTGTTCTGCGCTGCCGTCTTCGTGTGGGGGCTCAAGCTGCAGATGAAACTCTTCCCCTGGAGCTAGGCAAACACCATGGATCTGCTCAATAACCTGTCTCTGGGATTTGGCGTCGCGCTGACGGTGACCAATATCCTTTACGCGCTGGTCGGCTGCCTGCTGGGAACGCTGATCGGTGTGTTGCCCGGCATCGGCCCGGTGGCAACCATCGCCATGCTGTTGCCTACCACCTATGCCCTGCCGCCGGTGTCGGCGCTGATCATGCTGGCCGGCATCTACTACGGCGCGCAGTACGGTGGCTCCACCACGGCGATTCTGGTCAACCTGCCGGGCGAATCGTCCTCGGTGGTCACCGCGCTTGACGGCTACCAGATGGCGCGTCAGGGCCGTGCCGGCGCCGCGCTGGGTATGGCTGCCATCGGCTCCTTCATCGCCGGCTCGTTCTCGACGCTGCTGGTCGCCGCGTTCGCACCGCCGCTGTCGGAAGCCGCTCTCAAGTTCGGCCCGGCCGACTACTTCTCGCTGATGGTGCTGGGCCTGATCGCCGCTGTCGTGCTGGCGCACGGTTCAGTGGTCAAGGCTATCGCGATGATCGTGCTCGGCATCGTGCTGGGGCTGGTCGGCACCGACGTGAACTCCGGCGTCGCTCGCTACAGCTTCGACACCCCGGAACTCACCGATGGCATCGGCTTCGTCGCAGTCGCGATGGGCATTTTCGGCATCGGCGAAATCCTGATCAACCTTGAAAAGGGCGAAGCCCGCGAAATCTTTACCGCCAAGGTGGGCAAGCTGCTGCCAACGGCACAGGACTTCAAGGATTCTGCGGGTGCAATTACTCGCGGCACGCTGCTCGGCTCGCTGCTCGGCATTCTTCCTGGTGGCGGTGCGCTGCTCGCTTCGTTCTCGTCGTATTCGCTCGAGAAGAAAATGGCCGGCGCCAACGCCAAGCCGGCCTTCGGCAAGGGCAACATCCGTGGCGTCGCGGCACCGGAGTCAGCCAATAACGCTGGTGCGCAAACCTCCTTCATCCCCCTGCTCACGCTGGGCATTCCGCCGAATGCCGTGATGGCGCTGATGGTGGGCGCGATGACCATCCACAACATCCAGCCGGGTCCGCAGGTCATCACCGCCAACCCGCAGTTGTTCTGGGGCCTGATCGCCTCGATGTGGGTCGGTAACCTGATGCTGGTGATCCTTAACCTGCCGCTGATTGGCATGTGGGTGCAGTTGCTGAAGATTCCGTATCGTCTGCTCTACCCGATGATCCTGGTGTTCTGCTGCATCGGCGTTTACACCGTGAACAACACCACGTTCGACGTCTGGATCATCGCGGTGTTCGGCGTGGTCGGATACATCTTCGCCAAGCTGGAATGCGAAGCAGCCCCGCTGCTGCTTGGCTTCATCCTTGGCCCGATGATGGAAGAGAACCTGCGCCGCGCGCTGCTGCTGTCGCGGGGCAGCCCGTCGGTGTTCCTGGAGCGCCCGATCAGCGCCACCATGCTGGTACTGTCGTTGATTCTGCTGATCATCCTGGCGATGCCGGCAATCCGCAAGAAGCGCGACGAGACTTTCGTCGAGGATTGATCCTCAGCACGATCTCTCGATACGAAAAAACGGGCACTTCGGTGCCCGTTTTGTTTGGCCCAGCGTATCCTTCGCGAACGTGTGTCCCGCGAGCCGTGCGCCCTAGCCAAAGGCACCAGACGCAGCAACGCAACGATATTGCAGCAGGAGGAAATCACGTCCAGCCCATCGAATCCACCCGGCACCACCCGCCGTGACGTCCTGAAAACGCTCGGCACCGCAGGTGCACTCGGCAGCGCCACCGCGCTCACCGCCTGCTCGACCACCGTCAACGTCAGCGCCAGCCCGACAACGCGTGCCACGCCGTTCCAGATTGCAGCAACAACCATCCCGATCGTCGGCAGCAATGAGGTCTTTCCGGTGCGTCGCATCTACTGCATCGGCCGCAACTACGCTGCGCACGCCCGTGAGATGGGCTCGGACCCGACCCGCGAGCCGCCGTTCTTCTTCCAGAAACCGACCGATGCGATCCAGTTCGTACCGCCCGGCCAGACGGTGGATCACCCCTATCCACCGCTGACCAAGAACTACCACTACGAGATCGAGCTGGTCGCAGCACTCAAGAGCGGTGGTCGCAACATCGCAATGGCTGATGCGCTGTCGCACGTCTACGGCTATGCGCTCGGGCTCGACATGACCCGGCGCGACCTGCAGCGTGCGATGGGTGACGAAAAGAAGCCCTGGGAGATCGGCAAGAGCTTTGACCGATCGGCGCCAATCGGGCCGATCCATCGCGTCGGGCAGACTGGTCACTTCAGCAAGGGCCGCATCCAGCTGCTGGTCAACGGCAACGTCAAGCAGAACGCCGACCTGAACCAGATGATCTGGAACGTTGCCGAACAGATCAGCAAGCTCTCGGAAGCGTTCGAGCTAATGGCTGGCGACATCATCTATTCCGGCACGCCAGAGAATGTCGGTCCGGTGGTGCGCGGCGACCTGATGACCGGCAAGCTCGAAGGTTTGCCGGACCTCAACGTGAAGGTGGTTTAGCGGTTTGCCGCGCAGTCATTCGCGGCATCATCTTTTTGTCGAATCGACCATTGGATAAGGGCTCAGTACGCAATTCGACCAAAAGTCGACTTTTGGCTATTTGTGGTGCTGAGCCCAGATGGAATAAGGTTTTCAGACTCAGGCTGTAACCCGATCAGGCCTTGACGCCGAGCCCCAGCCGCTCGATGACCGCCTTTTCCTTGACGTACTGTTCGGCGATGAACTTCGTGTAGTCGGCTGTGTTCATGTAGATCACCGACTGGTCGTACTTGTCGAAGGTCGCAAGCACCGCCGGGTCTTCCAGCGTCTTTTTGAACGCGTCGTGCAGGCGCCGGGTGAGTGCTGGATCCATGCCCCTGGGTGCGCCGATGCCGAACGGCGAGTCCGAAATCGTCTCGTACCCGAGCTCGTTCAGCGTCGGCACGTTCGGGTAGCGCTTCGCCCGCTTGCTGCCGTAGGTGGCGAGCAGGCGCAAATTACCGGCGTCAACCTGCGGCGCCCAGCCCGTCGAATCGCTGTGCGACATCACATGGCCGCCAAGCACGGCCTGCACGCCCTCCGCTGCGCCCTTGTACGGGATATGCGAAAGCTTGATGCCTGCCTTCGCCGCGAACTCCTCCACTGCCAGATGCGGCGTGGTGCCGGCCCCCGGCGTGCCATAAGTGAACTTCTCGGGGTTTGCCTTGGCGTACTCGACGAGATCCTTGATGCTCTTGATCGGCGAATCGCTGCGCACCACGATGCCAAAGGTGTAGCCGGTCAGGCAGGCGATGTAGGTGAAATCCTTGAGCGGATCGAACTGCATCTTCTGCATGTGCGGCAGCCGCGCGACGCCGATGGTGAGTTGCGACAGCGTGTAGCCGTCCGGCGCCGCCTTCACCAGCTCGTTGGGGCCCAGCATGCCGCTGGCGCCGGCCTTGTTCTCCACCAACATGGACCCGCCGAGCGCCTTGCCCGCACTCTCGGCGATGGCGCGCATCACGGCATCCGTTGCACCACCCGCTGGCCACGGGCAGATCAGGCGGATCGGTTTCGCCGGGTAGGCCTGGCCGACTGCAACGCCGGGCAGCGCCCCAGCGGCGGCAACCGCCAGCGTCGTCTGCAGGAACTGACGGCGCGACGGCGACACCGTACCAACGCCAACGTGGTCAAGCGGCAAACCGCCCGGTGCAATGTGATCCATGATTCCTCCTTGATCGCCGTGCTTGCCGCACGATTCAGTTGAGCGGTATGGTGTATTGATCACCGCTCACCGGAAATTTAGGAGAAAGCAAGGGCACCGTCAATGACGGCTATCCCGTATGGAAAATGCGGTATGTCGCGAGGGCCATGATCGCGACGGCGACCGCAGGTCAACAATTGCTGCGCTCGGTCAACCAGATTGCCACCACAGCCGGCAAAATGCCGGCATGAGAGCAGCCCCGGACCCGCGATGCGCCTGACCACCATGACGGATTACTCGCTGCGTCTGCTGATGTATGTCGCGCAGCGGCCGGAACAGCTATGCACGATCGCCGAAGTCGCTGCCGCCTACGGCATCTCGGAAGCGCACCTGATGAAGATCACGCACCAGCTTGGGCTCGCGGGGTTTATCGAGACGGTGCGTGGCAAGGGCGGCGGCATGCGGCTGGCGCGAGCGCCCGGCGAGATCAACCTGGGCGCAGTCGTGCGCAGCGTCGAACCGGATTTCAACCTGGTGGAATGCCTCGCCACCGGCAACACCTGCACCTTGACCGGACAGTGCCGGCTGACCGCCATCGTCAGCGGCGCGCTGCGACAGTTTCTCGACCACCTCGATGGCCATACGCTGGCCGACGTACTGCCGGCTCATGGCGATGGTCCCGCGCAAGCCCGTACGATGAAGTTGCAACCTCTGCGGCGTCGGCCTGCCGTCAGCGAATCCGGCAAGTAGAAGCCGGCCCGCTCTGTTCCGCTGCCGGTCGCTGGCCAGCGCCCTGTCTGATCTGGCGCAATAAAGATTACTTTTTAATATTGCTTTAAGAGCCAGGGCGACCTAACATAGATACATAGCAAATAAATCTTATCGACAGACCGAAGCCGCCAAGGCACTGGCCGACGCACCGATGAAACGCCAAGCTGCACTGATTCCTCTTTCACGCGAACACCACGACGCGCTGTCGTACGCGCGACAGGCCGTCGCGGCCTGCCAAGGTCAGCACGCGGACACGGTGCGCCTGCGCACACTGGCGCTCTGGGACAGCAGCATTGCAGCTCATCTGGCAACCGAAGAGGCCAGCCTGCTACCTGCCCTGGCCGCCGCCGGTGCCGGCGACGAGGCCGCACGGGCATTCGCGCAGCACCAGCAGTTGCGACAATTGGTGGCTCGCCTGCGCGACGGCGAACCTGACGCGTTGGCCGAATGGGGCGAGGCGATGCGTGAGCACGTCCGCTATGAGGAACGCGTGCTGTTCCCACTGGCGCAGCGCCTGCTGGATCTCGATGCGCTGGCCAACACCCTCAACCGTCCGTCCACGCTTCCGACGGTGTCGATATGACACATCGCCATTTCCATCAACACGAACTCGGAGTCACCGAATGAGCACCATCTCGCAACCACATCTGCACCTGTCGCCCACGGCGATCTATCCCTTCGACGCACGCGGCATCGCCAAACGCTTTCGCCATGCCGCCATCTTCGGTGCGCTTGATGCCCTGAACCCCGGCGAGACGATGCGTTTCGTCAACGACCACGATCCGCTGCCGCTGCTCGATCAGCTGCGGGCGCGCTATGGTGAATCGGTGTCGATCGAATATCGTCAGCGCGATCCCGGCGCCATTGCGATCGATTTCGTCGTTCGCTGAAGCTTCCGCCCCAGAGACGACCAGAGCGAGATGCACAACACCCCATCCCGAGTGATTCCGATCCGCGCGCTCACGCCCGCCGCCGTCAGTGCGGGCGCAGCCGAACCGGACCGCGAAGTCGTCATTGACCTCTACGAAAAGCAGCCCAAGATTTACCCGCGCGCCGTGCACGGCTGGTTCGCCGGCTGGCGCTGGGCAATGGTGTGGCTGACGCAGCTGGTGTTTTACGGGCTGCCGTGGTTGCAGTGGAATGGCCGGCAGGCCGTGCTGTTCGACCCCACGCAGCGCCGTTTCCAGATCTTCGGACTGCTGCTGCAACCGCAGGATTTCATCTACCTGGCCGCGCTGCTGGTCATCTCAGCACTCGCCCTCTTCTTCTTCACCGCGATGGCCGGGCGCCTCTGGTGTGGCTATGCCTGCCCGCAAACCGTCTACACGGAAATTTTCCTGTGGGTCGAGCGCCGTACCGAGGGCGACCGCCTCGCCCGCATGCGCCTCGACAGTGGCCCGTGGACGCCGGTCAAATTCGCGCGCAAAGGCAGCAAGCAGACGATCTGGATCCTGATCAGCCTGTTCACCGGGTTCAGCTTCGTTGGCTACTTCACGCCCATACGCACACTTGCCAGCGAGGCCGCTGCGCTGTCGTTTTCGCCGTGGGAGTGGTTCTGGGTTCTGTTTTACGGCTTTGCGACGTACGGCAACGCCGGCTACCTGCGCGAGCAGATGTGCAAGTTCATCTGCCCGTACGCACGTTTCCAGAGCGCGCTGATCGACAAGGACTCGATGGTGATCGCCTACGACAGCGCGCGCGGCGATCCGCGCGGCGGACGCTCGCGCAAGGCCGATCGCAATACGCTGGCGCTGGGTGACTGTCTCGATTGCAAGCTTTGCGTCCACGTTTGCCCCACCGGCATCGACATTCGCAACGGCCTGCAGAACGAATGCATCGGCTGCGCGGCGTGCATCGACGCCTGCGACGATGTGATGGACCGCATGGGCTACCGCAAAGGCCTGATTCGCTACTCGACCGAGAACGGGGTCGCGCAGCGGCTGAGTCGTCGTGAGATGCTGCGACGGGTAGCGCGCCCGCGCGTGCTCATCTACGGTGCGCTGCTCGGCGCGGCAATCACCACGTTCGCCGTGAGCCTGTGGCAACGACCCGACTTCCGGGTCGACATCGTTCGTGATCGCGCAGCACTGGCCCGCGTGGCCGACGACGGCGCTATCGAGAACGTGTACCAGCTGCACCTGGTGAATGCCACTGAACGCCCCCTGCATCTGTCAGTGGCGCTATCGAACGAAGGTAATCCACGCGATGCCAGCGGCAACCCCGTGCTACGCATCGTCACGCCGACCAGCACGACGCTGGAGGCTGGCAGCAGCGGCAAACTGTCGCTGCGCCTGCGCCTCGGTGCTGATGCTGCGGAACCGCTACGCGGGCGCTCCAGCACGATCGGCATCGACATCACCGCCGCCGGCAACGACGGCTCGTCGTTGCAAACGATGACCGAAAAATCGACCTTCTTCGTGCCGCGCTAGAGGCAATTTCTGCATGGCTGCCAAGCGAAAAGCATCGACTTTCCGCCTTCTGGGCCGCCAGCCCCATGCAACAAGGCTTTGCAAAAAAAGCTGTAGCCGTCGTTCGAGCGCTACGCCATCTGCAGCGACAACGCTCCTGGACCTCTGCCCTGGTTGGCGGCCGCCACAGTTGCTGCCGCCGCATCCATCTCGGCGATTGTCCCGTCGTCGATCGGCACCGCCTGCGCGCGTGCCTTGCGCGACTGGCGCTCGGGGTCACCCGGCATCAGGATGGCGTCAAATCCCTCGGCGAGCTTGGCCGATTGCACCCATTCGACGAACTCACGCGTCGCCATCTCAAAGGCGCTTTGGGTGCCAAATCGGGCCGGGTCGAACACGATGGTCAGCATGTTGTTCCACACCCCGGCCTTGGGCTGGTTTTTCGGGATGGTGACCGGGCCGCCGGTCAGTGCAGCGCCGAGTAGTTCGCAAACCATCGCCAGCGCGTAGCCCTTGTGCGCCGCCATCGTGGTCAGCGCACCGGTGCGGCCATTGACCGGCTCGAACAGCACACCGGGATTGGTGGTCGGAAAGCCCTCATGATCAATCAGCGCGCCTTCGGGCGTGTGCTTCTTGGCGTTGTAGGCCACGCGCACCTTGCCCTGGGCGATGGCGCTGGTGGCGAAGTCCAGCACAATCGGGCCGCCGTCGGCGTCCGGCCGCGGGATGCCTACGGTAAAAGGATTGGTCACAAAGCGCGCCTCGGCACCACCGTAAGGCGCCACCCAATGCTGGCTCACGGCGTTAGTGAAGTGAATCGCAATCAGCCCTTCGCTGACCGCCTGCTCCGCCCAGTGCCCGACCCGGCCGAGGTGGTGCGAGTTGCGCAGCCCCATGACGCAGACACCGCTCTCCTTCGCCCGCTCAATCGCGATCACCATCGCCTGATGCGTCACGCTCTGGCCAATGCCGCGATGCGCGTCAATCAGCATCAGCCCGCCGGTGTCGGTCACCACCTCCACATTCTGGTTAAGCACCAACTCGCCCGCCGCGATGGCCTTGACGTAACGCGGCACCATGCCGACGCCGTGGGAGTCGTGACCGCTCAGGTTTGACAGGACGAGATGATCGGCAGTCAGCCGCGCCTCGGTGGCTGAGGAGCCGGCAGCAAGAAAGACGTCGTTAACCCAGCGGTGCAGGGCGTCGGGGTGAATGGTGCGCATGGCGGAGGTATCGGTGCTCATGGCGCAGGAGTTTAGGCGCTCAGGCTGTCGCGCCGACGCTACCGAATCGCGTGACGGAACGCCGGCCCGACTTCACGGCGCGCTGCAATGAGTCTGCGTCGGTGCGGTCAGCCACCGCGAGGCAGCAGCCGCTGCCACGCGGCCAACGCATCTGCCGCGCTGATACTCGCAACATTGCCGTCGTCCTTCGTCTCGCGGTTGCCGAGCGGGATCACCTGCGAATGCGGCGCCCGTGGTACCCAGCGCCCCCACCCGTGGTAGCCAAACAGCACCACGCAGGGACAGTCCATCGCGGCAGCAATGTGGGCCGGGCCAGTGTCAATGGAAATCATGCTGTGCGCGAACGACGCCAGACCGATCAAGCGTGGCAACGGCAAGTCCTCTGCTGCCGTCAGCACCCGCGAGTCCGCACAAGCGGCAACAATTTCGTTCACCAGATCAGCCTCGCGCGGCGAACCGCAGACCACCACCCGCAGCGCCGGCTTCGCCTGCAACGCACCGGCAATGACCTGAGCCCAGCGCTCAACCGGCCAGAACTTGTCGTTGTTAGTGCGGTGCAGCGACCAGCGTTTCGATGTCTTCTTGTTGCCGGGCTGGATCAGCAGGATGGGGGCATCGCCGACACCACGTGCACCTGCCCAGGCGTGCGCGTCAGCAACCCAGTCAGGCGACGCATATAGGCGCGGCTGGCCACGCCCCGCCGCGAGCGGCTCGCCGCTGCCTGTGCTGTGCCACCAGTCGGCCCAATGCGCCCCAAGGCCGGGCCAGTTATCCCACGGTGCGATGATGCGTTCACGCGGCACCGCGCGCTCAACCAGCCGTCGCGCGTATTTGTCCGGGTCACACAAATACACCGGCCCTTTATGTGCAGCCAGCCATTGCACTGCTTCGCGCTGGCTGGCCGTAAACCAGTACGGACTCTTGCGACTGGTCACCAGCTGGACGTCCGCTACGGCCGGGTCGTTGGCGAGCAACGTGCGCGTCCAGCCACCGGACGCTAACAAATCAACTGGAGTGCCGTGGCGCCTGGCAAGCTGCTCCAGCAGCACCGTGAGCAGAACGACATCGCCAAGGGCGGCGAAACGGACAACGACGGGACGGTGCGCGATGGTGGTGACGGACATGTGTTCAACGCCAATGAAGCCTGCGATCCACGGGACGAATCGCTACCGTCATTTTCGTTGAACTTGTTTGGTCGGGGCGATCAGCGATGTGAAGCAACTCGCGGGCGGAACGCTTCGTCACAGCCTGAGCTAGCGGCGGCGCCACGCAGTAGCTGCTACCAGCACCAGTGCGCCAACAAACGGTCCAACCAGAAACCACGGGTAGTAGTTGCCGGGGATGTTGAGGTGAAGGTAGTAATCCGCGACATCCAGCGCAACGCCAAGCAGCGCCAGCAATGGAGTCCATCGCGCCCAGCCTGCCGTCCAACGTTCGCTGCTGGCCAATTTGAACGCTATGAGCGCACTCACAAGTCCGGCGCATCCAGTCAGCGACGCTGCCACCGACAAGTGACCAGCGAAGAGCTGGCCAAAGAGAAAGCCGACGACCGCCTGAAAGGCGATAAACAATCCGGCGATGACAAGCAGAAATGGCATGGGATGAGCTGCTGCTCAGTCGTACGAAGCGGGTTGATCCGCGCGTACAACCGGCTTCGACATCAACGCCAGCCGAATGATCTCGTTGTGCTGTATCGTCTCATACACCGAGTATCCATGCCGCTCGTAGAACGGTACGTTGTTCTCCATCAGCATGTTGGTCGTGAGTTCAAAGCGCTGGACGTCGGGCAGCGCCGCTTCGAGCGCGCGCAGCAGTGTTGAGCCGATGCCACGACCCTGGTGCGCCGGGTCGACCACCAGCGCACGAATCGTGCACATGCCGTCCGTCACGACACCTCGTACGCTGCCGATGATGGTGTCGCCCTCGCGTGCAACCAGTGCAGTCTGCGTGACCACATGCGCGGCAATCGCTTCGACGGTCTCGGTCAGCGGTGGAATCATGGTCGTGCCGCTGCGACGCCCCTCTTCCGCGAAAGCCTTTTGCTGCAGGGCATGCATCGCGGAGGCGTCATGCGGATGCGGACGGCTGATTGTGGGCATATTGGCGCGTTTTGCAAAACGGGATACGACGAATGAGGGCCTGTTCACACTATGCACGATGCCGCGCTGATGCCGCCATCGTTACTCCCCGACCACCTCGGGCGCCTGTTTGACGCGCGCTACATCACGATTCAAGCCTGACAGAATCGCCTTGAACGAAGCCGTGACGATATTGCTGTCCATCCCAACACCATGCAGCGACGGGCCGTCGCCGACACGCATTTCGATATAGGTGATGGCGGTAGCGTTGGCGCCCTGCCCGATCGCGTGTTCGTGATAGTCCATCACCTTCACCGGCGCATGAAGCTCGCTGGCAATCGCGGCAACGAAGGCGTCAATCGGGCCGTTGCCAACGCCTTTGGCCTTGTGGGTGTCACCGTCGATCACCACTTCGGCATGCACTTCCACCGCATCCGGCTTCGACGAATCTTCCGCCAGCTTGTGTGCGACATACTTGTACGGCGCCTTCTTGCTGACATATTCGCCATCAAAGATGTTCCAGATGTCGTCGGCTGTCATTTCCTTGCCGGTGGTGTCCATCACCTGCTGCACCACCTGCGAGAACTCGATCTGCATGCGGCGCGGCAGATCTATGCCGTATTCGCTTTGCAGAAGGTAGCTGATGCCGCCCTTGCCGGACTGTGAATTGACGCGGATCACCGCCTCATAGTTGCGGCCCACGTCCATCGGGTCGATCGGCAGGTAGGGCATATCCCAGATGCCATTCGGGTTGGCGTCGCGATTGGCAAAGGCCTTCTTGATCGCATCCTGATGCGAGCCCGAGAAGCTCGTGTAGACAAGGTCTCCTGCGTACGGATGACGTGGATGAACCGCGATCTGGTTGCAATATTCGACGGTCTTCTTGATATCGTCGATATCGCTGAAGTCGAGGTTCGGATGCACGCCCTGCGAGTACATGTTGAGCGCGAGGTTCACGATGTCGACGTTGCCGGTGCGTTCACCGTTGCCAAACAGGCAGCCTTCCACACGATCAGCGCCAGCCATCATGGCGAGCTCGGCGGCCGCAGTGCCGGTGCCACGGTCATTATGCGGATGCACCGAGAGCACGATGCAATCACGTTTGGCGACGTTGCGATGCATCCATTCAATCTGGTCCGCAAAGCAGTTGGGCGTGGCGTTCTCCACCGTGGTCGGCAGATTGATGATGACCGGATTCTGGGGCGTGGCGCCAAAAACTTCCACCACGGTGTCGACCACACGCCTGGAGAATTCAAGCTCCGTGTTCGAGAACATCTCCGGAGAAAACTCGAAGCGCCAGATGGTCTCCGGAAAGCGCTTCATCGTCTCGCAGACCTGGCGCACATGCGGGATGGTCAACTCGTTGACGATCTGGTCCTGCGACATGCCGAACACGACGTTGCGCATCACTGGTGCGACCGCATGGTAGAGATGAAAAATTGCCCGCTTGGCGCCCTTCAATGCCTCGAAGGTACGTTCGATAAACGCCTCACGCGAGGGTGAGAGCACCTGAATCCAGACGTCGTCAGGAATCTGCTTCTGCTCAATCAGGTAGCGGACGAAATCGAAGTCGGTCTGTGATGCCGACGGAAAGCCGACTTCAATCTCCTTGATGCCGACCTTGCAGTTGAGTGCGAACATCTTCTTCTTGCGTTCGACGTCCATCGGCTCGATCAGCGCCTGATTGCCGTCGCGAAGGTCAGTCGCGAGCCACACGGGTGGTTTGGTGATGGTCTGGTTGGGCCAGGTTCGATCGGCCAACAGGATCGGTTTGAAGGCGGCGTATTTCTGGCTGGGTTGTTTCAACATGGGCATGATGAGCCTCGACGATTCTGGAAGGGGAATGCGGGAATGCAGCCTCGTCTCCCATTTCGGGGATCAGACGTGGCGCAGCGGGAGGGGGTGGGGGTTATTTGTCTGCGCGCGAGCGCAGCAGCGCCAGCAGCAGGCCGAGCGAAATCAGCGACAGCAGGGATGTCGTGAAGGCGGCGCTCACGTGAGTGAGTTGCTGGCTATGCGAATGCATTTTGTAAATATAGCTCATCAAGCCGGCGCATTCAAGTCGCTGTGCGCAGTCCTTGCGGTGAATCAATTCGCGCTGCGCAGCGCATGAGCTCTTGCGAGGCGCAGCAAACTGCCAGGCCGCGTGCGCGACCAGAACGCGCTAGAACGCGTGCGTCTTGGCGAACACCGTGCCGGGTAGCTGTACATAGGTCAGCACGCCCTCGGTGATTGACTGGATGCGGGTCGGCTGCGGGTTATCGCGGAACAGCGTACCGCGCAGAATCTCTTCCATGTTGAGTCCGATGCCGTAATAAGTGCGCCGTTCGTGGCGCGCATAGTCGACTCCAGGAATGCCTTCCCGAGGCTTGAAGCCGGTGCCGCGGTAGCCAAAAACCAGTTCAAGGTAGCGCAGGGGATTCTTGGGCGACAGATTCATGAATCCACTCAGCCGGGCAGTCAAGAAGTAGGTCTGCCCCTCGTAGCTGTCAATGAAGTTGGCACTGCCGCCAGCGCCCTTCGGGAAATAGCGCATGCGATAGGCGAATTTCCGGTCGAGATCAGGCCACATGACCACGGCGCTGCCCATCAGAATGCCAACGGCGTCGGCGGCCAAGTCTTCACGACTGAAGCCGTAAGTCTTCTTCGAGTACCCGTCGAACAGCTCGATCAGATAGGCCGTCCCGGCATTGGCCACTGCGGAGATCGCCAGTGCCTCGCCCTTCGATGAGCCGCTCCACTGCAGCGCATCGCTGACCAGCCTTGTACCGATATAGAACGTGTAGGCATGGCTCAACTTGTCGACGCCACCGGTGTAGGTTTCGCGGCCAAATCCCCCCTCGGTGATGCGCGTGATGTGCGACGAGAAACCACGCTTCCACCACTGGAATGCACCAGTTGTCAGCACCGTGCCCACAGCGCTTGCCACGATCGCCTTGCGGCAATCCTGCAACGGGCCCCATGGCAGGCGCATGAAGTCCTGGCAACGCTTGATCCGTTGGGCCTTGTCCAGCTCGCTGCCTGCCACCGCACCGGCTGCCGAAGCGCCGCCAGCAGATGCCGCGCCGGCGATGGCGGCACTTGCCACAGGCGCTATGCTGGCTGCCGAAGACACATCAGCGAACAGCTCAGCAACAGTAAAGGCATGGGGCGCCAGTTGCCCCGCAGTCTCGGCGGACGGAACAGCGGAATCATCTACTGCTGCGTTGCCAGCTGCCGCCGCAGCTACAGCGCCATATATCGGCTCCATCGCCGGCGACAACTTCACACTGCTCGCGACGTCCTGCGCCGAACCGCTGCCAGAAAACAGCAACGCTACGCCAACGGCAAACGAACCCCATGTGGCGCACCGGTCACACAACTTCACCATCAAATCCCCCCTGTCAGTTCTTCGTGCCCAGTCAATGCCTGTCGGCCGCTGCCACAAAGCCCTATTTCTTTTCTTCAGCTCCGGTTGCCGCCACTTCTGTCACGCCCTGCGGCTTGCGAAAGAGTCGCCAGAGCCACACGACATAACCGGACGCCAGATACGCCAGGAACACCCCAAAGATCACCGTCGGCGGGTGCATCAACATCAAGCCGAAGCCCACCGCCAGCAGCGCAATCGCTGTAAACGAAATTGCGCGACGGCTCATCGCCTTGAAGCTGAAGAACTTCGCCGTCGTCACCATTGAAATGCCGGCCACCAGCGTGACCGCGAAGGCCCACCAGGCAACGTCCTCGCCTTCAATGTCAAGGTCATCCATCAGCAGCACAAAGCCGGCAATGACCGCTGCGGCCGCCGGGCTCGGCAAGCCATTGAAGAAGCGCTTGTCGATCACACCGATCTGCACGTTGAAGCGCGCCAGGCGAAGCGCCGCACAGGCGGCGTAGATGAAGGCCGCAGCAAGGGCGATACGCGGGCTGGGCAACGAGCGCAGCGCCCACTCGTAGACGATCAGCGCCGGTGCCGCGCCAAAACTGACCATGTCGGCAATCGAATCGAGCTCTGCGCCAAAGGCGGTCTGCGTGTTGGTCATGCGGGCGACACGGCCATCGAGGCTGTCAAGCACCATGGCAACAAAGACCGATACGGCGGCGTAGTCGAAGCGCAGGTTCATCGCCTGCACGATGCCGAAGAAGCCGAAGAACAATGCGGCCAGCGTGAACAGGTTTGGCAGCACGTAGATGCCGCGGCGGCGAATCTTGTTCTTCAGCGCTGCCCGCCGTTCGCGAATGGTCAATTGGCCGGTGCCACTGGCGGCGGGCTCACGGTCACGATCGTCTTGAGTGGGCAGATTCATTGCCCGAAGTGTAGCGGCTGTCTGCCGGGAAAGATTCGCGGGATTCGACGCGCTATCGCTGCGCTCCCGATCAAATCCAGCGGCTGCGTGCCGCCAGCGTGAGTGGCGTCAGCATTTCGCCTTCTTTCTCGCGTTTGGCGATGAGCGTTTCCTTTGCCTTGCGCAATGTCTCCTGCAGCTCCGGACCGCGCTTGAGCGCGACGGCGACCGCCAGCGCGTCCACCAGCGTCAACTGCGCAAGCCGTCCAACCATTGGCGAATAAACATCCGGGTCTTCGTCAACATCGACGGCAAGCGCAATGTCAGCCAGTTTGGCCAGTTGCGATGCGCGTTCGGTCACCGCGATCACCGTCGCCCCGGCGCGCTGCGCAAGCTCGCAGGTCTGGATCATGTCTCGCGTGCGGCCGGTACGCGAGATCGCGACGACCACATCCTCGTGCGTGAGCAAGGCCGCAGACTGTACCTGCCAATGCGGATCGTTGTAGGCAACGGTGTGCATGCCGAGCAAAAAGAACTTGTGCTGCGCGTCCATCGCCACCACGCCCGAATTGCCGACGCCATAGAACTCCACCTTGCGCGCCCGTGCGATGGCCTCGGCAGCGCGCTCGAAGACTTTCGGATCGACCTGGTTGCGCATCGCGATCAGCGTCGCAATCGAGCGATCAAACACCTTGGCAATCACATCCGCTGACGAATCCTGCGCCGACACGTCGGTGTGCACATACGGAACGCCAGTCGCCAGGCTTTTGGCCAGCGCTACCTTGAACGCCTTGAAACCCGTGAAGCCAAGCGCCTGACAGAAACGCGCGATGGTGGGATCAGTCACGCCGACCGCCTCCGCCAATTCGGCGATGGCCATGTGGGCCACGCGATTGGGCTGACCAAGCACATAGCTCGCGACGCGCTGCTCGCTGGGACGCAGGCTGAGACGCACGGCGGTGATACGCGACACCAGTGCGTCGGTCGAGGTCGAATCGTTGCTGGCAACGACAGAACCAGTCGATTCAATCCTGTTTGCCGGTACTGCAGTGTTCATGATCATCCCCTAAATGTTCAGCTCTTCGTGCCATGCGGTATCGGCAATCGCAGTCAGCCGACTGGACGCCGGCGGACCCCAGCTGCCGGCGGCATAGCCGATCGGGGCTGTCTGCTCGGCGGCCCAGTGATCCAGTACCGGCTGGCACCAGCGCCACGCGGCGTCAGCCTCGTCGCGGCGCATGAACAGCGTCGCGTTGCCCCGCAACACGTCGAGCAGCAGGCGCTCGTAGGCATCCTGCCGGCGCTCACGGAAGAATTGCTGGAAGTCGAGATCAAGATACACCTCGCGCAGGCGCATGCCATCGCCCGGCGCCTTGGCCATGGTGTAGAGCCGCACGCTCTCCTCGGGCTGCAGCGTAATGACCAGGCGATTCGGCGCCAGCGCGCTGTCGAAAATCGAGTGCGGTGGCGAACGGAAATTGATCACTACTTCCGCGCGCCGCTCGGCCATGCGCTTGCCGGTACGCAGAAAGAAAGGCACACCGGCCCAGCGCCAGTTCGCGACCTCGGTACGCAATGCGACGTAACTCTCCGTGCAGGACCCTGCGGTAACGCCCGCCTCGGCCAGATAGGGGCCAACCGCCTGCCCGCCCATGCTGCCGGCCCGGTATTGGCCGCGAACGATGTTCTCGCGCAGTGACTCCTGCGTCCACGGCTTCAGTGACCGCAGCACCTGCAATTTCTCATCGCGCACGGCGTCTGGATCGAGGCTCGACGGCGGCTCCATCGCGGTAATGCAAAGCAGGTTGAGCAGATGGTTCTGCACCATGTCGCGGAAGGCGCCGGTGCTGTCGTAGAACTCGCCGCGAGTCTCCACACCAACCATCTCGGCAATGGTGATTTGCACATTGCTGACCCAGGTGCGATTCCACAGCGGCTCCAGCAGCGTGTTGCCAAAACGCAGCGCCAGAAGGTTCTGCACGCTTTCCTTGCCGAGATAGTGGTCGATGCGATAGACCTGCGCTTCGCTGAAGGCGTCGAGCACCAGATCGTTGATCTGCCGCGACGACACCAGATCGCGCCCGAGCGGCTTCTCAAGCACGATGCGCGTCTCGGACGTATTGAGCCCGGACGTCTTGAGCCCGTCGATGATGGCCGGGAACAACGCCGGTCCCACTGACAGATAGAACACCGTCTGACTCGCCCGCTCGTCCAGTCGGGCTTTCAACTCGCGATATTGTTCAGGCGCATTGACGTCGAGTGCGAAATAGGCAATGCGCGCGAGGAATCGCGCCAGGGCGCCGTCGGGCGCGGCCTTTATGATGTCCGGGGCGAAGCGATTCAGCGCTTCACTCACGCGGTCGCGAAACGCCGCGTCGTCCATCTTCTGTCGCGCGGCAGCAATAATGCGACCGCCGGCGTGCAGGCAGGCATCGCATTCGGCACGAAACAAGGCAGGATAAAGTTTGCGTAGCGCCAGATCGCCGGTGCCACCGAAAATGACCAGATCAAAGTTGCCGTTCATACGATAACAATAGCAGCCTTGTAGTAAAACAACAAGCTAAAATTACAGCATTTGACGCGATGGCAAAGCCTTCGCGACAACGAAACACGCTCTTCCGTCCGGAACCCTGCCATGAACACCCTCGACCAGCTCAAACAATTCACCACCGTCGTCGCCGACACCGGCGATTTCAACGCCATGCGCGCCTACACGCCGCGTGACGCCACGACCAATCCGTCGCTGATCCTGAAGGCGGTACAGCAGGACGCCTACAAGCCGCTGTTCAGCGAAACGGTGGCAGCACACAAGGGCAAAAGCATCGGCGCCATCGTCGATCAGGTGCTGATCCGTTTCGGCCTGGAAATCCTCAACATCGTGCCCGGCCGCGTCTCGACTGAGGTGGATGCGAGGCTGTCGTTCGACACTCCGGCGACCATCGGCAAGGCGCGCGAGCTGATTGCACTCTACGCGGCGGCCGGAATCGGCAAGGACCGTGTGCTGATCAAGATTGCCTCCACCTGGGAGGGCATTCAGGCCGCCACCGTGCTCGAAAAGGAAGGCATCCACTGCAATCTGACGCTGCTGTTCAGCCCGATTCAGGCAGCCGCCTGCGCCGAGGGCGGCATCACGCTGATCTCACCTTTCGTGGGCCGCATTCTGGACTGGTACAAAAAGCGCGACGGCAAGGATTTCACCGCTGAGGAAGACCCCGGCGTGCAGTCGGTGCGCTTCATCTACGCGTACTACAAGCACTACGGCTACAGGACCGAGGTGATGGGTGCCAGCTTCCGCAATATCGGCGAAATCCTGGCGCTCGCCGGCTGCGACCTGCTGACCATCTCGCCCGACCTGCTGAACCAGCTGCAGGGCATGAACGAGCCGGTTGAACGCAAACTGATCCCCGGCAAGGCTGCCACGGCGCCCATCAAACTGGACACGTCCGAGCCCGCGTTCCGCTACGCACTGAACAACGACGCGATGGCAACCGAGAAGCTGGCGGAAGGCATCCGTGCGTTTGCCGTCGATGCCGGCAAGCTGGAAAGCCTGATTTCAGCAGCGCTTTGATGGCAGCGAACCGGAACTGCCTGAGTACAACTTTTTACTGAAACCAGCATTCCATCTGGGCTGAATAGCCAAAATTGATGAAACTCGACTTCTTTCGCAAAGCCGTGTGAGCCCACATTGAATGGGGCTTCCACTGAAAAGGTGCTGCTTGCCGGAACGACCGTAGACCTGTTCTGCCGCGTCATCGACAACTACGGTGACATTGGCGTCTGCTGGCGGCTGGCGCGGCAGCTGGTCGCCGAGCACGGCTGCACGGTGCGGCTGATCGTCGATGACCTGCACGCGTTTCGCTTCATCGCACCCGAGGTGGATGCTGCGTCGGCTTCGACGCAAGCGCTGCTTGGCGTCACTGTCGTGCCGTGGCAAAACGCCAACACGTTGACGCCCGCAGAGGTCGTCATCGAGGCCTTCGCCTGCGACCCGCCGGCGGACTACGTGCAGGCAATGGCTGCGCAAGCCACCAAACCCGTCTGGTTGAACCTTGAATATCTCAGCGCCGAAACCTGGGTCGATGACATCCACGGTCGCGCAAGCCCGCATCCGCGGCTGCCGCTGACCAAATACTTCTTTTGCCCCGGATTTACCGGTCAATCCGGCGGCTTGATTCGGGAGCGAAGTCTTACGCCGGTGGATTCACGACAACCGGAATCACAATCCAGGACGCTAGCCGCAGCCGACCTGCCGCAGCGCCTGTTTGTTTTCACCTACCCGCAAGCCCCTGTGCGGGCACTGACGGATGCGTTCGGAGCATCCGGTCAGCGCGTAGCGGTGAGCGTGGCTGCGCCGCTAGCCGATTGCGCGCCGGAATGGCGCACGGCGCCCCCCGTGCCACAACCCGATTTCGACGCCCTGCTCGCGCCGTTCGACCTGCTGCTGGTACGCGGCGAAGACTCCTTCGTCCGCGCGCAATGGGCAGCCAAACCGATGCTCTGGCACATCTACCCGACCGACGACGATGCCCATTGGGTCAAGCTCGATGCCTGGCTCGACCGCTACTGCGAAAGCCTGCCGGCGTTGGTGGCGGACGCCTATCGCCGTGCCAGCCACGCGTTTGTTGCCGGTGACCGGAACGCGACATCCTACGCCGAATTCGTCACTCACTTGCCAACGCTTCGGCAACACGCCATCCGCTGGCGCGCCCTGCTCATGCAGCAGACCGACCTCGCCACCCGGCTCGTTAGGTTCGTCGCTCTGGTGAAAACGCAAAAAGTCGGCTAAAATCAAAGGCTTTGCTACAAAACCTGCGGGCCAAACCCCTCCGACATTGCCATTCCGGCATTGTCAGTCATCGCTGTCAAGCCAACGTGCTGACGTAGACGACGGAAAACACTTCAACCGGCGCGCATCCACAACGAAACCACCATGAAAACCGCACAAGAACTCCGCGCCGGCAACGTCATCATGATCGGCAACGACCCGATGGTCGTGGTCAAGGCCGAATACAACAAGTCCGGCCGCAACGCCGCCGTGGTCAAGACCAAGCTCAAGAACCTGCTCACCGGCACTGGTGCCGAGCCGGTGTTCAAAGCTGACGAAAAATTCGATGTCATCGTCCTCGAAAAGAAGGAAGTGACCTACAGCTACTTCGCCGATCCGATGTACGTGTTCATGGACGCCGAGTACAACCAGTACGAGATCGAGCCTGACACCATGACTGACGCGCTCAAGTACCTCGAAGACGCAATGCCGTGCGAAGTCACGTTCTACGACGGCCGCGCCATCGGCATCGAGCTGCCGACCTCGCTGGTGCGTGAGGTGGAATACACCGAGCCGGCCGTGCGCGGTGACACCTCGGGCAAGGTCATGAAGCCCGCCAAGCTCAAGGGCACCGGCTTCGAGATCCCGGTTCCGGCCTTCGTCAACACCGGCGACAAGATCGAGATCGACACTCGCACCGACGAGTTCAAGAAACGCGTCTAACTGGTAGTTCTGGCTGCTGCAACGCAGCCTTGATCCAGCGCAATGGCCCATGCGATAGCCCAACTATCGCACGGGCCTTTTGTTTTGGAGCGGAGATAATGCATACAGGAGGAACCGTTGACGATGCTCGTCGCCTATCTCACGCATCCGTACGCACTCAAGCACGAAATGGGGTCGCATCACCCCGAATGCCCCGACCGGGTACGGGTGGTTGACGACTACCTGCGTGCGCAAGGCTTGCTTGATTTCATGCGGGAAGAGATCGCCGCTGCCGCGCCCCCGCACACAATCCTGCGGGCACACACACGCGAGATGGTCGACTCGATTGAACGGATGGCGCCGCAGCAGGGTTACTGCGGCATCGACGGCGACACCACTATGAATCCGTACACGCTGCTTGCTGCCCAGCACAGTGCCGGCGCCGCAGTCAAGGCTGTTGATCTGGTGTGCGCTGGTGATGCGCCGCGTGCGTTCTGCAACATCCGTCCGCCCGGCCATCACGCCGAGCGTCATCGCGCGATGGGGTTCTGCTTTTTCAACAATGCAGCGATCGCTGTGCTGCACGCGATACAGGCGCACGGCCTCGAGCGTGTGCTGCTGGTTGACTTCGACGTGCATCACGGGAACGGCACCGAAGAGATACTTGCCGACCAGTGCGATGCGCGGCGCGTGCTGATGGTGTCAACCTTTCAGCATCACCTTTATCCCGGCAACGGTGATGTGCCGATGGCCGCCAACATGGTCAACGTGCCGCTGCCCGCCTACTCTCGCGGAGACGCCATGCGCGCCGCCGTGCTCGACCGCTGGCTGCCGGCGATTGATGACTTTGCACCGCAGCTGGTGGTCATCTCGGCTGGTTTCGACGCGCACCGCGAAGACGACCTCGCATCCCTCGGCTGGGTGGACGCCGACTACCGCTGGCTGACGCAGCAACTCGTTGCGGTAGCCGACAAACATTGTCGCGGGCGTATCGTTTCACTGCTTGAGGGCGGTTATCACCTGCCCGCGCTTGCCCGCAGCGTCGGCGAACACGTGAAAGTGTTGATCGGCGCCGATTGACCGGGCATCGTTGCGCGGTCGTCCGTCGCGCTGGCGACTACTGGTCGGCACGAAACGCGCGGTAGCATTGCGCGCATGCACGGCCATCATTCGCACCACGCATCGGACGACGCAGGCCATCCGCGCCACGCGCACCCGCATCACGACGGTGACGCACACGGCGCGACCACCAGTTCGCACCCGCAGAAGGAGGCTCATGGCCACGGGCACGGACACACACACGGTCACGGCGGGCATGCCCACGCACATGGGCCGATCAACTACGACCGCATCTTCGCCATTGGCGTTGCGCTGAATGTCAGCTATGCGCTGATTGAGGCGGTCGCAGGTTTCTGGCTGCATTCGCTGGCACTGGTGGCCGACGCCGGCCACAACCTCTCCGACGTGCTTGGGCTATTGCTGGCGTGGGCTGCCGTGTGGCTCTCGCGGCGCAAACCCTCCGCGCGGCATTCCTACGGCCTCGGACGCACTTCCATTCTTGCGGCGCTGGCCAACGCCGTGCTGCTGTTCGTTGCGCTGGGTGCCATCGTCTGGGAGGCCATCGGTCGACTGAACGAGCCGCAGGTCGTCGCCACCGGTCCGGTGATAGTTATTGCGCTGATCGGGATCGCGATCAACGGTTTCACTGCCTGGTTGTTCATGCGTGGCAGCAAGACCGATCTCAACGTGCGCGGCGCCTATCTGCACATGGCGGCGGACGCGGCGGTGTCTGCCGGCGTGGTGGCGAGCGCCGCGCTGATGGGAGTCACCGGCTGGCTGTGGCTCGACCCGGTCACCAGTCTCATCATCGCCGTCGTGATCGCCTGGGGCTCGTGGCGGCTCCTGGTTGACTCATTGCGCCTCTCGCTTGACGCGGTGCCGGCGCACGTCGATGCCAGCGCGGTCGCCGGGTTTCTGGCACACCGTGCCCCGGTGCAAAGCCTGCATGACCTGCATATCTGGGCGCTGTCGACCGAGGCGGTCGCACTGACCGCGCATCTCGTTTGCCCGGACGGACATCCGGGTGATGCATGGCTCAAGGACGTCTGTGACGAATTGCACGAGCGATTCGCCATTGATCATGCAACCCTGCAGATCGAAACCGGCGACGCCGCACACTGCGCGCTGCGCGAGCGCTGTGGGCTGGCGCACTAGCCTCGAGCCTTACCGTCTCGCGTCGCCATCCACTTCGGCCCGAGCACCGCAATCGCCAGCCCGGTGAGCACGACGGCAGCGCCAAGCAGTTGCGTGGCGGAAAGACGCTCACCGAAAGCCCACGCCGTTGCGGTCATGCCCGCCACGGGCACCCACAGCGCAAACGGTGACACCATCGACGCCGGGTAGCGCGTCAGCAAGTTCGACCAGAGGCCGTAGCCAAACACTTGCGCGGCATAGGCCAGCACGCAGAGATTGGCCCACAACGCCCAACTCGGCGTCCTCAGCGGCGCGGTCAGCGCACCCGCTGGCTCCACGATGAGCGAAATCACCACCAGCGGCGGCACGGCAGCCAGACTCGTCCAGGCCACAAAGTTCATCGCGCTGACTCGACCAGTATGCGCGATGCGCGCCACGTGCTTTGCCACTGTGTTCCCCGCGCCCCAGAAGAACGCCGCAAGCAGCACGAGCAGGAATGCTGCTCCGACACCGCCTTGCAACTTGGTCACACCGATGATGACCAAGCCGATCGCCGCGATCAGTGCACCCACCAACTGCGCGCGGTGTATGGCTTCGCCGTAGAGCGCCACTGCGAGGCCAATGGTGAAAAACACTTGCGTCTGCACCACCAGCGACATCAAGCCGGCGGGCATACCCATGTTGAGCGAAATGAACATCACGGCGAATTGGCCCACGGCGATGAACAGCGCGTAGAGCACCAGCCAGCACCAGGGCACCTGCGGTCGCCCGACAAACAACACCAGCGGCACTGCAGCCATGAAAAAGCGCCAGCCCGACAGCGCAAAGGGCGGCACGCTCACCAGCGCCAGCTTGATCGAAACGAAGGTCAACCCCCACACGGTGGCAATGGCGAGAGCGAGGAGCGTGTGGCGAAGGGGCAAAGGTCAGGCTGCAGAAGGTTTCAACGACTTGACGCGCGGTGCGAATACGCGTCGCATCGTGTCAAGTCGGCGCGAAATCCAATCAAACTGAATCGGCCATTCCGCTCGATCATCCATGTTGACATCGTTCCAGATTGTGACGATCCGCGACATCTTGCTATCCGGCAGTTCGCGCCAATCCAGTGGAAAGCCTGTCTCTTGTTGGATCGATTCTCGTTGCGCCAGCAAGGCGTTGAACGCCTCCTTCGGTGCGAAACCTGGAGGTTGGACGACAACAATTTCGACGCCAATCCAGCGCTTCTCCCTGGACGCAAAAACGTCCATGTTGATTCCCGAGCGCCCCAGAGCGCAGTTTACCCAGTGCTGGGGCGCTGGTTTCTGTGGTGTCACAGCGCCCCCACATCGCTTGATGTAGTCGCGCAACGCCGTCCAGTACTCAAGGTACAGTGACTGAGTCTCCGTCAATTCACTACTCCGCGCACGCTCAGCAACGCTTCGGCGCCAGTCGTTCGGCTTACTCACAATGTTGAACTTCGGTGCAACATTGTCAGAACCAACGAACTTCCAGAGTTCAATCTCCAGCAAGAAAAAGCTGAAACCGTCTACCGTGACTTCGTTCAGCCAGTCCACGGCAGCACGATGCTCTTCAGTCGAACGCTTGGCGATCCAGATAATCGTTCGGGCATCCAGGCCTGCGGCATAGGTCAGGATTTGTCCCAAATGTGGGTGATCGGTCGACTCAAGCTGATTTTCGATCAGGACATTCGTGCCGGTGGCAAGGTCCCTACACAAAATATCAGCGCGATACGGGCCGACACCCTGTTCCTGAGCCACCAACTCCAAATCCAGCCCTAGCGCCTCCGAAAGAATCGACAGGCTATCCTCCTCTGCGAGCCAGGGCGTGAAGTCAGCCGGTTCGGACGACCAGATGGTGCGAAGATCGTCAACCCTTTCAAGCTTGGCCAACGGCCGAGACAACGCCACGCTATTCGACCGCTTTCAACATCGCCTCAACCACGCCTTTGGCATCGCCGAACACCATCATGGTCTTGTCCATGTAGAAGAGTTCGTTGTCGAGCCCGGCGTAACCTGCTGCCATCGAGCGCTTGTTGACGATAACGGTGCGCGCCTTGTAGGCCTCAAGAATCGGCATGCCGTAGATCGGGCTGCCTTTCTGCAGGGCAAGCGGGTTCACCACGTCGTTGGCACCGAGCACCAGCACCACGTCGGTTTGCGCGAACTCGGAGTTGATGTCCTCCATTTCGTGCACCTGGTCATACGGCACTTCGGCCTCGGCCAGCAACACATTCATGTGCCCCGGCATGCGGCCCGCCACTGGATGAATCGCGTACTTGACGTCGACCCCCTTGGCGATCAGCTTTTGCGCAAGTTCCTTCACGGCGTGCTGCGCGCGGGCGACCGCGAGGCCATACCCCGGCACGATCACCACGCTGTCAGCGTTCGACAGCATGAAGGCCGCATCGTCCGCACTGCCGCTCTTGACCGGGCGCTGCTCCTTGCTGCCCGTCGCGGCGCCGCCCTCGCCACCGAAGCCGCCGAGGATGACGCTGATGAACGAACGGTTCATCGCCTTGCACATGATGTAGGACAGGATCGCACCGGACGAACCGACCAGCGAACCGGCGATGATCAGCATCGGGTTGTTCAGCGAAAAACCGATGCCCGCCGCCGCCCAGCCGGAGTAGCTGTTCAGCATCGACACCACCACCGGCATGTCAGCGCCGCCGATCGGAATGATGATGAGCACGCCGAGCAGGAAGCCGAGCGCGCAGATGATCGTGAAGTCGGTGAATGACTCTGAATGCCAGAAGCCAAAGATGAAGAACAGCGTCGCCAATCCGAGCACGGCGTTCAGCGCGTGTTGCCCTTTGAAAGTGACAGGTGCTCCCTGAAACAGGCGGAATTTGTACTTGCCCGAGAGCTTGCCAAAGGCGATGACGGAGCCGGAAAACGTGATAGCACCGATGAAGGCACCGAGCGCCAGTTCGATGCGATTACCGCCGGGAATCGCGCCGCCCTTTTGCGTGATACCGAAGGCGTAAGGCTCGACCACGGCAGCCACGGCGATACACACCGCCGCCAGACCGATCATGCTGTGCATGAAAGCAACCAGCTCGGGCATTTTGGTCATCTCGACGCGCTTGGCCATCACGGCGCCAATGCCACCGCCAACCACCAGCCCGCCAAGCACATAGCTGAGGCCAAGGGCCGACTCGCCTGCCAGCTTGAATATCAACGCTGCGGTCGTCACCATCGCGATGGCCATGCCCACCATGCCAAAACGGTTGCCCGTGATGGACGTGGTGGGGTGCGAGAGCCCCTTGAGTGCCTGAATGAAAAAGACCGAGGCGACAAGGTAGAGAAGAACAACGACGTTCATGCTCATTTGGCAACCTCCGGCTTCGCTTCAGCTTTTTTCTCTTTCTTCTTGAACATTTCAAGCATGCGTTTGGTCACCAGAAAGCCACCAAAGATATTCACGGCAGCCAGCGCCACCGCCAGCACGCCCATGGTCTTGCCGAGCGTGGTCTCGGTCAGCGCAGCGGCCAGCATGGCCCCCACGATGATGATCGCCGAGATCGCATTGGTCACCGCCATCAGCGGTGTGTGCAGCGCTGGTGTCACCGTCCAGACGACGTGATAGCCGACGTAAATCGCCAGCACAAAGATGATCAGGTTGATGACAATGTGTTCGACGCCGCTCACTTTTTATCTCCCGTCACCAGTGTGGCTGCGACGATGTCGTCGTCCATGTTGATCTTGAATTCACCGGTCTTGAAATCCACCAGCAGTTTCAGGAAGTCCAGCACGTTGCGGGCATAGAGCGCACTGGCGTCCTGCGGCAGCAGTGCCGCCAGGTTGGTATGCCCGACCAGCGTCACGCCATGCTTGACGACCACTTTATCCTTCTCGGTCAGCGGGCAATTACCGCCCTGCTCGGCCGCAAGATCGACGATCACCGAGCCCGGCTTCATCGCCTTGACCATTTCTTCAGTCACCAGCACGGGGGCCGGACGTCCAGGAATCAGCGCAGTCGTGATCACGCAATCGGCCGCCGCGACCCGCTTGGCGACCTCGGCACGTTGCCGTGCCATCCAGCTCTCGGGCATCGGTTTCGCATAACCGCCAACGCCTTGCGCCGTTTCGCGCTCCTCGTCGGTTTCGTAAGGGACGTCGATGAATTTCGCCCCGAGCGACTCCACCTGCTCTTTCACTGCCGGACGCACGTCAGAGGCTTCAATCACCGCGCCGAGACGCTTGGCGGTGGCAATCGCCTGCAGCCCGGCCACGCCAACCCCGAGAATAACCACGCGGGCAGCTTTCACCGTGCCCGCCGCTGTCATCAGCATCGGGAAAAACTTCGGGTAGTGGTTCGCCGCCAGAATCACAGCCTTGTAACCGGCGATGTTGGCCTGCGACGACAGCACGTCAAGGCTTTGCGCGCGTGTGGTGCGTGGCGCCCGCTCCAGCGAAAAGCCGTTGACGCCTTTGCCCTTGATCGCGGCGATGCCGTCGGCATTGAACGGGTTCAGCATGCCCACAAGATGGGTGCCACTTCTCATCGCAGCCAGCTCTTCAGCGCCGGGCGCGCGCACCTTGAGCACAATATCGCTGGCAGCGAGCACTTCTGCAGCGCTGGCACTGACCGTAGCGCCGGCCGCAGCATAGGCCTCATCCAGCAGGCTTGACGCAGCGCCCGCGCCGGACTCGATAGTGACTGAAAAGCCTGGAATGGCGACCAGTTTCTTGACGGTCTCGGGCGTCGCCGCAACTCGCGTCTCGCCAGCCGTCGTCTCCTTGATGATGCCGATTCTCATCGGGCACCTCCCCTTTTGTTTGACCAAAGCAGTGTAGCCGCTTTCCCGCGCGTTGCGCAGCGCTTCAGACGGGTTAACCCTTGATCGAATAATCGAGCATTCGCCGCGCCTTTTTTGCTGTTGCAGTTAAATTTGAGGATTAGGTTTCCGGAGGTACTTTTCATGCCCACAATCAACCGTCTGGCGCTGCGTGGCGTAGCCGCTGCAATGGGCTTCGCCCTGTCCGCCGCCGTCTTCACTGCTGGTGCCGCAACGCTCAAGAACGCTGCCCAGAACGACATCCTGACTGCCGACCCGCATTCCCAGAACCACGCCACCACCAACGCGATTCTGATGCACGTGTATGAGGGGTTGACTCGCTACAACGCCAAGTTCGAGGTGGAGCCAGCGCTGGCCACCAAGTGGACCTACATCTCGCCGACGCAGGTGCGTTTCGAACTGCGCAAGGGCGTGAAATTCCATGATGGCACGCCGTTCACCGCCGACGACGTGGTGTTCAGCTTCAACCGCATCAAACAGCCGCAGGGCACGATGCAGATCTACATTGCCGGCATCGGCGAAGTGAAGAAAGTCGACGACTACACGGTTGACTTCATCATGCCGGCGCCGAACCCGATCCTGCTGCGCAACATCATCGACTTCCGCATCATGAGCAAATCGTGGAGCGAGAAGAACAAGGTCACCAATATCCAGGATTACAAGGCGAAGGAAGAAACCTACGCCTCGCGCAACGCGATGGGCACCGGCCCGTACATGTGGAAGGCCTGGGCGCCAGAGCAGCGCATCGAGATGGTCGAGAACCCCAACTGGTGGGGCAAGAAGGACGGTAACGTCACCGCCTACACCTACCTTCCGATCAAGGCCGACGCCACTCGCATCTCGGCACTGATCGCCGGTGACATCGACATGTCGTCGGAAGTCCCGCCGCAGGACGTCGAGCGCCTGAAGAAGGACCCGAAGCTGAAAGTTCTGGAAGGTATCGAGGTTCGCACCATTTTCCTCGGCATGGATCAATGGAGCGATGAGGCGAAGTACACCAACGTCAAGGGCAAGAACCCGTTCAAGGACAAGCGTGTGCGTGAGGCACTGTCGCTGGCGGTGGACCGCGAAGCGATCAAGAAGTCGATCATGCGCGGCCTCTCGGTGCCGGCGGCCATCATCGTCGCGCCGGGCGTCAACGGCCACAGCAACGATATCGACAAGGCGGAATTCAACGTCGAGAAGGCGAAGAAGCTGCTGGCCGAAGCGGGCTATCCGAATGGCTTTGAGCTGACGCTGGACTGCCCCAACAACCGCTACGTCAACGACGAAAAGGTCTGTCAGGCGGTGGTCGCAATGTGGGCGAAGATCGGCCTCAAACCGAAGCTGAACTCGATGAACTTCGCGCCCTACATCGCCAAGATCCAGAACTTCGACACCAGCGTCTACATGCTGGGCTGGGGTGTGGCCACCTATGACGCGCTGTACTCGCTGCAATCACTGGTGCGCACCAAGACCACCGGTGCCGACGGCAACTTCAACCTGGGCCGCATCAACGATACGCGCCTCGACGCCATCATCGACCAGTTGAAGACCGAGCCGGACGTGACCAAGCGTAACGCCCTGATCCGCCGTGCGCTCGAGCGCACCAAGGAAGAGAGCTACTACGTGACACTGCACCACCAAATCCGTCCGTGGGCGATGAAGAAAGAAGTCACCACGCTGCACCGCTCGGACGACCGTCCGGAAGCGCGCTTCGCCAAGGTCTCGGGCGGCGGGTCCTGATCCGGGCAATCGGCCCAAACAAAAACAGGCGCTTCGGCGCCTGTTTTTACATGTGCAGAATGAGTTCCCCGAACATCAGCTTGTCGCTCAAACTCAGCCTACATAAGGCATCACGGCAAAAAATATCAGAAGTCGATAATTATAAAAATCCGCCGAAAAGCCCAGTTCATCTGCGGGTTGGCGAGAAAAGCTGCTGATCGCACTACACACCAGTCAGCAGGCAACGACCTTCTCCCATTTCCCGGCCTTCATGATGCCGACAAAATTTCTCTCGGGTTCGCACATCACGGTGATGTCCTGCGTCGGGTCGCCATCCACTACGATCAAGTCCGCGTACGCACCAGGTGCGATGACACCGAGTTTGCCTTCCTGATTGAGCACGGTTGCCGCCACGCTAGTGGCGCTTTGCAGTTGCTCCACCGGGGTCTGCACGCTCGCCCGAAGGCGCCACTCGCGCGCCTGCTGCGGATGCATGCTGCCGAGCAGATCGGTGCCAAAACCGATGGGCACGCCGGCGGCCTTGGCAATTGCAATGGCCTGCGTTCCCGCATCTTTCACGCGGTCCAGTTTGGCGAGCATTTCGTCGCTCCAAGCCAAACGTTTGCCCTCGTCGCCAAGCACGGCGTAGGTTGCCAGCGTCGGCACCAGAAACGCGCCGTGCTGCTTCATCACTTTCGCCGAGGCTTCGTCGAGCAGGTTGCCGTGCTCGATGGTGCGCACGCCGCACTGCACCGCGCGGGTGATAGAGCGCGGCGAGTAGGCATGCGCCATCGCGTAGGTATTCGCAGCAGTAGTTTCCTCGCAGATCGCGGTCAGCTCCTCCAAAGAATACTGGGTGCCGTCAATCGGATCGGTCGGGCTGGCCACACCACCGCCCGCCATGATCTTGATCTGGTTGGCACCGTGGCGAAGCTGCTCGCGCACCGCGCGCCGCACCTCCGGCACACCGTCGGCCAGCGCCGGGAATAGCCCGACACCGGCGCAGGTGCAGATGAATTCCTTGACGCCACGCGGCCGGATGTCGGCATGCCCGCCGGTTTGTGACAGTGGTGCGCCAGCGATGAACAAGCGCGGTCCGCGCAGGAAGCCGCGCTCGATGGCGAGCTGCACTCCGTAGTCTGCGCCAGCCGCGTCGCGCACGGTGGTAAAGCCACGCAGCAGCATCCCCTCCAGCACATGCGTCGCCTGCGCGGTGATGTAGGTTGGTGGCTGCATCGAGAGCTGCCAGACGTCGTGGTGAACCGCCATCACGTGCACGTGGCAATCGATGAGCCCCGGCAGCACGACACGGCCGCCGAGGTCAACCACCTCCCCGACCGGCACGGGACCACCGGGCTGGATCACCGCCTCAACGCGGCCATCAGCCACCACCACCGCAGCGACCGGACGCAGCACGCCCGCGAGGCTATCGAACAGCCGGAGATTGGTAAGAATTTGTCGCGACATGTCACATCCTGCACAGCGGCCCGCTGCCAGCAATCATCAATTGCTGACTAGAACGCGGCCAAAAAGGTAAAAAGACGGCTTCTGCGAGGAAATCATGCCAGACGCCCCTCCCGATCTGTTTCAGCGTGCCGCCGGTGGCGATTCCGCCGCGATGAGCACGCTCTATGCAGAACTGTATCCCGAAATCAAGCGGGTGGCACGTGCGCGTCTCGCCCAGGCAGGTGGCGTCACCGGTCTCAACGCTACCGCACTGGTGCATGAAGGTTTCATGCGCATGGCCGAGCGCAAGGGATTGCAGGGCGAAACGCGGGTGCAGTTCTTCGCCTATGTTGGCAAGGTGCTGCGCTCGATCGTGATCGACTTCGTGCGCGCCCGTGACGCCGAAAAGCGCGGCGGCGGCGCCACACTGATGACGCTGTCGCACGCCGATTCGGCACCCGATGGCTGGCTGCCCGCCGTGGATGTAGTGGCACTTGATCAGGCGCTCGAGCGGCTAAAGGCCGTCGATGAAGGCATGTACCACACTGCGGAGTTGCATTTCTTTTGCGGCATGACCATCGAGGAGACCGCCGAATCGCGTGGCATCTCGACCCGTACGGTCAACCGGGAGATCACCAAGGCGCGTGCGATGCTCGCCGAGTGGCTGGACGTTTCCGGCGAGCGCATTTGAGTCTGCCACAGGGCGGCGGCAGGCACCTGACGCAGTTTTTTCCGCAGCCGCGTCTTTGTAAGACACCATGAGCGACGCGGCCCCTCCTCCGTCTGACAACGAATTCGACGCAGCTTTCTGGAAAGCCGTCAACGCTGCTTTCGACGAAGCCCTCGAATGCGACGACCTGACGCGACCGGGGTTCATGCGCTCGCTGTCCGACCGCGATCCGCGGGTAGCCAACGAGGTGCGGCGGCTACTCGGCCGCGCCCACGCGCAGACGCTGGCGACAGATTTTGTCCGCGACAAGCCGCCGCGCCCGCCTGGCCTGACCACCGAACTCTCCACCGTGCTCGGCGCGGTGATGGGAGACGGCGGGGAACGCGGCTTTGACGGCCTGCTGCAGCGCGCGCTGCGCGCCGAGCGCGCCCGTAGCGAGAACACCCGCAGCTCCGGCGAGCTGTGTGGCGCGTGGAGACTGCAGGAGGTCATCGGCGTCGGTGGCATGGGCGAGGTATGGCTTGCCACCCGCGCCGACGGGCTCTATCAGGCCAAGGCCGCCGTCAAGTTCCTGCGCACCGATGGCGATGCCGAGCGCTTCGAGGCCCGATTCGCGCAAGAGCGGGCGTTGCTGGCAAGGCTGAATCACCCCGGCATCGCACGGCTCATCGACGCCGGGCGATTGTTCGGGCAGCCCTTCCTGGTGCTCGAATATGTCGATGGCAAACCGTTGCTCAACTACGTGGCCGAACAGGCACCGACGGTCCAGGCACGCATCGAGCTGATCCGCGAAATCGGTGAGGCGGTCTCCTATGCCCACTCGCAACTGGTGGTGCACCGCGATCTCAAACCATCGAACGTGCTGGTGACACCGGGCGGCCACGTCAAGCTGCTCGACTTTGGCGTCGCCGGGTTGCTCGATGACGCCGATCATGATGAAGCCACTTCGTCCGAGGCGACGCGCATCGGCGGTCGCGGTCTCACCGTCGAGTACGCCGCGCCGGAGCAGATCACCGGGGACGCGACTGGAGTCGCCAGCGACATCTATTCGCTCGGCGCGCTGGCCTATCACCTGCTCGCGGGCCGCCGCGCGCACTTGCCCGAGAAGCATGGCCGCGCAGCGCTGGAACACGCGGTACTGCACACCACGCCCGACCGCGTCTCGCATGCGGCCGCCAGCACGCACCACGTCACTGCCCGCGACAACATCCCGCCGCCGTCCGATCCGGCGCGGCTGGGAGGTGACATCGACGCCATCGTCGCCCGCGCCATGCGCATTGATCCTGCTGACCGCTACCCGTCGATGGAAGCCTTCGTCGCCGATCTGCGCCGCTGGATGGAACGGCGCCCGATCGCCGCGCGGCGTGAGGACCGCAGCTACCGCACGCGACTCTGGCTGCGCCGCAACTGGCTTCCCGTCAGTCTCACAGCAACCCTGTTTGTGGCGCTTGGCGCCGGTCTCGCGCTCTCGCTCTGGCAGTATCAGCGTGCCCGTGCAGAGGCGACACGCGCCAACAAGACGGCCGACTATCTTGTCGAACTGCTCGGCCGCGCAGATCCTGATCTCCATGGCGGCAAATGGCCGTCCGCCCTTGATCTGCTCGACGAAGCGGCTCGTGACAGCAAGCTGCGCTTCCGCGATGAACCGGTCACCGAAGAGCGCCTCGCACGGCTGTTCGCCGGTATCTATCGCTCGCTGTCGCGCGACAACGACGCCCTGCCGCTGGCGCGGCGCGCCCTGGCGCTGTCTACCGAGTTGTACGGGGAGAACTCGCTCAACACCCTGCGTGCGCGCGGGCTGCTGGCCTGGGTGCTGTACTGGTCGGACGACTACACCGAGGCGGTGAGCGTGATGCAGCCGGTCATGGATCGGGCTGCCAGATTGCTGCCGGCCAAGTCACCCGAGCTGATCGAAATCCAGCTCCGCTATGCCAACATTCTGGCGGGCGTCTACCGCATCGACGAGGCAGAAGGGCATTTCCGCGCCGTCATCCGCGAATACCAGACCACTACCGAACCGCTGCCCAACCGTGCCTGGCGCATCGCCGACGCCGAGGGCGACCTGGCCGCGGCCTACACGCGCGCCGGTCGCTGGCAGGATGCCCTCAACCTGCTGCGCAGGAACGCGCAGCTTTACGCCAGCCCGCCGGCAAACGACCTGAAGACGGCGCTTAATCATCAGGGCAACCTGATCACCGTGCAGAACGTGCTCGGCGACCCGCGCGGCGTGGAGCAGACCATCCTCGAGCTGATCGGCCGCTGGCAGCGCCTGGCTGGCGAGCGCAGCGAGCGCATCGACGAGCTGCTCAACGATCTCGGGCTCTATTACGTGCAGGCCGGGCTCGGCGCCGAGGCGCTGAAGACCTTCGAACGCCTGCTGGAGCGGGCAACGGCGCATGGCGACAGCGACTCGTCCAACCAACTGCGCAACCAGCTCGATCTGGTCGAGATTCGGGCCCGCTTCAACATGAGTCCGGCACCGGAGCTGCTGGACAAGCTGGACGCGCTGACCGGGCAGATATTGACGCAGGTTTCTCCTGATTCACCCCGTCTGCGTCAGCTGCTGCTGCGGGCGGCGATGGTGGCTATCGCGCTCGAGCAGCCGGACAAGGCAGAAGCACTGTCCGCCAGCGCCCGCGAGAAAGGGCGTGACAAGGCACCGGCCAACGCCACCCGCACCGAAACCGCATTGGCCAGCATCGCGCGCATGCGTGGCCAGTACGACGCCGCCATCGGCCAGATCGAGCGTCGCCTGCAGGATTACGAGAAAAAGGGCGAGCGGGTTTCGCTGCGCCACGCCTTTGTACTGATCGATCACGCCTACGTACTGGCGCTGCGCGGCAAACCTGCCGATCGCCCATTGGCACAAGCCTCGCTCGCGCAGGCGCGGGCGGCGATCCCGGAGGGTCTGCCGCCGACACACCGCGTGTTTGCGCAGTGGAATTACGTCAACGCGGCCGCTCAGGCGGGCTTCGATTCACGAGACGCCGCACGCTATCGTGACGAGCTGGCCCCCCACTTCGGGCGAACGGCCGCCACCATGCCGAAGGTGCTGAGCGGATTTTTCGTGCTGCCGTAGCGGTCACCACTTCGTCGCGGTAGCTGCGGTCGCACAGCATCACCAAAAAAGTTGGCCGGTGACGTCGCAATTTCCCTTGACGCTGCGTCTGTCACCATGAGCCAGTTGCGCAACCTCGACTGCCGCTGGCTCAGGTGACACTCTCCCCGGAGCTGTTGCCAACCCCGATGCTTGCAGCGCATCGGTCAGCGTTGCCGCGCTCCGCGCGGCGCCGTGTGCGTCAGGCAGCTCCTCCCTGCCTGCGTGCGAAATCTGGAGCTCATCCCCGGATGAGCTCTTTTTTTGCCCGTTTCGGATGACAGCTTTTTAGCAAAATTCCCACTGGATAGGGCATACGGGCTATTTTTGTTAAATATCGACTTTAGGCAATAAAACAACTGTAGCCCTCACTGAATGGAACTTCCGCAGAAAAGCCAATGAGCCGTTTCGCCGGCATAAGCTAGATTTATCCGACTAAATCCAACATATTGCGCAATTATTTTGCTTGAAAATTGGTTAATTTGGCATGTACAGCAATTTTGTTGCTTGCGATAAAATCGCTGCATCGCAACAAGGAATGATCATGCCTGCTTCGCTCAATCGCCAAATCGATGACGTCCGCATCAAGGACATCTTCGAGCTCGCCCCGCCCTCACATCTGCTGCGTGAGTTCAAGGTCAACGAGACGGTCGAGCAACTGGTGTTTGACACCCGCCGCGAAATTCACAAGGTATTGCACGGCGCCGATGACCGCCTGGTGGTGATCGTTGGCCCCTGTTCGATTCACGACAAGAAGGCAGCGCTGGAATACGCCAAACGCCTCAAGGCGTTGCGCGACGAGCTGAAACACGACCTGATCGTCGTCATGCGCGTCTACTTCGAGAAGCCGCGTACGACGGTGGGCTGGAAAGGCCTGATCAACGATCCGCATCTCGATGGCAGCTTCAAGATCAACGAGGGCCTGCGCCTGTGCCGCGAGCTGCTGCTCGACATCAACGAGATGGGCGTGCCGGCGGCGACCGAGTTCCTCGACACGCTGACGCCACAGTATTACGCCGACCTCATCTCCTGGGGCGCGATCGGCGCCCGCACCACCGAGAGCCAGGTGCACCGCCAGCTCGCCAGCGGCATGAGCTGCCCGATGGGTTTCAAGAACGGCACCGATGGCAACATCAAGATCGCGGTTGACGCCATCAAGGCCGCCGCAGCGCCGCACTTCTTCCTGTCGGTCACCAAAGGCGGCCACAGCGCCATCGTGTCGACCAACGGCAACGAGGACTGCCACGTGATCCTGCGCGGCGGCAAGGCGCCCAACTACGACGCCGCGAGCGTCGAAGCTTCGGGCGCCGAGCTCGGCAAGGCGGGTCTGCCGCAACGCATCATGATCGACTTCTCGCACGCCAATTCCAGCAAGCAGCACGACAAGCAGATCGAGGTCTCGGCCGATGTCGGCCGCCAGATGGCCGCGGGCGACGAGCGCATCTTCGGCGTCATGATCGAATCGCACCTCAATCCAGGCCGCCAGGACCTGACACCGGGTAAAGAGCTGGCCTACGGCGTCTCCATCACCGACGCCTGCATCGACTGGGCGCAGACCGAAGGCGTGCTGCGCCAGCTCGCGGCCGACGTGCAGAAGCGCCGACTGGCGCAGCCGGAGTAGCGCCTAGGTCTTGCGGCCGGACAGCGCCGCAAACAGGCCCAGACCGATAAAGGAGCATCCGGCAATGGTGCGACCGGTCTTGCCGGCACCGCGATGCCGGGCAAGCCACGGCGCAATGCTGCCGGCCGCAATGGCGTACACGGCGTCACTCGCCGAGGCGATCAGCACAAACAGCGCACTCAGCACCACTGCCTGCGTAGCTGCGGCACCGCCCGCGCCATGCTCGGTCATGAATTGCGGCAGGAAAGCCGAGAAGAAGATGATCGTCTTCGGATTGAACAGCGCCACGATGAAGCCATCGCGAAACAAGGGCCACAGCGGCACTGACTCGGCCTTCCCGGCGCGCAGCGCGGCGTCCACCGCTGCGCCTGCCTTGTCGTCACTGGTCGCCCGCAGCGTCTTCACCCCAAGATAGATCAAATACGCGGCGCCGACGTACTTGAACACCGAGTAGATCAGCGCTGAGGCCGAGAACAGGGCCGCCAGGCCAACACCCGCCGCGATGCCGTTGACCAGCGAACCGGTGGAAGCGCCGGCGACCGACATCAGCCCGGCGCGCCGGCCCTGCGAGAGGCTGCGCGCGACGACATAAAGCACCACGGGGCCCGGGATCACGGCGAGCAGGAAGCTGGCGCCGATAAACACGCTGAGCGTGGACCACGGGGGCAAAAGACTGACGAGGCTGGTATCCATGAGCCGCAGCATACATCGACGCGCTGGGCAGCCGTCTGGCCAGCGCGTCACCACCACTGCGGCGGCTGCCATAAACTCGCTGCATGCCCCGCATCGAGTCAACTTACCAGCGCCCCTGGTGGCTACCCACCGGCCATCTGCAAAGCATCTACGCGCAGTACCTGCCCCGCGCCCGCGTTGCATATCGCCGGGAGCGGCTGGAGCTCGACGATGGCGACTTTGTTGACCTCGACTGGGCTGACGCAACTGACGCCGCGCAACCGCTTCTTGTCTTCTTTCACGGACTGGAGGGCTCCAGCGATTCGCAATACTGCCGCAACACCATGGCCGAGGCCAATTCGCGCGGCTGGACCGGCATGGTCGCGCACTTCCGCGGTTGCTCGGGCGAGCCCAATCGCCTGCCCCGCTCGTATCACTCCGGCGACAGCGAACACTGTGACATCGTCCTCCACGAGATGCGCAAGCGCTTTCCTGAGCGCACGATTTTTGCTGTTGGTGTTTCGCTCGGCGGCAATGCGCTGACCAAGTGGTGCGGTGAACAGGGTGAGATGGCCAAGGATGTCATCGCGGCGGCAGCATCGGTATCGAACCCGCTCGACCTTGGCATCTCGGCGGAGGCCATTCTGCACACCCACAACTGGGTGTTCAACACCTACTTCATGCGGGCGATGGGTGAGAGCTACGCCAAGCGCATGGAGCAGCATCCGCATCTGCGCGAAAAGGGGTTCCTCGCCAAACCAAAGAGCTTTTCGCAGTTCGATGAGCACTATACGGCGCCGACACACGGTTATTCGAGCGCATGGGACTACTACCACCGCGCTTCGTCCCGCGGTTTCATCCCAAACATCAGACTACCTTTCCTGCTGCTCAACGCAATGAACGATCCGTTCGTTCCTGCGTCACTGTTCCCCAACGAATGGGAAGTACCGGACAACGTGGTGCTGGAACAACCGACGGACGGTGGTCACGTCGGGTTCGTCACGGGGCCATTCCCGGGGCGTCTGGACTGGCTGCCGAAACGGCTCTGCGAATTCTTCATGTCGAATCTGCCGTAGAACGGACAACTCGTTGCCCACGCGGTCTGCCAAGGCCACAAAGATGCACACAGAATCGGTCGTGCAGCGACGCGCGGGCAAGCAGTTGCCCACCCTACAATCTCTGGCATGACCACCCGCCCCGCCCTCCCCCCCGAAATCTTCAAGGCCTACGACATCCGCGGCATCGTTGGCAAAACGCTGACGCCTGACATCGCCTATGCCGTTGGCCAGTCGCTCGGCACGCTCTCGCTCGAGCGCGGCGCGAGTGCAATTGCAGTCGGACGCGATGGCCGCCTGTCTGGGCCCGCGCTCTCGCAGGCGCTACGTGACGGCATCACCTCCACCGGCTGTGACGCCATTGATCTGGGGCTCGTGCCGACGCCGGTGTCGTACTTCGCGGGCCATCATCTCGGCACCGGCTCCTGCGTCAGCGTGACGGGCAGCCACAACCCGCCCGACTACAACGGCATCAAGATGGTCGTTGCCGGCGAGGCGATCTGGGGCGACACCATCCAGTCGATCAAGACGCGCGCCGAGTCGGGCGACGTCAAGTCCGGCAGCGGCAAGCAAAGCGCTGCCGATATCAAGCAGGCCTATATCGACCGCATCGTCGGCGATGCCAAGCTCGCGCGCCCGATGAAGATCGCGGTGGACTGCGGCAATGGCGCAGCAGGTGAACTCGCTCCGAAAATCTTCCGCGCGATGGGCTGCGAAGTCGTCGAGATGTTCTGCGACATCGACGGCAACTTCCCGAACCATCACCCCGATCCGTCGAAGCCGGAGAACCTTGAAGACCTCATCAAGGTGGTGCGCGAGACCGACGTCGAGCTCGGTCTGGCCTTTGATGGCGACGGTGACCGCCTCGGCATCGTGACCAAGAACGGCGACATCATTTTCCCCGACCGTCAGATGATGCTGTTCGCCGGCGACGTGCTCTCGCGCAATCCGGGTGCCACCATCATTTACGACGTCAAATGCACACGACTGCTCGACAAGTACATCCGCGACCATGGCGGCGAGCCGATGATGTGGAAGACCGGGCATTCGCTGGTCAAGGCGAAACTCAAGGAGACTGGCGCCCCGCTGGCTGGCGAGATGAGCGGCCACATCTTCTTCAAGGAGCGTTGGTACGGCTTCGACGACGCCATCTACTGCGGCGCCCGGCTGCTCGAAATCGTCTCAAAGTCAGCCAACCCGAGCAGGGTGCTCGAAGACTTGCCGAACGCGCCCTCGACGCCCGAACTGAACCTGAAGTGTGCCGAAGGTGAGCACTTCACACTGATGGAACAGCTCAAGGCGAAAGCAGAGTTCACCACCGCCACCCGCATCGCCACCATTGACGGCCTGCGCGTCGAGTACGCCGACGGCTTCGGGCTGGCACGGCCGTCCAACACCACGCCAGTCATCGTGCTCCGTTTTGAGGCAGACACGCCGGCAGCGCTCGCTCGCATCCAGGATGACTTCCGCGCCCAGTTTGCGCGGGTCAACCCCGAAATCGTGTTGCCGTTTTAGCCGTACACTTTCGGCCAGTTTTTCGGAGGAACTTACGTTATGCGTCTCATCAAAACCGCCGCTGCGGTCGCCGCAGCTCTCGCAGCCAGCGTCACCTTTGCACAGGCCTATCCCAGCAAGCCAATCCGCCTGGTGATTCCGTTCGCCCCTGGCGGCAGCACCGATATCGTCGGCCGCATCATGGCCGCCAAGTTGTCCCCGCTGCTCGGGCAACCGGTGATCGTCGAGAACAAGGCGGGCGCCGGTGGCTCGATCGGTGCCGCGGAAATCGCCAAGTCGCCGGCCGACGGTTACACCATCGGCATGGGTTCGGTGTCGACGATGGGCACCAACATCGTTGCCTACAAGAACAACAAGCTTGACCCGATGACCCAGTTCACCCACATCACCAACCTCGCGTCGGTGCCGGGCATCATCATCGTCAATAAGAACTTCCCGCATCAGGACTACAAGTCATTCGTCGCGGCCCTGAAAGCCAATCCAGGCAAGTTCAGCTACGCGAGCTCAGGCGCGGGCGGCGTAGGCCACCTCGCGATGGAGCTGTTCCTGGTCGAGACCGGCACCGATGCCCAGCACATCGCCTACAAGGGCGCTGGCCCGGCCGTGACCGACGTGCTCGCCGGCAACGTGCCAATCATGTGGGACAACCTGTCCTCCTCGCTGGCGCAAATCAAGGCGGGCAACTTCATCCCGATCGGACTGGCGTTCCCGAAGCGCATCCCGCAGCTGCCCAATGTGCCGACCTTCGCCGAGCTGGGTTTGAAGAGCTACGAGGCCGACACCTGGTTCGGTCTGGTCGGCCCGGCCAACATGCCGAAAGACATCGTCAAGAAAATCTACGAGGCCTCGATACAGGCCTTGAAAGATCCGGACACCGTCAAGAAGCTTGAAGAAAACGGCGCCTTTGTCATCGGCAACACGCCGGAGCAGTTCAGCGACCAGGTCAAGCGCGAGGTCGCCAAGTGGAAGCGCGTGGTCGACGCCAAGAAGATTTCGCTGGAACTCTGATCCTCTGGATCGCTTTGTGCATGCAGAAAGGCCCGGTTTCGGGCCTTTCTCTTTTACTGGTTGAAAGTCGCTTATGCCCGTCGCCGCCCTGCGTTGCCTGCCCGTTCGAACCATCTGCCGCCTGCTTGTCTCGCTAACGGTCGCATGCTCAGCGACCACAGCGTTCGGACAGCAGACGCCACCGCGCCCGCTGAAAGCGGTCATCATCAGCATGTTCCCACCGGAGGCAAAGCCGTGGATTGCACCGCTGAAGCTGGAGCAGGAGATCCCGGTGCCGGGGCTGTTGCCCGAGTCAAATGCGATTCGCTGCAATGCCGATGATGTCTGCCTGATGATTGCCGGCATGGGTCACGCCAACGTCGCGGCTTCAGTGATGGCGCTGACGCTGGACCCGCGCTTCGATCTGCGGCAAACGTACTTTCTGGTCGCCGGCATCGCCGGTATTGACCCAGCGCAGGGCACCACTGGCACAGCGACCTGGGCGCGCTATCTGGTGGACGTTGGCATTGCGCATGAGATCGACGCCCGCGAGATGCCGAAGGGCTGGCAGCGCGGTTACCTCGGCATCATGACCAAAGGCCCCGGCGAGAAGCCGAAGTTCGAATATCACACCGAGGTCGCGCAGCTTGATGAGGCGCTGCTGCAAAAGGCGCTGGCCCTGTCGCAAGGTGTCACGCTGGCCGACAGCGACAAGGCGAAGCGTTACCGCGCCCACTATCGCAAGGCGCCCGCGAATAAGCCGCCAACGGTGAAGCAGTGCGACACACTGGGCGGCGACACCTGGTGGCACGGCCATCGCCTCGGCCAGCACGCCCGCGACTGGACCAAACTGCTGACCGATGGTCGCGGCACCTACTGCACCACGCAGCAGGAGGACAACGCAACGTACAACGCGCTGGCTCGCGCTGCGGCGGCGGGCAAGGTGGATATCAAACGTCTGGCGGTGCTGCGCACGGCGTCGAACTTCGACCGCCCCTACCCCGGACAGTCAGCGTATGCGTCACTGATGGCTTCAACCAACGGCGGCTCCGGCGGCTTTGGTCCGGCCACCGAGAATCTGTTCCGCGTCGGCAGCCTGCTGATCAATGACATCGTCAGCCATTGGTCGGCATGGCAGAACGGCGTGCCGCAACCATGACGATCAGCCGGTAGCCCCGGCTGAGCCGGCCGCCTGCCAGGCAGCGACGAAGCCAGACCGGTGATTGGCATACATCTTTTCGGTGAAACGACCATTTCGTTGGGCCTACCGCCGCAAATAGGCGGAAGTCGACAAGCATCAATAACCCGCTGATAGCCCAATGCAAATGAGGCTCTCGGTAAAAAGCTGAATGGCTCCAGAGGGAGTGACGGCTCAGGCCTGGCGCGATGCCATTTGCAGGTGCCGCACCAGAATCTCGTTGACCCGATCAGCCGCCTGAAACATCGCCCCGTGCCCGGCGCCGGCCAGCTCGTGGTAGTCGGCCTGCGGCAGCCAGTCGCGCACGCGCACGATGTGTGATCGCCGGATATCGGTGTCGTGGTCGCCCCAGACCAGCAAGGTGTTGCGCATTACCTTTCCGGCCTGACGATAGGTCTCGGAGTAATCATCCAGCGCGTCGCTACGCAGAAATGACGCAAAAGCGCGATCAAATCCAGGCTGCAACAACTGCTCCTGAAACAGTCGTCCGTAGCGGTCGGCGTCCGGCGCCCCCGCCCACAGACGCGCGGCCCGCTCGGCCGCTTTCTTCAGCACCACATACTGCACGAAGAGCTGGCCCGCCACCGGCAGCCGCGCGGTGCGCAGCATCGGGTGCCCCTCCTCAAAGCGCAACACCGGCGCGATCAGCGCCAGCGACGCCACCTGCTTTGGGAACGCCACGCAATAGCCGGCTGCCACGGCGCCGCCGAAAGAGAACCCCGCCAGATGCAGTGGCAGCGGCACCGCAAGGGCTTCTAGCAGTTCCTGCAACTGCCGCCGGAACAGCGCGCGGTCATATTGCACCGCCGGTGCCGCTGAATGGCCCTTGCCGTACATGTCGTAGCGCAGGGTGCGGAAGCCGGCGCCGTGCAGCGCCGCCATCTGGCAGTCCCACGTCCACATCGGGATGGTGCCGCCGTGAACCAGCAACACCAGCGGGCCAGCCTCCGGCCCGGCAAGCTCATAAGCCGTCATCCCATCGGAAAGCTGGACAGTTGCCATACTCGTCCCCGCAGCGGATGCCTGTCGTGGCAGTGTATGCCGATCTCTGCCCGGATTGGGGTTTTTCTTAGGCAGTCACGGTGGCGAGCTGGCTGCTGCCACCGCGCTAGACTGCCGTGATGCTGAGCCTCGACCAAACCCTCCTCTATCTGCCGGCGGTCGCCATCATCATCGCGATTCCCGGGCCCGACATGCTGCTTTCGCTCTCGCGCGGGCTCACTCAGGGGCGGACCGCCGGCTGCGCGCACGCCTGTGGCGCGGGCGTTGGCATCATGGGCCATTCGCTGCTGGCCGCGTTCGGCGTCAGTGCGTTGCTAACCGCCAGCCAGACGGCGTTCTGGGTGATGAAGCTGGTCGGTGGTGCCTACCTGATCTATCTCGGCATCCAGCAGTGGCGCAGCGCCGCCGTCGGCACCGCGCTGGTGACCGCGAAGCCGGCACCACTCCGGGTGATCTTCATGCGTGGCGTGCTGAGCAATCTGCTCAACCCGAAGGTTGCCCTGTTCGTGCTGGCTTTCGTGCCGCAGTTCGTGCGGGCAGGTGAGGGCGCTTCGAGCCCGCTCATACAAATGCTGCTGCTCGGCGCGATCTTCTCCGTGCTGACCATCATTGCCTACAGTGCACTCGGCGCCGCGGCTGGCAGCGTGAACCGCTGGCTGGCCACCCACCCAGCCTGGCTGCGCGGCGTCAACCGTGGCAGCGCCGGACTGTTCGTGGCCTCAGGCGCCGCCGTCCTGCTGCTCGACCGGCGGCAATAGCTTTTTGGCGAAAGCCCCAATCGGATTGGGCTCAGTGCCACATTTCGTCAAAAGTCGAGCCCGGAACGCGCCGCAGCTCGCGGGCACAGCGATTTGGGGAAACGCTGAATAAGTCCGGGTGATGCAGCGCGCGGCGGATTGGGATGAGCGGTGAGCCCAAGTCCGACGATGCAATGCGCACGTGGGATTTGTTCAGCGTTTCCTCAGGTCACGGCAACAGCGCCAGACCACACTGCCCATTCAGATAAGTGCGGATCAGCGGCCAGGTGTTGCGCGTCGCGGCCGGCCCCAGCGCGCCGGTGATGACAGCGTCACCGGTCAAGCCAAGCAAGGCACGCACAAGCAACAGGCCGTCGGTGCTGGCCAGCACTTGCCCGTCGCCATCAATGTCGAACGCCAACGGCGGCCCGGAGGGGGTATTTTGGGTGTCGATGAAGCTTGCGATGGCGCCACCGGTCGTGCGGCTGGCGCACGCCCGGAACGACTGGCCCACCACCAGGGCCGAGCCTGTCATGCCAGCAAGACGGCGCACCGCCAGCAGCGAGTCAGTGCTGTCGACCAGACCGTCGCCGTCGATATCGACGCTGCACGTGCTGCCGGCGACGTAGCCGCCGCAGTGGTACAGCCGCAGATTGAAACTGCCGGTGGCATCGGCAGAGCTGCCGTAGGTGGTGGCATCGATGTAGTGGGTGCCGGTCTGGGTGAGCTGGTGCTGCACGATCCGCGAATTGCGGTTCACGGTCGATACGATGTCGTCGTTCTCGGCCAGCACGCGCTTGTCGGGCCCGAGCAGATAGACATAGGTGTCGAGCACATTGGGCGCTGCGGTGGTGCTGGTCATGTCGATTGACACGACGTCACCCGCGTTGCCTGCAAAACTGTAGCGCACGGTGTTGAACGCCGGGCCGCGCACGCCGCCGTGGCAATAGTTTTCCGGATGGTCAACGTCGAGGCTGCCGCTCTTGGTCTCGCCAAACAGAATCGGCGTGACCGAGTTGCAATCGACCTCGTTGATCGTTACGTTGATCGACGCCGGCGCCACGATTTGCGTTCCACCGGAGATCGTGTAGAGGCGCAGCGCGAAGGCGCGTGTGCCCTGCTCGCCGCTGCGGGCGATGATGGGCACCGTCACCGTACGGTCACTGACGTCGTTGGCCGCCCAGGTGAGCGTGGTTGAACTTGGCGTGCCGTAATCCACGCCCGCGAGCGCCGTTCCGGGGTCGGCGACCACGCCGACGGTGACCGCCTGCGACGGGTTGCCAATGCGACTCACCGTCACCACCAGGTTGCCGTCGTTCTCGCGCAGCGTCACTGCGGGCTCGTTCCAGCCGATGCGGACGACGCTGCCAGTCAAGGCATCCAGCGAGCGCCGGGCATCCAGCAGGCCGGCACCGCAGATGCTGGTGGTACAGGTGCTGCCCACCGGGAAGGGACGCGCGGCGGACTTCAGCGCCAGTGCCACCTGATTGACGTTGAGCGCGGGCATCAGCGCGCGCATCAGGCCAACCGCTGCAGTGACGTGCGGCGCGGCCATCGATGTGCCGCTCTTGAAGCAGGAGACATTGGTGCTGCCCGCACCGCCTGTAGAAAGAATATCGACGCCAGGTGCCGTGATCACCACGCCAGCGCCGTAATTGCTGAATGACGCTTTTGCACCCAGGGTATCGGCCGCCGCGACCGCGACAACGCCTCGGCAGTTGGCCGGCGCGAAAATCGCAACATCCTGATTGGTGTTACCGGCCGCAGCCACCGGCACCACCGCAGCCGCACGCAAGGCATCGACCGCCTCCTGATAGGCAGGTCCGCAGGAGCCGCCGGATGCACCGAAGCTCATATTGACGGCGACCGGAATATTGGGATTGACCGCGACACCGGGCACCGTATCGCCGGCCATCCAGTGCATCGCGTCAATCGCATCGGCATCGGTGCCGCTGTAGCTGAGCGCACGAGCAATAAGAAGCTTGCTGTCAGGTGCACCGCCCGCAATCCCAACACCGAGACCGGCGAACGCTGTCCGTGCACCGATGGTGCCTGCCACGTGCGTCCCGTGCCCGCACGTACTGGGCAGCTGCTCGGGGTCATCGTCACGGCCGTCGCCATCTCCTGGCGTTTCGGGTGTCGAATAAAAGTCATAGCCACCGTTCGGGAACAGCGGATCCCGCCGCAACTGTCCCACAATCTCCTCGTTGCTGCCCGAGATACCGGCATCGATCACGCCGATTGTTTGACTGGCCGCGCCGCGGGTGATGTCCCACGCCGACACAAAGTTGGCGCCCTCTGCCGATCCCGGCACGTACTGAAAGCCCCATTGCGACGGAAAATCCGGATCGGTAGGCACCGCCTGCGGCCGAATGGTGCGATTCGGCGCTGCATAGCGCACCCCTTCCAGACGCGACACTGTCGCCGCCATCGCCTCGGCGTCACCCAACCCCATCGGCTGGTCGAAGCGCAACAGTTCGGCGCCACTCGCCAGCGTGCGCACATACGACACCCGCACCCCAATCGGGGCCAGCAGCGAACTGATTCGCGCCAGACGCGTTTCACGCAGCGCTGCGGCCGGCAACGCGAGACCAGCGTCGGCTTCAAACTTGACGATCAGGCCCAGCACGTCCCGCGCATCCGTCGCCTTGGCACTGTTGCCGGATGGCGAGTTCACCGTCTTCGGCGCCGCCGCGCCAGCAACCCCTGCTGCCAGCACCACGACCGCGAGCAACAGCGCTGAAACTGATCGCACGGGCGACCGGGAGCCAGGTGCTCCAGACACCATCGTGCTGCCAACCCGCTGCCCGAGTCCTAGAAATTCGCGCCGCAGGTCGTGTTCAGCCATGACTGGATGTTAGTCCATGAAGTTCGGCTCGCTCCGCCTTCAGACGCAAGCCCGAGGCCGTTGGTCACCGCAGAACCGGTGAGTCCGAGCATGGCGCGCAGGATCACCGCACCATCTGTCGCGGGCAGCGTCGCGCTGCCGCCGGTGGCGTTGTAACCCGCAGCGTTGTAGCTTGCGTTCGTCGCCGCATAGATTGCGCTGGCAGTCGTATTCGCGGCGCATGTGCCCGCGAGGCCCGCAAATGCAGATTGCCCGAAACCCAACATGCGCCGCATGATCGCGACACCATCCGTAGCCGCATCGAACAGACCATTGTTGTCCACGTCAAGGTTGCAACCAGGCACGCCGCTGCTGGCGGACACATTGCGCGTGACGGCGGAAGTGACATTGGCGAACGACTGCGCGGGAATCCGGTTGCTGCCCACCATCGGTGAATGCAGCCGGCCGGTCCATCCGCTGGGCACCGTGCAGCTATACGCCCCGGAGGCATTTGACGCGGTGCAACTCACGCCAGCCGAAGGTTGCGCGCAGAAACTGACACCGGCCACACCGGCAGCGCCATTGGTGATGGTGCCGGAGATGGTTGGCAAAGCCGTCGCCGGGCCATAAATATTCACGCAGCCCGCGATGTCGTCTGCCTGCAGATTGCTCTGCGCTACATACGAAGTTAGCGGCGGCCCTGACATCACGACATTGGAAACGTCAGAGTGCTTGAGCCCGAGCAGATGTCCCAATTCGTGGACGATGGTGACGGCCAAATCGGGGTTGTACGTGTTGTTGAGCGCAACATCCCCTTCAATGATCGGGCCTGGCTCAGGCAAACTCCAACCGATGCCGGCGACGCCAGTTTGTGGGGCCGACTGCGCTTGCCAGCCAACGACATTCACGCCGTCAAAAGTCGGAGAAGGATTGACCAGCGTGGGAGTTGCCGTCGACGTCCCGTCATAGATGAAGGTCACATTGCAGACTGCAGTCCACTTTGCCATGGCGGTCTGAATCACCGCCAGTGCCGCCGCAGAACTGGCCACGATACTGCCAGGCCGACCGCTGTCGTTGTAGCGCCAGTGCACGATGCCGCCGGGCCATCCCGTGGTCTCCGTATAACGAATGAACTTCGGTTCGTCATCCGCAGCATCGAATCGCCTTGATCGCAACTGCGCGGGTCTGGGCGCAGCCTCGCCGGATGTCTCGCCACGAACCGTAGCGTCGCGCTCGTCCAGCCGAACGGCTTGCGTACTCGCGAGCACGCAAACGGGTAACAAGCAGGTTGCGGCGAAAAGCAGCGAAGCGCGGAGACAGTGCATCAACAGCCGGCACCCATGTTTGTATGCTGGAAGCATATTTTAGATTCAGAGCAGACTGCACGACAACGCCACGCACGGCATCTCGGGCGGGGCCATGGGACAGCTAAACTGTCATTGCATCCCCTGCTCTGTGCCACCGTGATCATCCACTCCCTCCTCGACACCGACCTCTACAAGTTCACCATGATGCAGGCGGTGCTGCACCAGTTTCCCGGTGCGCAGGTGGAGTACCGCTTCAAGTGCCGCAACGAGGGGGTGGCGCTGGCGCCGTTTGCCGATGAAATCAATCGTGAGGTGGATGCGCTGTGCGCCTTGCGTTTTGCCGATGATGAGCTCGACTACCTGCGTTCATTGCGCTATGTGAAGAGCGACTTTGTCGATTTTCTGGCGCTGTTTCACTTCAACCGCAAGCACATCGACATCCGCGCTGCCGGTGACGATCTCGCCATCGAGATCAAGGGGCCGTGGCTGCACACGATCCTGTTTGAGATCCCGATCCTCGCCATCGTCAACGAGGTCTACTTTCGCCGCACGCAGCCGGTGCCCGACCTTGAGGAAGGCCGGCGCCGCCTCGCCGCCAAACTTGATCTGGTCAACGCGCTTTCGCCAGAGCTTGGTTTTTCGTTCGCCGATTACGGCACGCGGCGCCGTTTTTCGCACACCTGGCAACGCGAGGTGCTGAGTACGGTCAAGGCCCGCACGCAGGGTGCGTTCGTAGGCACCAGCAATGCGTATTTCGCGAAAGAACTCGGTCTGCTTGCGGTGGGCACCATGGCGCACGAGTGGCTGCAGGCGGCACAGGCGCTGGGGCCGCGGCTGCGTGACTCGCAGCGCTGGGCATTCCAGAAGTGGGCGGATGAATATCGCGGCGACCTCGGAATTGCACTCTCGGACGTGGCCGGCCTGAACGCCTTCATGCGCGACTTCGACATGTACTTCTGCAAGCTGTTCGATGGCGCGCGCCATGACAGCGGCGAACCCATCGCCTGGGGTGAAGCCATCATCAGTCACTATCTGGCAAACCGTGTGGACCCGAAGACCAAATCGCTGGTGTTCAGCGACGGGCTGAGCTTTCCGCGCGCCATCGAAATCGCCCGGCACTTTCAGGGACGCGCCAAGACCGCGTTCGGCATCGGCACCAATCTCACCAATGATCTCGGCTACACGCCGCTGCAAATCGTGCTCAAGATGGTCCGCTGCAACGGGCAGCCAGTAGCCAAACTCTCCGACACCCCGGCAAAGACGATGTGCGACGACGCGTCGTATCTGACCTACCTGAAGCAGGTGTTCGAGATCGCCTGATCGCGTGCCCTCAGACGCGTGCTTGCGCGCGCCACGTGCATCACTGCAGCGATCATCTTTTCTGCCGGTAGCAACGTTCTGGCGCCATCGCATCGCGCGAGCAAAGCGACAGCCGCTACCCGGAAAATTCAGGGTAAACAGGAGGAATCTTCATGTCGAAAGATCAGGCTGCGGTCGCCACCGTGGATCAAACGCGTCGCCAGCTATTGCTCGCCGGCGTTGGCACAGCGGGTGCCGCAGCGTTTCCCGCGTGGGCTGCCGAGTACCCCGAGCGCCCCATCACCTTCATCTGCCCCTGGCCCGCCGGCGGCACTGCCGACCAGACCATGCGTGCACTCTGCGTCGCTGCGGCGAAGGTGCTCGGACAAAGCATCGTGGTGGAAAACCGTGTCGGTGCCTCGGGCATGCTGGGTGCCAAGGCAATGGCCAGCGCCAAAGCGGACGGCTATACCATCGGCCAGATTCCGATTTCGGTGACCCGCTTTTCGCAGCTCGGCACCATCGCACCGGACCCGCTGAAAGACTTCACCTACCTTGCCCGTACGTCCGGGCAGGTGTTCGGGATCGCAGTGCAGGCGAACGCACCGTGGAAGACGCTCAACGAATTCGTCGCCCATGCCAAAGCCAATCCGGGTGCGGTGACCTACGCGCACGCTGGCGTTGGTGGTGCCACCCATGTTGGCATGGAGGAATTCGCGCTGGCGGCGAGCGCACAGTTCCGCCACATCCCGTTCAAGGGTGGCGCCGAGGCGCTGCAGGCACTGATCGGCGGCCATGTCGATGCACTGGCGGACTCCAGCTCCTGGGCGCCACACGTCGAATCCGGCAAACTGCGGCTGCTCGCCACCTGGGGCGAGACGCGGGTGCCGCGCTTCAAGGACGCGCCCACGCTGAAGGACGCCGGCTACAACGTGGTGGTCGATGCGCCCAACGGCATCGGCGCGCCGAAAGGCCTGGATCCGGCGATCACCAAAAAACTCCGCGACGCGTTCCGCATTGCGGTGGCCAGCCCCGAGTTCAAGTCCGCGTGCGACAAGATTGACGCACCAGTGCTCTACCTTGACGGCCCCGACTACGAGAAATATGTCATGACCATGATGCAGCGTGAAAAGCTGTTGATCGAGCGCCTCAAGCTCAAGGAATTGATCAAGAGCTAGCCGGGCTGGAGCAGTCCTGCCGCGACCTGCATTAGCCCGATGTCCGTTCGCGGGCAAGCCCGCTCCCACACCGTTGTTGCACTGAATGACTTCTTCAAGCCCCCTGATCCGTCTGCACCCCACCGACAACATTCTGGTCGCCAAAGCGGCGCTCTCGCTTGGGCAGGATCTGCCTGATCTCGGGCTCAAGGTACGCGCACAGGTGCCCGCCGGGCACAAGATCGCTGCCGCAGCAATCGCAGCGGGCACGCCGGTGCGCAAGTACAACACCGTGATCGGCATGGCTGCACGCGACATCGCGCCGGGCGAACACGTGCACACACACAACCTGCAGTTTGTCGAGTTTGACCGTGACCCGCATTTCTGTGAGGACGTGACGCCGGTTGACTACCTGCCCGAAACGCAGCAGGCCACCTTCCTGGGCATCGTGCGTGACGATGGTCGCGTGGCCACCCGCAACTACATCGGCATTCTCTCCAGCGTGAACTGCTCAGCCACGGTGTGCCGCAAGATCGCTGAACACTTCACGGCAGAGCGTCTCGCGCCATTCCCCAACGTCGATGGTGTGGTGGCGTTTACCCACAACACCGGCTGCGGCATGTCGACACCGAGCCTCAATTTCGACGTCTTCCGCCGCACGCTGGCGGGTTATGCGAAGCATGCCAACCTGGCGGCAGTGCTGATCATCGGCCTCGGCTGTGAACGCAATCAGGTGGGCGATCTGCTCTCTTCGCAGTCGCTGGCGACTGGCCCGACGCTGGTGCCGCTCATCATGCAGGACACTGCCGGCACCCGTGCCAGCATTCAGGCTGGCGTCGATGCGATCACCGCGATGCTGCCCGCAGCCAACGACGTGAAGCGGGTCGCAGTGAGCGCGAAGCATCTGTCGATCGGCCTGCAATGCGGCGGCTCCGATGGCTTTTCGGGCATCACCGCCAACCCGGCGCTCGGCGCTGCAATGGACATTCTGGTGCGCCACGGCGGCACCGCGATCCTGTCGGAGACGCCCGAAATCTATGGCGTCGAGCACATGCTGACGCGTCGCGCGATGACGCCGGCGGTCGGGCAGAAACTGCTGGATCGCCTTGCATGGTGGAAGGAATATTCGCGCGGCCAGAGCGGGCAAATGAACGGCGTGGTCGTCGCCGGCAATCAGGCGGGCGGCATCGCCAATATCTTTGAAAAATCGCTGGGCTCGGCGATGAAAGGCGGCACCACGCCGCTGCAGGCGGTGTACGAATACGCCGAGCCGATTGACCAGCACGGCTTTGTGTTCATGGATTCGCCCGGCTTCGATCCCTGCTCCGCCACCGGCCAGATTGCCAGCGGCGCCAACCTGATCTGCTTCACCACCGGTCGCGGCTCGATGTTTGGCGCCAAGCCAGTGCCGTCGATCAAGCTCGCCAGCAATACGCCGATGTTCGAGAAATTGCGTGACGACATGGACATCAACTGCGGCGTGGTGGTGGATGGCGCCTGTACCGTCGCCGAACTGGGCGAGGATATCTTTCGCGAAATTCTCGACGTCGCCTCCGGCAAACGTACGCGCAGCGAGGAACTCGGCCTGGGCGACAACGAATTCGTGCCGTGGTCGCTGGGCATCGTTACCTGACCGTAGATATTTAGGCGCTGCTCTGGCAGCGCATTGCCGCGTCCCCGCCCGTTTGCGGGCAAGCACACTCCTCTCTCAAGGCCGAACCAGGCGCGGCGGGCGGCAAGCTCGCCGCGCTACCATCTCCGCATGAGCTTCGCACCAGACCAGCGCCGCACCGTTTTTCTGCTTGCCCTCTGTCAGGGCCTGCTGCTGACCAATACGGTCATCCTGATGGCGGTGAACGCCCTGACCGGCTACATGCTGGCCGACAACAAGATTCTCGCCACATTGCCGGCGATGACTTACGTGATCGGCAGCGCGATTTCGGCGATGCCCGCCGCGTCGTTCATGCGCAGGCGCGGCCGGCGCCGGGGCTTCATGACCGGCAGCCTGCTGGCGATGCTCGGCGCCGTCATCTGTGCGGTGGCCGTGATGGCCAGGTCGTTCTGGGGCCTGTGCCTCGGCACTTTTTTCATCGGCTGCTACAACGCCACTGGCGGCTTCTACCGCTTTGCCGCCGCTGATGCGGTGACCGGGCCGGACAAGGCACGGGCTATCTCGCTGGTGTTGGCGGGTGGCATTGTCGGCGGCCTGATCGGGCCGGAGAGCTCGAAGCTGACCAAGGACTGGCTGGCTGTCACCTATGCTGGCACTTATCTCTCGCTGGTGGCCTTCGCCATCGTCGCGATGGTCGTACAGTCGCGGCTGAAGCTGCCGGCGCTGGGCATCGACACGAGCGATGAACCGGCCCGGCCGTTGGGCGAAATCGCACGGCAGCCGAAATTCATCGTCGCGGCGCTGTCGGCAGCGCTGGGCTACGGCGTCATGAACTTGCTGATGGTGGCGACGCCGCTGGCGATGAATTTTTGCGGTCATCCGTTCAAGGAGGGCGTATTCGTGCTCGAGTGGCACGTGGTGGGCATGTTTGCGCCAAGCTTCTTCACCGGCAACCTGATCAAGCGCTTCGGCGCGCTGCAGATCATCATCGTCGGCTGCCTGCTGAATTTCGTGACGCTCGGCATCGATCTGTCCGGCACCACCGTGGCGCATTTCTGGTTCGGCCTGTTTGTCCTTGGCGTCGGCTGGAACTTCATGTTCATCGGCGGCACCGCGTTGCTGACCGAGACCTATCGGCCGTCCGAAAAGACGCGCGTTCAGGGTTTCAACGACATGCTGGTGTTCGGCACCATGGCGGTGTCGTCGTCCAGTGCCGGCGTGCTGGTGAACGCACGCGGCTGGGAGATCGTCAATTACACGGCAGCGCCGTTCATTGCCATCGCCCTGATCGCGGCGCTTTGGCTGGCCATCCGATCGCGGCGAAGCGATGCCGGCGCTTAGGGGGAGGCGACATTGCACGGCAGTGCAAATTGGTGTGCACCTTCAGCCCGCCGCATGTCATACTTGTTTACGTTAGTAAATTCACGACAGACTGCCGGAAAGGTGGCGGCGACTGCGGCACCGAAACACCTTGGCTGACAAGCAAGAACTCTCTCTCGAAAGCGAATACGAGCTGTACGACGTGATGGTACGGCTGCGGGATGGCGGCGACGTCGATTCGCTTGATCCGGTTGCTCTGCAGGCCGCCGGCATCCCGGAGAAGTACGTCGCTTCCCTGCTGAAGCTGCTGCGTGCCGGGCAGATGGCCAAGGTCAAGGGCTCGTCGCCGAAGTCGCGTGCCGTGCAGGTCGCGGAGCGCTTTGTCCGTGCCGGCCTGACGGTGTCTGTCACGCCGGCGCTTAACGTGCAGACGCTGGTGCACGACGATCGCGTGACCCGCCCCGCCTGTAGTGAGCATGTTCACCTGACGGAGGAGCGCAAGTGCCCGGCCTGTGGCGTTTACGTCGACAAGATCACACCAGCCCTGCTGCGCAAGCGCAAGAAAATCGCCAGGGCGCGGGAGCGCAAGGCCGAGCGGGACTCGCGACAAAAGATCAATGCCGAAGACCGCATGCGCATGGAGGCGCAGGCCGCGATCTTCCGCAAGCATATTCGCGCCGATCTCGGTGGCGCGTACGAGCTGGTCGAAGTTGATCACCGCCGTGATCGCCGTCTCCGCATGCAGCGGATCGCCGCCTCGCTCGGCGCCGCCACCGTTGCCTTGGTCGGTGGTGGATTGATTGCGCTGTGGGTCAGCAGCAAGGGCGACTGGTCGCTGGCAAGTCAGCGCTTTTTTGAAGGGCTGACGGGCACTGCAAGCCGGGATCTGCCGTCCAGCGCCCTGGCCACAGCTGGCTCCGCTAACCGGGTTACCTTGCGCAGCCTTGCTCTCGAAGGCGCAGTGGAGCAGCTGGCTCACCCGCAAGCTGCCGTCGCTGCCGGCACTGCCGGCGTCGCGGCGCACCCAATCGTTGGCATCAGCATGCAGCGCAAGATGCAGCTGGCGCTGGCCACCTCGCGCACGCTGGCTGAAATCGGGCAACTGTCGAAGGCGCGCGACGTCCTGCTATCGGTCAAAACTACGCCCGAACTGATCGGAGAACCGGCGCTCGCTGCCGAGGTGCGGGTGCAGGAGATCGAAATTCAGGCATTAATGCTCGCGGCGACGCCGGCGTCGCAGTTCGCCGCCCAACTGCCACGCTTGCAGGATGCGCTGACCGCAGTCGCCGATGCTGGCGAGCGCGCGATCGCACTGGCGAGAGCCGGCGCTGCGCTCGGCAGCAAAGCGCATCTGATTGACACGGGGCGCGACCTGCTCAGTCGCGCACAAACCGGCCTTGACGCCATCAAGGACGCACCGTCGCGGGCCCACGCCCAGGCGGAATGGGCGCTGGCAAAGGCGCAGCTACTCGCTGCCGAGGCGCAGATGTCCGCCGCATCGGGCGCGACGACTCGCGCCCGCACGCTCGCGTCCGAGATCGAGGCGCTGGCGCCGAAGACCGGCAACGACGCGAACGCGGCGACTGTCGGTACTCAAGTTCGTATCCTCGCACTGGCCTGGCGAGCGCAGCGACAGGCGGGAGCCGAGGCTGACAAGGCTGCGCGAACGCTGGCTGCTGCTTTCGCCACGCTGGAAAAGATCGCATCGCCATCAGCGCGGGCGGCTGCGTTGCGCGCCGTTTCGCCATTGCTTGCCGATGGCGAAGCGCGTGAGCGTGTGCTGGCGGCCGCCACAGCCGCCTTCGAGGCTGCCGCCAGTCTGCCGGCAGGCGAGCGTTACGGCGTCATGGCCGACGTCTCGCTGGCGTACGCCGAGGTCGGCGCAGGCAATCGCGCCGGCGAGCTGGCGCGGCAGGTGTTCGGTGCGGTGGCGCCGCAACAGGTGGAGGCGACCGAGACCGCCGCGCGACTGGTGATCGAACGTGAACTGGCCACGCTGCGTGAGCTGCGGAATGCTGCCCAGTTCGCAGAAGCCGATGCCGCAGCGCAAAAGGTGATTGCGTACTTGCGGTAGCGCCGCGCATGGCACATCAACTTTGGCGAAGAAGCCCTATTGCACCGGGCTTGACAAGGTAAAACGCCAAAAGTCGACTTTCTGTCGAATCAGCCTGGTAGCCCAGTAAAAAAGACGTTTCTGCCCAAAAGGTGCTTCCGCCCTTTCAGGCTATCCCAGCCAAATTCTGGCGTTCTCGAACATTCGCAGCCACGGCGAGCGCGTCCAGCCTTCGGGATGCCACGAAAAGTTCTCGACGCGATGAGTGCGCTCCGGGTGTGGCATCAGCACGTTGAAGCGGCCATCCGCCGTAGTGAGCCCGGTAATGCCGCCCGGTGAGCCGTTCGGGTTCAGCGGATAGGTTTCGGTGGCGGCACCGTGGCCGTCGATGAAGCGCAGCGTAACCAGCGACTGCGCGGCCTCGAATTGTTCCTCGTTCTTGAACTGCGCGAAGCCCTCGCCGTGCGCCACCACGATGGGAAGCCGGGTCTTTTCCATGCCCTTGAAGAAAATCGACGGCGTGTCCATCACTTCCACCAGCGCGGTGCGACACTCGAACTGTTCACTGCCGTTGCGCACGAACTTCGGCCAGTGTTCAGCGCCGGGGATGATCGGCGCCATCTGCGCCAGCATCTGGCAGCCGTTGCAAATGCCGAGCGCGAAGGTATCGTCCTCGCCAAAGAATTCCTGGAACTGCTCGCGCAGCACCGGATTCAGCAGGATCGACTTCGCCCAGCCAGCGCCGGCGCCCAGCACGTCGCCGTAGCTAAATCCACCACACGCGACAAAGCCCTTGAATTCATCCAGTGTGCGACGACCGGTCTGCAGGTCGGTCATGTGCACATCGTAGGCATCGAAGCCAGCCATCGTGAACACGTGCCCGGTCTCAATATGCGAATTGACGCCCTGCTCGCGCAGGATCGCGACTTTGGGACGCGAGCCCGTCGCGATCATCGGCGCCGCCACGTTGACCGTGGCATCGAAAAGAACACGCGGCGTGAGGCCGACGTCGGCATCATCAAACACGCGGTCGAACTCGGCATCGGCACAGTCCGGGTTGTCGCGCAGGCGCTGGATCTCGATGCTGGTGGCACTCCACGCCGCATGCAGGGCCTGACGCGCCTCATCAAGGATCGTCTTGCCGCCCTGTTCGATCACCAGTTTGCCATCGTCGCGCAAGGTGGCGATCTCGTGCACTGGCAGACCAGCAAATGCATCGCGAGCCTTTGCCAAATCGGCGCGGCGGACCTGGACGACGGCGCCGAGTTCCTCATTGAACAGCACACCAAACGCATCAGCAGCCGCATCAAGCGTCACCGTCAGACCCGAGCGCGAGGCGATCATCATCTCCGCGAGCGTCGCCAACAGACCTCCATCGGACTTGTCGTGATAGGCGAGCGCCAGGCCCTGCGCGTTGAGCGCCTGCACGCCTGCGAAGAACGCCTTGAGGTCATCCGCAGAATCGCAATCCGGCGTGCTGTCACCCATCTGCGAGAGCACCTGGGCGTAGATCGAGCCACCCAGCCGCGCCTTGCCGCGCGCCACGTCAACCAGCAGCAATACTGTGTCACCCTCGGTGCGCAACAGCGGCGTCAGCGTGCGCTTGACGTCAACGACGTTGGCAAAAGCGCTGACGATCAGCGACACCGGCGAGTGCACGGACTTTTTGCAGGAGCCATCGCCCCAGGAGGTGCGCATGCTCATCGAGTCTTTGCCGACCGGGATGGCGATGCCGAGGGCCGGGCAAAGCTCCATGCCCACCGCGTGCACGGCGTCGAAAAGCGCGGCATCTTCGCCGGCCACATCAACAGCGGCCATCCAGTTGGCGGAGAGCTTGATGTCGCCGATGGCATGGATGCGTGCTGAGGCAATATTGGTGATGGCTTCCGCCACCGCCATGCGCGCCGATGCGGGGGCATTGAGAACAGCGAGCGGCGTGCGCTCGCCCATCGCCATCGCCTCGCCAGCGTCGCCCACGAAATCGCGCAGCGTGACAGCGCAATCGGCCACCGGAACCTGCCAGGGGCCGACCATCTGTTCGCGTGCGGTGAGACCACCGACGAAGCGGTCACCGATGGTGACGAGGAAGGTTTTGTCTGCGACCGTTGGATGCTGCAACACGCGATAGGCAACGTCACGCAAGCTCACGGCGCTCGCAGCGAGCGACGCACCGGGCGCTGCCTTGCGCACGGCGTTGCGCTCCATCTTGGGTGGTTTGCCGAGCAACACTTCGAGCGGCATGTCCACCGGCTTGTTGCTGAACTTGGCGTCGGCGACGGTCAGATTGCCCGACCCGTCCGCAACGCCGAGCACGGCGAACGGACAACGCTCGCGTTCGCAGAACGATTTGAACGTCGCAAGGCTCTGCGGCGCAATCGCCAGCACGTAGCGCTCCTGCGACTCGTTGCACCAGATTTCGGCCGGACTCATGCCGGGCTCCAGCGTCAGCACTTTGCGCAGGTCGAACAATGCGCCGCGCGGATCGCTCTCATTGCCCGCGCCATGTACCAGCTCGGGCAACGCGTTCGACAGGCCGCCCGCACCAACGTCGTGGATGGCAAGGATCGGATTGACATCGCGCAGCCGCCAGCACGCGTTGATGACTTCCTGCGCGCGCCGCTCCATCTCGGGGTTACCGCGCTGCACCGAGTCGAAGTCAAGATCTGCCGTGTTCTGGCCGGTCGTCATTGACGACGCTGCGCCACCGCCCATGCCAATACGCATGCCCTCACCGCCGAGCTGGATCAGCAGCGTGCCCGCCGGAAAGGCAATCTTGTGCACGTGGGCATCCGACACCGCACCGACGCCACCGGCAATCATGATCGGCTTGTGATAGCCGTAAACCGTATCGCCCACCTGTTGCTCGAAGGTGCGGAAATAGCCACCGAGGTTTGGGCGACCGAACTCATCGTTGAATGCGGCACCACCAATCGGGCCCTGAATCATGATGTCCAGCGCCGAAGAAATGCGGGCCGGTTTGCCGACGTTTGCCGTCGCGGCCTCCCAGGGCTGCGGCAGGCCGGGCAGGCGCAGGTTGGACGTGGTAAAGCCGGTGAGCCCGGCCTTGGGCACGGCGCCACGGCCCGTCGCGCCTTCGTCGCGGATCTCACCGCCCGCGCCCGTCGCGGCGCCGGCGAACGGTGCAATCGCGGTGGGGTGGTTGTGGGTCTCGACCTTGGCGAGGTAGTGCGTGCGGTCGCGATGCGCATCGTACTTGCCGTCGGCGTCCGGATAGAAACGCTCGGCGTCGCCGCCGGTCAGAATGGCTGCATTGTCGGAGTACGCAATCTCGGTGCCGCCGGGTGCCAGGTTGTGAGTGTTGCGGATCATCGCAAACAGCGAACGATCCTGCGCCACACCGTCGATCGTCCAGCTCGCGTTGAATACCTTGTGTCGACAGTGCTCCGAATTGGCCTGCGCGAACATCAGGAGCTCAACGTCCGTCGGATCGCGACCCAGTTTGTCGAACGCGGCGGCGAGGTAGTCGATTTCGTCGGGTGACAGTGCCAGCCCGAGCTCACTGTTGGCATGCTTGAGCGACCCGGTGTTGCGAGGGATGCTCGCCAGCGGTTTTGCAGCGTGCACGTCAAACAATGCTTCAGCGGCCTTGATGTCCGGCAGCACGGCTTCGGTCATGCGGTCATGACAGGCGTCCTCAATGGCGCGTTTCGCCTGCGTGGTCAGCGCCTTCTCTGCAGAGACCCAGAACCACACGCCACGCTCGATCCGCTGCACGGCGTCGAGCCCGCAGTTGTGGGCGATGTCGGTCGCCTTCGACGACCACGGTGAGATGGTGCCCAAGCGTGGTACGACCAGGAACGCATATTGGTGCCCGTCGCTCGGTTCGGCATCAGCGCCATAGGCCAGCAAGGCATCGAGCCGGGTGCGCTCTTCGCGGTTGAGCTCGCGATTGACTGCGGCGAAGTGCCAGAACTCGGCGTTGATCGCAGTCACCCGATGTTCGGTGAGGGTAGCAACCAGTTTGTCTTGACGAAACTGCGAGAGCGCGGCGGAGCCGCGAAGGGACAGGAAGGTGGCGGGCATGCGCGAGGCGGTGTGCGGCCGGCGCGTCCGACAGAAGCCAAAGCGCCGAAAGCTGGTGCGGAAAACTGGATTTTAGCGGGTGAGCGACTATCTGCACCGCCCCTGCGTTCGCCCACCACAGCGGGCGGCCGGAGCGAAGAACACCGCCGCCTGCGCTATTACCTACTGTACGCCGTACTTGTTCGGCAGCTTGAGGTTTTCTTTCATGTACTGGTTCATCGGCAGCTTGAACGCGCCACTCTCGAACCACTTGGCATAGATCGTCCTGATCTGCCCATTGCTGAACAGGCCTGCGATCGCGTTGTCGATCAGCTTCTCGAACGCAGGATCATCCTTGCGGTACATGATGCCGTAAGGTTCGACAGAAACGTACTTGCCGACAAAGTCGTACGCCGTCGGGTCCTTCGATTTGCCAACCAGACCAAACAGCAAAGCGTCGTCATTGGCCACCGCCGCCGCCTCGCCAGATTCCATTTTGGCGAAGCCCTCGGCATGGTCTTTGGCCAGCACGATCTTCATGCCCAGATTGCGTTCGGTGTTGAGCTGCTTGATCACCGTCTCGGTAGTGGTCTTCTCGGTCACCACGATCGTCTTGCCACGCAGATCGGTCAGGTCTTTCAGGTTCGACGACTTCTTCGCCAGCAAACGCGCGCCGGCCATGAATGTCGTGTAGCTGAACGCCACGTCCTTCTGCCGCGTGACAGTGTTGGTAGTCGAACCACACTCGACATCAACACGGCCGTCTCTCACCGCTGCGATACGGTCTGCCGGCTTCAGGGCGACCAGCCTGAGTCGCAGGTCAGAGCGCTTGAGCTCGCTCTTGACCAGATCGAAAACCTTCAGACAAATGTCGACCGAATAACCAACCGCTTCACCCTTGTCGTTGATGTACGAAAACGGCGACGAACTCTCGCGATGACCGAGCCGGAACTCGCCTCGCTCCCGAACTTCCGATAGCGTATCGGCATGACTCCATGCAGAGACGGCAACTAGCGCCAGCAATACCAGCTTCCTCGACCAATATCCCCTCAACATCGTTCGCTACTCCCGAAAAGCAATGTCGGCCGCGCCCGGCCAGGCAACGCGTGATTGTGAATGTAATGCCTGCGACGCGGGGTCGCCTCCGGTACCGGATGATTGCGGCTGAATATCTGTGCAATCCTTCGCCGCTCACCATCACCTTAGCACTGTTCCGTGCCTTGCACCCTATTTGAAACGCACCCGATATCGCATGCAATCGGAATCGAGCATGACGCATGCCAGTAAATGCATTGTCGGACATTGTCCACCACAACATCGGGGCCCTACATTGCGGGTTTTCATCCTTACCCTGGATACAAGATGACCACGACGGGTCTTTCCTACGTTCCAAACAACCCCAACAGCCCGTGGCAGATTTACCTGCAGCAGGTGGACCGTGTGACGCCGCACCTTGGCCACCTCGCACGCTGGGTTGAGACCCTCAAGCGCTGCAAACGCGTGCTGGCGGTTGACATCCCGATCAACCGCGACGACGGCACCGTGGCGCATTTCGAAGGTTTCCGCGCGCAGCACAATCTTTCCCGTGGTCCCGGCAAGGGGGGGGTCCGCTTCCACCCGGACGTCACCATCGACGAGGTGATGGCGCTGTCGGCGTGGATGACGGTCAAGAACGCAGCGGTCAACCTGCCCTACGGTGGTGCCAAAGGCGGCATCCGTGTTGACCCGAAAACACTCACGCGCCCCGAACTGGAGCGTCTGACCCGCCGCTACACCAGCGAAATTGGGCTGATCATCGGTCCCGACAAGGACATCCCGGCACCGGACGTCAACACCAACGACCAGATCATGGCGTGGATGATGGACACCTATTCGATGAACGTCGGCGCCACTGCGACCGGCGTCGTCACCGGCAAACCGATCGCACTGGGCGGCTCGCTTGGTCGTCGTGAAGCGACTGGCCGTGGCGTCTACATCGCGGCACGCGAAACCGCTTATGCGATGGGCCTTGACATCAAAGGGGCACGGGTCGTCGTACAAGGCTTTGGCAACGTAGGCGGTATCGCTGCACGCCTGTTCAAGGCTGCGGGAGCGATCGTTGTCGGCATCCAGGACGTCAGCGGCGCTGTCGTCAATGAAGCTGGCATCAACGTCGATGCCGCGCTTGAGTTCGTGGCGCAGGGCAACAAGCTGACCGAATACATTGGCGTAACGCCGATCACCGAAGATGAATTCTGGGCGCTGAAGAGTGACATCTTCATCCCGGCGGCGCTTGAGAACCAGCTTACGGCGACGCGTGCAAAATCAATCTCGACCCGACTGGTCGTCGAAGGCGCTAACGGCCCGACGACCCCGCAGGCCGACGATATCCTGCATGACCGCGGCATCACTGTGGTGCCGGACGTCATCGCCAACGCTGGCGGCGTAACTGTCAGCTACTTTGAATGGGTGCAGGATTTCTCCAGTTTCTTCTGGACGGAAGCAGAGATCAACGATCGCCTTGAACGCATCATGGTCGAAGCGCTCAAGGCCGTAGTGCACACCGCAGACAAACACAAGGTCTCCCTGCGCACCGCCGCGTTCATCATCGCCTGCACTCGCGTACTGGCAGCGCGCGAACTGCGCGGGCTCTACCCCTGATCCTGCCGACGACAGCGTGCCAGCCGGCGTAGCGGCTGGCACCGGCCGCGCCTGTCACCGTCAGGTAGCGCTGCGCGCCACTGCATCCTGCGCCGCAAGATACGCAAACGTCAGGCCAGGGCCGATCGTGATGCCGGGCGCGGGGTAGGTTCCCCCCATGATCGAGTGCATGTCATTGCCGCAGGCATACAAGCCGGCGATTGGCTCGCCGCGCTGGTCCAGCACCCGCGCAGCGGCATCGGTGCGCAGACCTGTTGCTGCGCCAATGTCCCCCGGGTAGAGCCGGATCGCGTAGTACGGCCCGGTTCGCAATGCCCCCAGACAGGGATTTTTGGCGCTGCGCGTGGCGTCGCCGTTGGCTCGCTGGTAGTCAGTGCTGCCACGCTGGAACTCGGCGTCAACACCCCGCTCCGCCGCCGCATTGAATCGTTCGATCGTTGCCGTCAGCACCGCAGGGTCGGCGCCCATCTTCGCAGCCAATTCAGCCACTGTGCGACCTTGCGTCAGGTAGCCGTCGGCCAGAAATGGCGCGATGCTTGCCCCCTCCTTCGCTCCCGGCCGAATCATGCCGAGACCATAGCGCGCCAGCGCTTCCGCATCGCAAACCAGCCACGCCGGAATACTGGGTGCGTGCCGATCAGCGGCCTGCATGGCCAGGCCAAACAGATGGTAGGACGTCGACTCATTGACGAATCGCTCACCGCGCTGGTTCACCGTGATCATCCCCGGCTTGCCACGATCCATCACGAAGTGCGGGAAGGCCGCGACGCTACCGTCGGCACGCTTGCGAATCGAAACCGGCGCCCAGAACGCATGACTCAGCACTTTGCCGTCTTCTGCCGGATCTGAGGCCAATTCTGTGGCGCCATAGCTGGCGCCGATGGCAATAGCAAGGTCCTGCGCGCTCCCGGTATGGCCCGGCGCAGCGGGGCACCAATCGGGACTGACACCCGGCAACCACTCACCACGTCGTTTAGGATGGCGATTGAAGCCGCCGCTGGCAAGGACTACGCCGCCTCGAACCACCACTTCGCGACGGACGCCGTCCTGCTCAAGTACGACGCCAGTGACGCTCTTGCCTGTCTCGCCTTCTCCCTGCGTTCGCAGCGCCGTCACATTGCAGCGATTCACAATGGTCACCTTGCGTTCGCGTAGAGACAGCAGCAACCGCCCGATCAGCGCATTGCCCATGACCAGCCGCGTACCGCGACCGTGCAGTAGCCGGTCCATCTGATGGCGCAGGATGATGCGCATCGCATAGCGGAACGACTTGAAGGATTTGCCGACGTTCAACAGGTGCCCGATGTCATCACGATCAACCATCATGCCGCCTAGCACCGTGAACTCCGGGATCGGCGGTCTGATCAGCTTGAGCGCTTTGCCCAGCAAGCGGCCGTCGAACGGCTTGGGCTCAATGGCGCGGCCCCGCAGTACAGAGCCGGGCAGCTCGGTCATATAGTCAGGATGCAACTGGCGCACCTGATACTGCACGTGGCTGTTGTCCTCCAGCTTGGCAACGGCCTCGTGACCATTGGCAAGAAATGCCTCACGCAAGGCACGCGGCGCCCGCGCGCCTACCGCCCGATCCAGAAAGTCCAGCGCCTTTTCATAGCTGTCGCTCGGGTCTACTGCCAGCCCCGGCTTGCTGAGCGGCACCCAGCTGGTTGCGGCGGACAGCGCAGTGGTGCCGCCAAGGTACTCAGTGCGCTCCACCAGCAAGACACGCGCGCCGTCAATCGCGGCGCACAGCGCCGCCGACATACCGGCGCAGCCAGCGCCGATCACGACGACATCGAATACATCCTGGTCAGCGACCGACTGCAGCGAGACGTCCATGTCATGCCCCGAGCAGGAAATCGACCATCAGATCGCGCACGCGGCCAAACATGTCTGCTCCGGTCATGGTGGCACAGCCGAGCTGGCGCGCTGCCGCGATCAAAGGTGTAATGGCAGGCACTGTAATCACACAACCGACGAACATGTCCGCCGACAGTCGGGCAACCTCCAGCGGATAAGGGTCTGCTTGCCGCATGCCGACCGGGGTCGCGTTGAGCACGATGTCGAATCCGGCCGGATCGGGGCTGCCATGCGTCACCGGTGCACGGCCCAGCGTAGCGAGACGATCCACCAGTGAGGTGCGGCGTGCCGCATCCTCATCGTGGATTGCCAGCCCGCTAACCCCGGCCATCACCAGCGCATGCGCGATGGCTGAACCGGCACCGCCCGCACCTACCAGCAGCGCCCGCTTGCCCAGTGGCTCGCAGCCGTTGTCACGCATTGCAGCCACAAAGCCGAGACCATCGAAAATGTCGCCGTGCCAACTGCCGTCGGCATTGCGACGCATGGTGTTGACCGTCTTCAGGAATCGCGCCCGGTCGGACGTACTGCCGCAGAGGTCGCAGCAAGCAAATTTGTGGGGGACCGTGACGATGATGCCGTCGACATTTTTTGCCAGCGATACGCCGCGCAACCAGTTGGCCAGATCAGCCGGTGCGACGTGCGCCGGCACTACGACAGCGTTTTGTTGGCGCTGGCCGAACGCTTGCGTCACGCCTGCGGGCGACTTTACCTGCGCGATGGGGTCGCCGACGATAAAGTGGACGCGCGTTGCGCCATTGAGTGTCTCGATCATTTTGTCTTCCGCCGCCAGATCTCTACCGGCCCGCAATTGGGTATGAAGTTGATTTTACTTGCTTTTTCTCACGCTTGGAATATTATTCCATTTTCGAATAAAATTCTACTTCCGCATATCAGCAGGCAAACGCAGCAGTCGGAGGCACCCAGCAGCCGCAGAGCGGTCGCCAATCTCCTGCCGCCTGCGCAAATGCGGTGACTACGCGCTGGTGCAGCAACACGAAAGCAAGATGAACGGCATCCTTGAACGAACCCTGGGCATCCTGGAGCTGCTCTCCCAGCGCGGTGAACCTCTTGAGCTTGCCGCGATTGCAGACCAGCTCGACATTCCGCGCAGCGCAACGCACCGTCTGCTGGCCGATCTGGTTCGCTGCGGTTATGTGCGGCAAACAAGAGACCACGGCGACTACGTATTGACCACCAAACTGGTCTCGCTCGGACTGAGCTTTCTCAGCAACACGGGCATCGTTGATGTGGCACAGCCGCTGCTTAATCGCCTCGCCGAAATCTCGGGCGAGCTGGTACGGCTTTCAGTAATTGATGGTCAGCGCCTGACATGGGTTGCCCGCGCTCAGGGAGCGCGCCAGGGCTTGCGCTACGACCCGGACATGGGCAGTGACGCGCGACTATCCTGCTCCTCCTCCGGCATCGCCTGGATGTCCGCACTGAGCGATGAAGAAGCCCTTCGTCTGCTGGGTACCCAAGAGATCGGTAGCGCCGAGGAATTTGGTCCCAACGCGCCACGCACGGTGCAGGCCGTACTGGCGCACGTGCAGGCAGCACGCGAACGCGGCTACAGCATCACCGTCGAGACCTATACCGCCGGCCTCAATGCGATGGCGGCGCCGGTTCGACTGGCTGGGCAGCCACCACTGGGCGTGGTCAGTATCGCCGGGCCAACAGTGCGTTTCACCGAGGCGCGGATGGAGTCGCTGGCGCCGGAGCTGCTGTCGTTCGCGGCTCAGCTCGCGGCCGCGAGCAGCGCCTCACCCTTCCTCAGTCGGGTCGGTCGAGGAGCAGCGCGAGCAGCCGACAGTGCGGCCAAACCGATCTATGCAGCCTGACTCGCTGACCACGTCGCCGGAGCGAGCAATGCAAGTCGAGCATTGCGACCTGCTCGTCGCCGGCTCCGGTGCGGGTGGACTGTCGACTGCTGTGGTCGCAGCACATCTTGGCCTCAAGGTGATCGTTGTCGAGAAGGATTCACAATTCGGCGGTACGACCGCCTGGTCGGGGGGCTGGATGTGGGTGCCACGCAATCCACTGGCTGTCGCGGCGGGTATTGTCGAAAGCATCGACGCGCCACTCAACTACCTGCGCCACGAGCTCGGTGATGGATGCAACGAGCCTCTGGTACGCACTTTTCTTGAAAACGCACCGCACATGGTGACGTTCTTTCGCGAACAGACGGCGCTGCAGTTCATTGACGGCAACGTGATCCCCGATTTTCACGGCAACAGTCCTGACGCTGCGACCGGCGGTCGCAGCGTATGCGCAGCGCCGTTCGACGGACGTCAGCTCGGAGAGCACATCAGGCACCTGAAGCCCCCGCTCCGCGAAACGGCACCGTGGGGCATGGGAATCGCCTCAGGCGCGGATATACGGCACTTCTTCAATGCCATGCGATCATGGTCTTCATTCGCCTACGTCACGCGACGCGTGCTGCGACATTGGCGTGATCGCCTGCTACATGGCTGCGGCATGCATCTGGTCAACGGCAATGCGCTGGTCGCCGCGCTGGTGCGTTCAGCGCTCGACCGCAACGTGGAAATTCGGCTCAACACCTCGCTGGTACGACTTGTCGGTGGCAATCAACACGTCGGCGGCCGAGTCACCGGTGCCATCATTCACAGTCCACACGGCGACGTAGAAGTCCGTGCCACGCGCGGCGTCGTACTCGCCTGTGGCGGCTTCCCGCACGACATCGCGCGCAAGCAGCAACTGCTGCCGCACGCCCCTTCCGGTCGAGAGCACTGGTCGGCGGCAGCAGGGAGTTGCACCGGCGAAGGGCTTCGCGCGGGCGAAGAAGTCGGCGGTTCAGTATCCCGCAATCAGGCGTCACCCGCGGCACTCGCACCAGTTTCACTGGTACCCCGTCCCGATGGCAGCTTGGGCCACTACCCCCACTTGCTGGAGCGGGCGAAACCCGGCCTGATCTCAGTCACGCGCGATGGCGTGCGATTCACCAACGAAGCCAACTCCTACTACGACTTCATGACCGATCTGCTGCGCGTTTGCGATGGCAAGCCCACAGTCGAAGCGTGGCTGGTTTGCGATCACGCCTTCATCCGTCACTGGGGCCTCGGCGCTGCAAAGCCGGCGCCACTGCCACTCAGGCCGTATCTGCGATCCGGATATCTCAAGCGCGGGCGCACGCTGGCGGCGCTGGCGACCGAGTGCGGCATCAACGCGTCGGCGCTTACGGCAACGGTAGCTCGCTACAACAGCCAGACCGCTGCCGGCGTCGATGCGGACTTTCACAAGGGCGAAACCGCGTACAACCGAATTCAGGGCGACGCTAAGCATGGTGGACCCAACCCCTGCATGGCGCCGATCACGCAGGCGCCGTTCTATGCGGTGAGGGTGGTTCCGGGCAGCCTTGGCACCTTTGCCGGGCTGGTGACGGACAACAACGCGCAGGTATTGGACTCCAGCGGCATGCCTATTGGTGGCCTCTACGCCTGCGGCAATGACATGAATTCGATCATGGGCGGGCGCTACCCGAGCGGTGGCATCACGCTCGGTCCGGCGATGACTTTTGGTTATCTGGCCGCCCGACATGCCGCGGCGTTGCCGCCGCATTGACGTCCGCAATGATGACGTCTGTCTTCGTCGACAGCGCCTCGATCAACCGATTCTCCAGAACAAGGACCACCTCATGTACTACGAAATCGCCACCATGACCTTGCCCTTTGGCACCGCTGCGCAGGCAGCAAGTCAGGTACAAGCCTTCTGCTCAGCGCCCGAAGCCGGTGGTGAACTGCTCGGCTGCTGGTTCACCGATATCGGCACCCTGAACCAGATGCTGGTACTACGCGGCTTTCCCGATGTGGCGAGGCTGCAGGCAGAGCGACAGCGCACTCAGGATGGTGGCAACGCCTTTGGCTGCGGATCAATCTACCAATCGCTGACGCTCGACAGTTACCGCGCATTTCCGTGGATGCGCCCGGTTCGCCCGACCGCTGAAAGCGGCCTCCTGGGGCCCGTGTATGAGATTCGGACCTACGGCATCAAGCCGGACGGTGTACAGCCCACCATTGATCTGTGGCAACAGTTCGTGCCCGAACGCGAAAAAATCTCGCCATGCATCATCGCCATGGTCGCGCTCGACGGCCCGCTGCGCTTCACCAACATCTGGGCGTACCCCTCGCTCGACGCACGCAGCAAGGCGCGAGCTGAAGCTGTCGCGCAGGGGATCTGGCCTCCGAAAGGCGGCCCGGCATGGCTCACCACGGCGATGACATCGACCATCGCCTTGCCAACCCCAGTATCGCCATTGCGCTAGCCGCTCATGCGCACCTATTCACTCGCCTATCTCACCACCAGTGCATTGCGACCCGCAGACATGGTGTCGCTTGCGGCAGAGCTGGGCTATGGCTACGTTGGCCTGCGCCTGCTGCCAAACGCAGCCGGTGCACCGCAGCAGCACCTGATTGGTGACGCAGTTGCCCTGCGCGAAACCCGGCAGCGGATACGTGATACTGGTGTCGGCGTGTTCGATCTCGAAATCATCCGCATCGGCAGCGACTTCGATGCGACGCGTTATGTGCCGTTACTTGAGGCAGGCGCCGCGCTGGGCGCGCACTCGCTGCTGGTCGCTGCCGACGACCCCGATCAGTCCCGGCTCGCCGACAACTTCGCGCGCATTTGCCAGCTCGCCGGACAGTACAGGTTGCATGCGAACCTCGAATTCATGCCGTGGACGGCGGTCAAGAACGCAAAACAAGCCGTCGCTCTCGTCGAGGCGGCAGGCTCGCCAGTCTGGGGAGGTGTGCTGGTCGACGCACTGCACTTCGCTCGCTCGGCAACCACGCGGGCGGACATCGCCGCCATTCCCCGCCATTGGCTGCACTATGCGCAGATTTGCGACGCGCCTGCCGAAATTCCCGCGACAGATGAGGAGTTGATCCACACGGCCCGCCAGGAACGCCTGCTGCCGGGCGAAGGAGGCATCGACCTGAGCGGACTGTTTTCGGCGTTGCCGACTGATCTGCCGATCAGCGTCGAGGTGCCCAACTATCTCCGCGTTCCGCGTCTTGGTGAGCGTGAGTGGGCAAGGCAGGCACTGGCTGCTGCGCGTGCGGTACTGTGCGACCACCCGTCGATCCAATAGCAACGCGTCTTCACGACTGAGTTGATCACAAGGCAGTACGGCGTCCACGCGCCTAGCGCCCGATCGTGCGTTTGAGCAAGGCCTCCATGCGGTTGTAGAACTCGACGCGGTTTTCCAGCTTTGCGTAGCCATGCCCTTCGTCAGCGCGCACCATCCATTCGACTGGCTTGCCCGCTCGCTCCATTGCGTCACGCATCTTTTCGCCATGAATCAATGGCACACGCCGGTCTTCGCCACCGTACGCCATCAACACCGGCCTGGTAATGCGCTCCGCGTTCTGCGCCGGGGAGGTGGCTCGCAGTTGCGCGGTGTCGCGGTCGGGATCACCGACCATCAACGGGAACAGGTAGCGCATGAAATCGCTGTCACTGGAGTCTGACCATGTCACCGAATGAAACAACTGCAGGTCAGTCACGCCAACATAGTTAATGGCGCACTGGAACTGCTCGGGCGTGCGCACCAGCGCCTGCATCGCCGCGTAACCGCCGTAGCTCGCGCCGTAGATACACATGCGCTTTGGGTCCGCAATGCCCTGCTTCACGGCCCACTGTGCGGTGTCAGTGATGTCGTCCTGCATCGCTAACCCCCATTGCCGGAAGCTGGCCAGCAAATGCCTTGCACCAAGGCCCGCCGTACCACGAAAGTTCGGCTGGATCACTGCGTAGCCACGCGATGCCAGAAACTGCGCCTCGGCGTCCCACTGCCACGCGTACCCCGGTACCCATGGGCCACCATGTACGATCACCACCAACGGCAGGTTTTTCGGCGCCACGTTGCGCGGTAGCGTGAGCAGCGCCGTCAGCGGCAGTTCATCGCGCGCGTTGAACTTCACGATGCGCGACTCCGCCATCAGCGCCGGCTTAAGCCAGGGCCGCGCGTCGATCAGGTATTCAAGTTTGCTGGTCTGGAAGTCAAACAGATACACCGTACCCGGCAGCCGGTCGGAAAACGAGTAAACCAGCATTCGCTTGCCCTGCTCTGGTGGCACGAAGAAGTTCACTGCGTTCGGCAGTTGCTGGTCGAATTGCCGCTGCAATGCGGCCCAACGCTCGTCCAGCCAGGCAATCGCCTGTCGCTCACCGCGATAGCCGACACCAGCCAGCTTCTTCGCGACGGGGTCGAAGACGGGATACAGCAAGTCATAGTCATCGCGATGCGCCAGCACCGCCTGCGTCTGCCCGCGTTCGTCGAAACGCAGCAGCGCCGCCGTCAGCCGCGAGCTGGCGAGTCTCGCCTCGCTGCGGTCCTTGAGGCCGAAGCCAAAAATACTGCCGTCATAACCGATCGAATGCGGCCAGCTGGCCGGTTCCCGGAAGTCGCCTTCGCTCCATTTGATCCAGGGTGACTTGTCGTCGCGGCGGTAGAAGACGCGGTTCACCGGCCCTTTGCTGGAGACCGCACCGCGCGGTATGCCATCGCGATCAAGCGCCCACTGCACGACGTCGCCGGGGTTATCGAAACTCAGCAGCTTCTTGCGTGCGGTACGGGTGTTCAGGCGATAGACGTCGCTGGCATCGAAGTTGCGCTCGTTGCTGGCGACAATGATGTCGTCGCTGCCATCGGCGAGCGTGGCCATTACTCGTGTGTAACGTGGCCGCACGATGATGGCGCCACCCTCGCCCATCGGCAGCGCAAGGCGCTTTGCCTCGCTGCCGTCGCGGTCTACCGCGAACAGGCCCCCGGTGCGCCAGGGGTTGGCAATGCCCACCGGGTCGAACACGTTGCCGCTGACAAACACCAGCCGCCTCGAGTTGACCCAGTAATACTCGACGATGTCGGTGTCCGGCAGTGTTGCGATCATCCGGGACGTACGCTTTTCGACATCGATGACGGCGAGCCCGAGGCGGCCGCCAGCGCGCGCCAGAAAAGCGAGATGGTTGCCATCAGGCGAGAGCCCAGGGCGGAATACGTCTGGCAGACGGAAAAAGTCCTGCGTCGCGATCTGCGCAGGCGGCGTAGCCGTCTGCGGCAATGCCGTGCCCGGCTGCGGTGGCGTGGCAAGCGCGGGCAAGGCCGGCGGCGAAACAGTGGCAGAGCCAGTGCTGGCTTGCGTTGATGACTGTGCGTACAGCGGCGCTAGCAGCAATGCCGCCAGCAGCAGCGAAAGCACCTTCCACCACTGGCGTCCGCCACGGTAGCCGCCAACAGTGCTGTGCATACGCCTGCCCCCTGCCGACGTGTTGGTACCGCTTGTCATGACGTCCAGTTTGCGGCGACAGGAGCCCGCCAGAAATCGATTTGCGACCAATGACGAGTGCCGGGGATCAGTGACGATACGGGCGACGGGCTCCGCATCACATCTGCTTGAACAGATGAAAGAAGTGGCGGCTGACCGCGATTTTTTCCGGGCAACCCCGGAGCACCAGTGAATGCTTTTCGACGCCATCGCGAGTGATGCGCGTGATCCGGTTCACGTTGACGATCGCACTGCGGTGAACCTGCCAGAAGATTTCCGGGTCGAGGCCGTCGAGCAGCTCACGCAGCGAAGTTCGGATCAGCACATCCTCGGTCTCGGTAACAACCCTTGTGTATTTGGTGTCGGACTGGAAGAAGATCACATCATCGACCGGGAACATCTTCACGTCATGCCCGACCAGTGCCTTGATCCACTTGAGTCTCGGCGTGGTGCGTGGCGTCTGGCTGTTGAGCAGGTGGATGACCGGGGTGACATCGTCGGGCGGGGTATCGATGCCCTTGCGCAATCGCTCCAGCGTCACCGCCAGCCGTTCCTCCTCGACCGGCTTCAGCAGGTAGTCCACCGCGCCGCGCTCAAACGCCTCGATCGCAAACTGGTCATAGGCGGTGCAGAACACGATGCGCGAACGATCACCAATTTCAGTAGCCACCTCCAGCCCGGACCGTATCGGCATGCGAATGTCGAGAAAACAAACGTCCGGTTGCGTGGCTTCAAACTTCTCCAGCGCATCAGCGCCGTTACCGGCCTCGGCGACCAGCTCGAAGTCGCTGTATGCAGCGAGCAGCTCGCGCATGCGGTCCCGCATCAGTGGTTCATCGTCGGCAATCAGGCAGCGAATCGGATCCATGGATGTTGCAATGCGAGTCAGACAGGCAGTGTTGATGAAGGCGGCGCCGGCGTGTCACCAGCCGTCAGCGGCAAAAAAAGCGTAGCAAGACAGCCGCGTGGCGCATTTTGTGTGAGCTGCAGGCGCGCTGCGTCACCGTAGATCGCCTGCAGACGTTGCGCGATGTTGGAAAGCCCGAGACCCGTGCCGGTTTCCCCTGCATCGCCCGAATCCGGTGTCAGACCAACGCCGGTGTCCGCCACGCTGATGACCAGCTGCTGACCGTCAATCAGCGAGCGCACGTCCACGCGGCCACCCTCGGCAGCGGGCTCAATGCCGTGCTTGATCGCGTTCTCGACCAGCGTCATCACCAATGCCGGCGGCAATGGAAACTGCTCACTGCCCGCCTGTGCTTCAACCGAGTACTGCAGCCGCTCACCCATGCGCGTCTGCATGATGGCCAGATATGCGGCTATCTGTTCGAATTCCCGCTTCAGCGCCCCCTTGTCATCACGCATTGACGGGATCGAAATCCGCAGAAAGCGAACCAGATGGCCAATCAGCCGGGCAGCGTCAGGTGCGCCCTTTTGCGCGAGCTGCTGCGCCGACGCCAGTGTGTTGAACAGGAAGTGCGGTTCAATTTGCGCCTGCAGCAGGCGCAGACGCGTCTCGGTCAACTGTCGCTGCACGTCGCTCGCCTGTTTCTCGGACGAGAGCCGGCGGTTGGCCAGTGCCACCTGCTGCGCCCGCAGATAAACGATGGCGCCAACGACAGCCGCGTAAAGCAGCCCTGCCGACAAGCCGGCAATCAGCGTTGCCTGAAAGCGCAGGTAGAAAGTCTGCCGCAGATCGTTACCGTAGTATCGATCCAGCGCTGCACCGATCAGGATGGCGATGAACACCGCAGCGACCGGTGCCAGCACCGTGATGTGGATCAGCTTGCGGGCCAGACTCGCAGTTGGCGAGAAGACCGGAATGACCGCCAGTCCCACCAGGAAAAACATCACGTTGAACGCCGGCCACGCCTCGTAAAACGCAATGTCGGGCACCGCCCAGGCCGCCAGTGAGGCCAGCAACAACGCGACCGGGATTGACGCGAATAGCCAGCGCCAGTGGCGTGACATCGCTACCGGCGCCTGTGAATCCACAGGGATTGACCTAGAAAAGTTGTTTGCCGAACCACCAGGCCAGGGCGGCAATGAAAGCCGACGCTGGAATGGTGAACACCCAGGCCCAGACAATGCTGCCGGCAATACCCCAGCGCACCGCCGAGAACTTGCGCGCGGCGCCCACGCCGACGATGGCCCCGGTGATCGTGTGCGTCGTGGACACTGGAATGCCGAAGCTCGACGCCACAAACAATGTAATGGCGCCGCCGGTCTCGGCACAGAAGCCACCGACCGGCTTCAGCTTGGTGATCTTCTGCCCCATCGTCTTGACGATACGCCAGCCGCCGAACAAAGTGCCAAGCGAAATGGCGGCGTAGCAACTGATGATGACCCAGTAAGGCAGGGACTTCACATCCTTGGTCGCGAGACCGGCAATGATCAGCAGCAACCAGATGATGCCCATTGTCTTCTGCGCGTCGTTGCTGCCGTGACCCAGGCTGTACAGCGCGCAGGAGAGCAACTGCCCACGCCGGAACCAGCGGTCAACCCGTCCTGGCATGGCACGGCGGAAGATCCACGACACCGCCAGCATCATCAACGCGCCGAGGATGAACCCCATCGCCGGTGACACCACGATGAATACCACCGTCTTGCCGATGCCGGCGCCGACCAGCGCACCGGTACCCGCCTTTGCCACCGTGGCGCCAATCATGCCGCCGATCAGCGCATGCGATGACGATGACGGGATGCCGTAGTACCAGGTGATGACGTTCCAGCTGATGGCGCCAACCAGTGCGCCAAAGATCACGTGGCTATCGACCACGCTGGGATCGACCATGCCCTTGCCGATGGTCGCCGCCACGTGCAACCCGAAGATGAACAGCGCCAGAAAATTGAAGCATGCCGCCCAGATTACGGCCTGCCCCGGCTTCAGCACGCCAGTGGAGACAATGGTGGCGATAGCGTTGGCCGCGTCGTGAAAGCCGTTCATGAAATCGAACGCAAGCGCGAGCGCAACGAGCAATACGATGACCCAGAGGGCGATTGCGGTAGGTTCCATGACGAGCCGTCCTGCCTGGGGTTCAGGCGTTTTCGATGACGATGCCCTGCATCACATTGGCGACGTCTTCACAGCGGTCGGTCACCGTCTCCAGCAGCTCGTAGATGGCCTTCAACTTGATGAGCTGCACGGCATCGCGCTCGGTGCGGAACAGTTTCGAGATGGCGCTGCGCATCACGCGGTCGGCATCCGATTCGAGGCGGTCAATTTCCTCACAAATTTTCAGGATGGTAGTCGCGTTGTCCATATTGGAAACCAGCGCCACAGCGGACTTGACGCGCTCGCAGCATTGCAGGCAGATCTCGCCAAGCTGCTTGGCTTCGGGCGTGACCGTCTTGATGTCGTAGAGTGAGACCGACTCGGCGACGTCCTGCATCAGATCCAGTACGTCATCCATATTGGAGATCAGCCGGTGAATCTCCTCGCGGTCGAGTGGCGTGATGAAAGTCTTGTGCAGCAGCTGGATCGCTTCGCGGGTGTAAGTGTCGCCACGTTTTTCGATCGCATCAATCGCGTTGGCATGATCGCGCAGGTCAGTGGCCCCCTCACCCAGCGCGTTCAGCAGCGCCACCAGCTCCTTGCCACCTTCGACAATTTCATGGGCATGCAGATTGAAAAGTTCAAAAAAGCGCCCTTCCTGCGGCATGAAGCGACCGAACATGCGCGACCCCTGCTAATTTTCAAAGTTGCCCGGATTCTAGCTGCGCTGCACCAATCGGTCGGCGAGCTTGTGTATGGTAAGTGGTGCCGAACCTTCCGCCTTGTTGTTGACGATGATGTAAGCCGCGATTTCGCGCCGCACCGCCTCCGCGATCAGCACGGCCACCTGTTCGCGCCCTTCCGGATCCTCGTCAACAAGAGCGTTGAACGGTGCGTAACGCTCCTTCGCTTCCTCGTATTTCATTCCCGAGTGAAGGCTCCACCGCACCACCAGTGGCAGCCGCCCGGCGTCGCGCCAGAAGCGCCCCTGCGTAGCTGCGGGCGGCATCCGGGCGTGGATTGCGATGCAATGCGTTGCGCCGCCCGCACACAGGGCGGCGAGGTAGTCATCGGTCAGCAGCTCCTGATCACGCACTTCGACGGCGTAGAAAGCCGACCCATACAGCCTGGGCAAGGCCAGCAGAAACTCTGCCAGCGCATCGGCGAAGCGCTGCGGCGCCCGCGTGAAGCGCGGCCCCAGCGGCGGGAACTGGAACACCAGCGGGCCGCAGCTGTCGCCCAGCCCCTGCGTCGCAGGCTGCACGAATTGCGCCGTCGCCAGCGCCGCACTGAGAAAGGCCGGGTTGTCCGTCCACTGGCCGTCGTCGCTGCGCAAGCGCGGACCGGTGAACAGCATTGGCGCTTTGACCAGAAAGCGGAAATCCGGCGCTACCGCGCGTGCCTGGCCGGCATACCGGCGGAAATCCGCCTCCGCCATCGGCGCGTAGAAAGTACGGTCAATGCCGACCGTGCGCAGCAGCGGATGCGCGGCGTAGGCACCAAGGCCCTGCCGCGAGAGCTTTACCTCGGAATGGCTGCCTTCATAGACCAGACCGCTCCAGCCGGGGAAACTCCACGACGAAGTGCCAAGATGAACGCCCTGCGGCAGCGCGGCCCCGAGTCCGGCGAGATGGGAGTCTTGCGCTGCGGGCGGCACTGCGCGGTCGCTGTCGCCTCGTCGCGGGGCACGGTGATCGGCAGCCTTGGCCGACGGCTTTGCGGCGGGCTCAGGCGCGCCGCCGAACAAGTCGAACTGACCGACCGGCAACGCTACGGCCCGCGGCTACTCGTAGTGCGCAGGTGGCGTCCGGCGCGACGGCTCAGCCTTGGGCACCAGTTCGAGACGCGCTTCCAGCACCTGCACATTGCTGGCGTCGAACTTGACGCGGCGCGGCATCGACGGACTGATCTGCCCTGGCACCAGCATGCTCGGATGCGTCACAAACACATCGTACTCACCGGCAGGAACGTTCTCGACTACGGCTGAGCCCGCCTTGGTCGTCTTGCCGAAGTAAGGCGAATCCACCACGTAGATGTGCGCATTCATCCAGTCGTGGATCAGGCATTGCAGCGTGATCTGGCCGGTCTTGTCCAGAAGCACCGGATCGGGTTCCTTGCGGGTGTAAACCTTGTGCTCAAAGACCGACGGGCCGGACAACACCTTGATGTGATGCTCGCCCCGGTCACGGTTCGGAAAGCGCATGCGGGTGCCGGTCTGCACCACACTGACGAACGGCTCGAACTTGAAGAAAGACTGCTCCACCGTCGCAGTGGCGTTGGCCGCCGCTGCCGGCGCCGGGCCGCCCACCGGCATCGCGTAGACCACGGCATTGGGCACCGGGGCGCCGTTCTTGTCCTTGATCTGGGCGACCAGCGTTCCGGCCTGCGCAGCGGTCGCGACCAGCGCGGCGCCGAGCGCTGCGACGACAGCAAGCCTGCGAAGGGCTTTCGGCTGCGCCGGGAAATGCTTGGTAGTGAACCGCATGAATGGACTTCTCCGCGATCAGATGGATGTTGTCAGCAGAAACGGAATCTACGTTAACTTTGCGCCCGTGTCATCCGTCGTTCGCCGTATTGCACGCGTCGCCGCCGTGCTCTGGGTAGCACCGGTCAGCCTCTGCGCCCTGCCGTTGCTGCCGCTCGCGTTGTGGCGTGCCCAGTGGCGCGTGGTGAACGGCGTGCTGGAAATCACTGGCCCGGCACTGTCGTGGTTTCTGCATGGGCCGTGGTTCCGCCTGCTGACCGGCGGCGCTGGCTTTGCGGCGGCGACCATCGGCCATGTGATCGTCGCGCGCGACGCCGGCTGCATGGACGGCTGCCGCGTGCATGAGCATGCGCACGTGCGCCAGTGCGAGCGCTGGGGACCGCTTTTCCCGTTCGCCTATGTCGGAGCCGGCTTGTACGCCGCGCTGCGCGCACGGAACTTTGGCGCCTACTACTGGAACAACCCATTCGAGCGGGAAGCGCGGGCGGCAGAGGGGCGCGATAAAACACTCCCGTAGATCATCAGCATTGCTCCATAAAGTCCGTTGCATAAGGCTTACGCCTGCATTTCGCGTAAAGTCGAGTATTTGAAAAAACGCGCGATGAGCCCAATTAAAATGCGGGTTATGGCAAAAAGCTGTACGGCATCTGCCCGACCCGCCGCTTTTGGTTGACACTTCGCGCTGCGGCTGGCGGGATGGCAATCAGTCGCTAGCACTGGAGAAAGATATGGCAGTTTTGAACCGATGGCGTTTGGCGATTGGCGCGATGATGAGCGTGACCGGACTTGCGCTGAGTACGATGCCGGTCGCCGCCGCCGAGATCAAGGTACTCACCGCTGGCGCCTTCAAGCCGGTAGTAACCGCCATCGCGGCGGACTTTGAGAAGCAGACCGGGCACAAGCTGGTGATCGACAACGACACGGCCGGTGCCCTGGTGAAGCGCATCAACAGTGGCGAGGCGTTTGATCTGGTGGTGCTGACGCCCGGCGCGCTGGAGCCGCTGGCGAAGGACAGCAAGGTGGTCGGCGGCAGCGTGCAGCGGCTGGCAAAGGTGGCGATCGGCGTGGCCGTCAAGCGCGGCGCGCCGCTGCCGGATATCAGCAGCGTCGATGCCTTCAAGAGCGCCCTGCTCGCCGCGCGCGCGGTCGCCTACATCGACCCGGCGGCCGGCGGATCCAGTGGCATTTATCTGTCGCAATGGTTCGAGAAGGCGGGCATCGCTGACCGCATCAAGCCCAAGGCCGTGCTGGTGCCGGGCGGCCTCGTGGCGCAGCGGCTGGTCAACGACCAGGCCGACCTCGCCATCCACCAGATCAGCGAAATCCTCGCCGTCCCCGGCGCCCAGCTCGTTGGCCCGATCCCGGCCGAAATCCAGAACTACACCGTCTATGCCGGCGCCATCAGCGGCAACGCGCGCGACGCGGAGGCAGCGCGCGCACTACTCGCCGCGCTCGCCAGCGCCAAGACGCGGGAGGTGTTGAAGGACAAGGGGATGGAGGGGCCGTGACCTTGACGGCTGGCTGTTGGGCCCGAACGGACTAAAGGATCACATTCCGTGCACGCTCCAGTACATCTCGGTGCCGGGAGTACAAAGGAAGCCCTCTAACCTACCCGCAACGTTGACACGGTCGAGATTTTCCCTGGAGGAGCAAATGAGAGAGAAGTGGCTCTCCCAGTGCACAGTCCAAAGCAATGACTGGTCCGGGGAAAATACGTTGCAATGACCGCGAATCGTCTGAACCGACTCTGTCAGCAAGTCCTCGACCCAGTACAACTTTCGCTCTGTGCAAAACTCGTCGCCGATCCACACCCATTTGTGGCCAAGTTCTTGAAATAGACGCAGAACCTGATTGTGCAAGAGATCGGAGTGTTCGCCGTCTGCTGGAGCAACGATGCCATTCGCGAGCGCAAGCTCGGAAATACGTTTCGCGTAGTCTCTGTTCTGATACTGCGGATTGAGCCCCAGGCTAAGGGTACGCAAGCCGATATCAACAGCCGACAGCGACGGCAGCCCGGCAAGACGCATAACCTCTCGCCACGTCACCGGTTCGCAAGCGCCGACGATTTGACGGCGACCGAGTGAGTCGTCCGATTCAAGCGTCTCACGTGAAATTGAGATCGGTCTGAGAAATGGACTCAATGAAACATAGACCGAATCAAACTTACCCTCGTAATACTTGAGAATTCTTCCGTCACCCGGACACGAGGCAAAGCGTTCCCTGTCGGGCAATACTCGCGTGTTCAAGGCCGACGTCCGGGTCGTGGTGCTCCAAGACTATTCACAACGCGGGTCGCAAGCATCAGTACGTTCACAGCAGAATGCGACTCAGTCTTGGTCCCGCTCATACCCCGGCAACACCGCAATCAGGTCATGCTCGGTCGTCTCGACCACCGTGACCTTGACGATGTCGCCAACGTTGAGCGAATCTGCCTGCTGCACGTGCACCAAGCCGTCGATCTCCGGGGCGTCGGCCCATGAGCGGGCGACAGCGATGTTGTCCTGCACGTCGTCGACGATCACTTCGATCTCGCGGCCGATCTTGGCGCGCAGGCGGGCCTCGCTGATCTCGGCCTGCACTTCCATGAAGCGCTCGCGGCGTTCTTCCTTGACCTCGTCCGGCAGTTGATCCGGCAGATCGTTCGCCGTTGCGCCTTCGACAGGTGAATACGCGAAGCAGCCAACGCGATCAAGCTGCGCCTCGCGCAGGAAATCGAGCAGCTCTTCGAACTCGGCTTCCGTCTCGCCGGGGAAGCCGACGATGAAGGTGGAGCGAATGGTGAGATCAGGGCAGGCCGCGCGCCAGGCCTGAATGCGCTCGATATTTTTCTCGCCGCTGGCCGGGCGCTTCATGAGCTTCAGGATGCGCGGATTGGCGTGCTGGAACGGCACATCCAGGTAGGGCAACACGCGCCCACCACTCGCCAGCGTGCTCTGCGCCATCAGCGGAATCACGTTGTCCACGCTCGGGTACGGGTACACGTAGTGCATGCGCGTCCAAACGCCAAGCTGCCCGAGCGATTCGGCCAACTCCAGCATGCGCGTCTTGACCGGCTTGCCGTTGACGAAGTCGGTGCGGTATTTGACGTCGACGCCGTACGCCGAAGTGTCCTGCGAGATGACCAGCAGCTCCTTGACGCCGGATTTCACCAGCGACTCGGCCTCGCGCATCACTTCGCCAATTGGTCGGCTGACGAGGTCGCCGCGCATCGACGGGATGATGCAGAAGCTGCAACGATGATTGCAGCCTTCCGAGATCTTGAGATAGGCGTAGTGCTTGGGCGTCAGCTTGACGCCGTGGTCGGGAACCAGGTCGATGAACTGGTGATGCGGCTTGGGCAGATGCGTGTGTACCGCGTCCATCACCTCGTTCGGCGCATGCGGGCCGGTGACGGCGAGCACCTTCGGGTGGATGTTGCGGATGAAGTCACCGTCCTGCTTGGCGCCGAGGCAACCGGTGACGATCACCTTGCCGTTTTCGGCAATCGCCTCACCAATGGCGTCGAGCGATTCGGCGACCGCGTCATCAATGAAGCCGCAGGTGTTGACCACCACCAGATCGGCATCGGCGTAGTCGCCAACGGTCGCATAGCCCTCGGCCTTCAGGCGCGTGAGCACCTGTTCGCTGTCGACGAGGGCCTTCGGGCAGCCGAGGGAAACGAAGCCTACTTTTGGCGCTGATGATTTGGTTTGCAACGTGCTGCCGCTCATAGTGTGGGTTGGAATGCGCGCCAAAAGAGGACCAATGACGGAGGACGAATGACGCAAAGGCTGGCGATCAATTTCGGGCTATCGACACAGGCTCGAAATCTCAGCGTGCAATGGCGCGAGCGCTTCGTCTAGCGCGAAGCGCGTCCGTCATTCGTCTTTCGTCCTGCGCGCAGAGCGCGCTACTTCTTCTCGCCGCCGGGGAATCCGGGGAACTGAAAACCGGGGAAGAACTGCTTGGTGCTTTCCTGCATCTTCTGCTGCATGTCGAGGAACATCTTGCTCGATTGCTCGAGGTAGTTGCCCATCACGCCCTGCATCGCCGGCGCCTGCATCTGCATGAACTGCTGCCAGACCTCCGAGCCCACCTTGGACGGATCGCCACCGGTACCGCCCAACATGGCGCCGCCCTGCTCCGCCATCTTCTTCTGGAAGTCCATGAAGGCGCGCACGTTCTGCTCGAACAGTCCGCCCACCACGCCCTGCATGGCACCACCGTAAAAACGGATCATCTGCGCCAGCATCTCATTGGAGAACATCGGCACACCGGCCGCTTCCTCTTCAAGAATGATCTGCAGCAGGATCGCGCGAGTCAGCTCCTCGTTGGTCTTGGCATCGCGCACCTGGAATGGCGTGTTTTCCACCACCATCTGCTTGACGTCCGCCAGCGTGATGTAGCCGCTGGTGGCCGTGTCATAAAGCCTGCGATTGGGATACTTTTTGATGATGCGCATTGCGGAGCGCGCTCCTGTTGCCGCGCGGGCGCCGAAACCTGCCTTGGTTGCCATCGTAACGATCCTCTTTGTGCAGTGCGCCATTGTAGTGCAGTGCGCAAAGCCGCATGCGGATGCGGCTTTGCGGCCATTTTCGGCACGATCCGGCAGCCGCAGAAAACGGCGGTTCCACGCCGTTTCAAACCATTCCTAGGTGTTTCGACTCTAATTTGCTGCGTCGCAACAAATTTGTCTTGACTTGGTCGTGAAGCATCACTAACATTCATTTTGTGCGCTGCAGCAATTTCGGCTGCGAAACCAAATCCAGGAGAAATACATGATCCCCGTTTTCGAACAAGTCGCTGAAATGAACCGTGCTTACCTCGCCAACGTGCTCAAGGGCGTTGACGCTGCTGTTGCTTACAGCACCAAGGCTTCGACCTTCGGCGTGAAAGCTGCCAACGAATTCGCCGCTGCTACCGCTGCTGACCTGCACGCGCTGGCTTCGGTCAAGGCTCCGCAGGACCTCGTTCCGCTGCGCGCCAAGCAACTCGAAGAAAAGGCTGACTGGGCCACGACGACCGGCCGCGCCGCGCTCGACCTGATCGCTTCTGCCCAAACCGAAGCCATGCAGTTCGCTGAAGCGCAAGCCGCTGAAGCTGCCAAGACCTTCGTGTCGAACCTCGACAAGCTGGCCAAGAGCGCCCCGCAAGGCGTTCCGGGTGCCGACTACGCGCTGTCTGCTGTGAAGGCTGGCGTTGAAACGTCGATGGCTGCTTTCGAAACCGTTGCCAAGGCAACGAAAGAAGGCGTTGAGTTCGCCGGCTCGCAAGTCAAGGCTGCTGCCAAGGCTGCCCCGAAGCGCAAGTAATCAGCACGTATACAAACTCCAAGTGGGGCGCTGCTCGCAGCAGCCCCGCAATGAAGGGGCTTGTTAACACTGTTTTCGCGAGTGCGGCGGTCGTATTTTCGATGCACGGTTAGGCGCGAAGGCCGCCGTGGTGCGGGCACCACAAGGGCTTCGCAACAACACCGGGCGCGAAAATACGACACGCCCCGAAGGGTTGCCACGAGACGGCGCGTCTGCCGCGTCGCCCTGCTTGGCCGTGGAACCACCACGGCCAGCGCAGTGCTCCTTGCATCCATCGCCGCCTCGTGGCAACGCAGCTCGTGAAAACAGTGTTAACAAGCCCCGGGGATCGTGCCGATCCCACCCAACAAGGTGGGACCGCGACACCCTTCATCATGAGACGCTACACGTGTCCTCGGTGATGATGACTCGATGATTGCCGCCCCTCCTCCGTCCTCCAGAGCAGGCAGTCACGAAGTCCCTCCAGCCCGCCCGGCTTGCCGCGCGGGCTTTTTCTTTGTGGCGTCAGCAGCGGGCCGAAACGAGCCGGTGCGGGTAGCGGCTATCCAACGCAGCACCTTTGTCAACGCGTCTGCTGTGTCGTCTGCAAGGCCTGCCCGACGGTGGTGGCGCCCGGCGCCATGAACTCGATCAGACCGCCGAACGCCCAGAACAGCACCAGCGCTGCCGCCACTGGCCACAGCGTGCGCCGCACGGCGGTGCCCAACCAGTCGGGTTCGTCCTTCACGTTGGCCCGCTTGTACAGCCAGGTGCCCACACCGCCGTCGATCAGCAGCTCGGCAAAAAAGGTGGGCGCGCTGTACACGGCATAGAACGCGATGCCGAATACGGCGGCCGCCACCACGATCACTGCGATGACGACAATGATGAAGGCCCCGGCGTCGTCGCCCAGATCGATGTCCCCCAGGCTCCAGCTGCTGCTCGATCCACCGCCGGAGCTGCCCCCGCCACCAGACCCGCCGGAACCACCGCCGAGAAGGCCACCGCCGTCGCTTGCCGCCGCACTATCGGCAACCGAGAGTGAATCCGCGAAATCAGCGCTGCCAATCGCGTTGCCCGGATTGCTGCCGGACGCGAAGCCGCTGGCAAAACCCTGCGCCGGCGCGTCGCCGAACGAACCGCTGCTGCCGCCGCCGCCGAAGCGCCCGCCACCTCCGCCGCCCCACGACGAACCGGAGCTGCCTGACCCGCCCGATCCGCTGGAACTGCCGCTACCCGGCAAGTCAAACGACGAACGCGAATCGCTGCGCGCCTGCTGGCGATTGCCGCTGCCCAGTGCGCGTGACGCCTGCTCGTCGGCGCGCGCATTCTGGCGCCGCACCGCCCACACCCAGAGGCTCACCAGCCCAAGGAACACCGCCCAAGCCGCCAGCACGGCGAGCGGGTAGCGCCACTTGGGTGAATTGACGCCGAGATGATGCATCGCCACCGACGCCAGGAAGCCGCAGCCGATGGTCGAGGCCAGCATCATCGACATCAGGAAGCGCGGCGAGCCGTGCGCCAGCAGCCAGGCTTTCGCCCGGTCTCGAGCGCTCATCTGCGTGCGGCCGCCGGCCGTCACGTCACCGTTTGTCTTGACCCGTGTGCGCTTCGCCATTGCTTGCCTCTGCTCTGTCTGGCTGATGGTTCAGGAATGCTCCTGCAGAAGGAAAGACGCCCGTAGCGTCCAGCTCGTGCCAATCCAGGAGTCCGGCGACTTTCCCAGTCACGTATTGTCGGACCTGCGAGGCAACACAGCCAACTGCGGTATCTGAGCCAGCAAACAGCACCTTTTGTTGAAAAAGCCTATCCAATAAGGGCTTAAGCCATCATTTGGTCGTAAGTCGACATTGACGCAAACAATGGGTTTTGACCGTCCGTCACAGCCTTGGGCCCATTGCCGAAAAGCCTTTCCGGATGGCTGTGCAGAAAAGCTGTACCACCCTCACCTCACCCTCGCCGGGCCGCTGCAGTTTTCAACTTGCCCGCAGACGGCGCCGCGTATCGCTATGCTCCTCCTGACCGCGCAGTTGCGCTGGCCATCATCGTTGCAAGGTCCGGAGTAAAGGCAAGCCATGAATCTCGAGAAAGTCATCTTCGGTTTCTTCATCATCCTCGCCTGCACACTCAATTTCGGCTTTTTCATCGGCGACATTGACGAACCCGCACTGCACCACCCGATGGAGCTTGGCGCGGCTGTCGCCGTCAATCTGATCGCCACCGTGCTCAAGTTTGGCGACCGCACACACCTCGGCGCCACCCACCTCGCCACCTCGCTGGTGGCCTCACTGCAGCTCGTCGCCGCCGCAGTGTTCTGGATGGTGCATGTCTACGGCCAGGGGCTGCCGATGGACGGCCCGTCGGTATCCACGGTGGTTTCGCTCTCCGGCGGCGCCCTGCTCGCCAACTTCATCTCGATCATCCTGCTGATTGGCGAAACCTTGCGTCAGGGCCGCTGATACCCGGCCTTGCGCGCTGAAGACGCCACCCCATGAGTGACGTTCTCTTCCTGATCCTGCGCCGCATGCGGGCGCCGCTGATCGTGCTGATCTCGCTCTATGCCGTCACCGTGTCCGGCCTCGCCCTCACGCCCGGCGTCCGCGCCGATGGCACGCGCGAGTACATGAGCCTGTTTCACGCCTTCTACGTGGTCAGCTACACGGCCACCACCATCGGTTTTGGCGAAATCCCCAACGCCTTCAGCGATGCGCAGCGCATGTGGATGATCCTCACCATTCACCTTACCGTGATTGGCTGGACCTACACCCTCGGCTCAATCTTCGCTCTGGTGTCGGACATGACCTTCCGCACCGCCGTTGCCCGCAGCATGTTCACCTGGCGGGTGCGCCACGTCGGCAGCCGCTTTTTCATCGTCTGCGGATACGGTCAGAGCTCCGCACAGATCGCGCGGGCGCTTGATCGCCTGGGCTACCGCATTGTGACCATCGAGCAACGGCCGGAGCGCGCGGCAAAGCTGGTGATCGAGGATGTCTCGCAGCCGCTGATCGCGCTGTGTGCCGACGCCCGCTTTCCTGATGTGCTGCGCGACGCCGGCATTGATCGCCCCGAATGCGCCGGGCTGCTGGCGATGACCTCGCGGGACGATGTCAACCAGACTATTGCCATCGGCGCCCGCACGCTGCGCAGTGACCTGCAGATCATCGCCCGCGTCAAGGACGCCACCGCGCAGCAAAACCTGCTCGCGCTGGGCGGCATTCAGGTGGTCAATCCGTTCGAGACCTTCGCCACCAACCTCGCGCTCGATCTCGACGCACCGGACGTGCTGCGGCTGGAGGAGTGGCTGACCGACTCACCGGACGCGCACTGCCCCAACCGCCTGGGTATTCCGGCCGGGCCGTGGGTGATCGTCGGCTTCGGCCGCTTCGGCCGCGCCATCGCGCGTGTGCTCGATGCCCGGCACATTCCCTGGCGGGCGGTCGACCACCGGGGCGCAGGCGCGATCGACGACGAACAGCATCAGCTGGTCGTCGACGACGATACCGACCGCGCACTCGGCGGCGCCGACATCGCCCATGCCGCCGTCGTGGTGGCAGGCACCGATAACGACGCGGCCAACCTGGCCATCACCACGCTCGCCCGCCGCGTCAGCCCGAAGATCTATGTGGTGATCCGGCAAAACCACGTTGCCGACAGCGTGCTGATCCACGCTGCACGCGCCAACATGCGCTTCGTGCAGGCCGACATCATGGTCCACGAATGTCTGCAGTTGATCAAGGTGCCGCTGCTTGCCACCTTCCTGCGCCGGGTGGCGACGGAGGGCAGCCATATGGCGGCGGCCGTGATCGAGTCCATCCAGCAATCGCTGGGGCGCGGCGCACCACGGGTCTGGACTTTCCATTGCGACGTGATGCAACCAGGCATGTTCTCCGCGTTCTTCCAGAGCGGCGGTTGTCCGCTGCCGCTGCGCCTGCTGCAGCGAGATCCTTACGTCGCGGACGAACCGCTCGCCTGCCTGCCGCTGATGCTCGCGCGCGGCAGCGACCTCACGCTGCTGCCGGCGGCGGAAACGACCTTGTTGCCCGGCGACCGCATCCTGTTTGTCGGCGATGATCGCGCCGAGCGGCTGCAACGCCGATACATACGCGACGTCACCGCTGTCGAGTACGCGCGCAGCGGCGTGGAACCACCGCGCTCATGGTTGTTCCGCGTGCTGCGCGCGCGGCGCGAGCGGGCGGCGCAACAACGGGCAAGCCAGGTCGGCAGGCCCGATGAATCGGCCAGCTAGCGCTGCTTCTGCAAGGTCGCTGGCAACTTCCATCAGCAAATCAGAAGCGGCGCAGTGTCGCTTTCGCCATCCTGATTCCGTATGTCATCAATGACGATGTCATCAGGAGCCAGGCATGTACACACTCCGCATTGATTCAAGCTGGTCACACCAGATCGCCGCCATTCGCGACGCCAACAGTTATGACACAGGGCGTGTTCACACTATTTTTGCGAGTGCGGCGGTCGTATTTTCGATGCACGGTTAGGCGCGAAGGCCGCCGTGGTGCGAGCACCACAAGGACTTCGCAACAACACCGGGCGCGAAAATACGACATGCCCCGAAGGGTTGCCACGAGACGGCGCGTCTGCCGCGTCGCCCTGCTTGGCCGTGGAACCACCACGGCCGGCGCAGTGCTCCTTGCATCCATCGCCGTCTCGTGGCAACGCATCTTGCGAAAATAGTGTGAACACGCCCTGACCTGATCCGCTTTGACAACGGCTTCTACCGTGCCTGCAACGTCACGCCGACGCAGATCATGGTGCAGCTCGTTCCCGAGGGTGGCAGCGCCGCTGACGCCTTGACCCTGCAAATGGGCACGCTGGATTTTTACGTCTCGCTGATTGGCGGCCAGGCGTTCACCCGTTACGCCAGCACCATCGACGCCATGCAGATCGACGCGGCCACGCTCAACAACGCGATTCGTTCGGTGCGCACTGCCACCGGCAGCCAGCGCTTCGAGCTGCAATCGCTGCTTGTCTTCTGTGTTGCCGAGTCGATCCGCAGCGACCTGATCGCCGGCAAGATCGAAGCTACGATCCGCGCATCGCTTGGCCGCCTGCTCGGCGCTGCGCCACGCATATCGGTGGGCAGCATGCTCGCACAGGCACGCGCCTGGGGACAATCGAGTGACGCGGTCTGGGCGTCCCTCGCGCCCGAGGTGCGCTCGGCGTTCAGCAAACCGCCCGCGCAGCGCACTGCTGCCGAGTGAAGCCGCCATGAACGCATCGACGAAACCCGGATCGACGCAGCGCTTCGGCTCACCGCGCGCGGCGTCAAGGTGCTCAAGCGGCCGGGTTGACGCTGCCAGCAAGCGCCTGACGGCCGCAAAGCATGTATGTGGCAGGCCCGTCAGGGGTGACGATATCCTTGACGCGGCGAAACCCGGCCTTTTCATAGCAGCGAATTGCGCGAGCATTATCGGGTGCTGGGTCCGTTTGCACGGTGGTCACCGCTGGGTCACGCAACAGACGCTGCACAAGCGCCTGGACCAGACGAGTGCCCAGGCCTTGGCCGAGCAACGTCTCGTCGGCAATGGATTGGTCGATACCGCGCACACCGGGATCAGTCACCTCTTCCCACCAGCCGTCGCCACTGCCAAGTGCCACGTACGACTGCGCATAGGCAAAAGGCCGGCCATCCAGCAACGCGATGTAAGGTGTGACACGTTCAGCCGCAAGTACACGCGGCAGATACTTCGCCCGCACTTCGTCCATCGATGGCCGCTCGTTCCCCCACCACTCGACAATGTGCGGACGATTCAACCATTCGTGCAGCATTGGCAGATCCTCCTCCCGCATCAGGCGGAGTTCGACGAGGGTAGAGGTCAGGAGCATGTGACGGTTGTAGCCTTGGGAAGCGAAGCGCGTCAAGGCGTTTTACAAAGCAGCCCTGACGCGCTGCGCTCCTCCGGGCTACGGCACAAACCAATCCGTCGTCGCGGCACTCGCCGGGACGACGGTTGCACGAGGGCTATCAGCCAAACACTATTTCGCCGCCCTTCGCATTCACCTTCACCGTCGCGCCAGGAACAAACTTGCCGGTCAGCAGTTCTTTCGAGAGCGGGTTCTCAATCGATTGCTGGATCGCGCGCTTGAGCGGACGGGCGCCGAATACCGGGTCGAAGCCGGCTTCGCAGATCACGTCGAGTGCGGCGTCGCTGAGCTGGAGCTTGAGGTCGAGCTTGGCGAGGCGTTCTTCGAGGCGCTGCAACTGGATTTTTGCGATGCCCTTGATGTTGTCCTTGCCGAGCGCGTGGAACACCACGATCTCGTCGATGCGGTTGATGAACTCAGGGCGGAAGTGGCTCTTCACCTCGGCCATCACCGCGATCTTGATCAGCTCGCTCGGCTCGTCCACCATGCTCTGGATCTTCTGGCCGCCGAGGTTCGAGGTCATGATGATCACGGTATTCTTGAAGTCCACCGTACGGCCCTGACCGTCCGTCATGCGGCCGTCGTCGAGCGCCTGCAGCAGCACGTTGAACACGTCCGGATGCGCCTTCTCGACTTCGTCGAACAGGATCACGCTGTACGGCTTGCGGCGCACCTGCTCGGTGAGCTGCCCGCCCTCATCAAAGCCCACGTAGCCCGGCGGCGCGCCGATCAGGCGGGCAACCGAATGCTTCTCCATGTATTCGCTCATGTCGATGCGGATCAGCGACTGATCGCTATCGAAGAGGAACTGCGCCAACGCCTTGGTGAGCTCGGTCTTGCCGACGCCGGTCGGGCCGAGGAACAGGAACGAACCGTACGGTTTGTTCGGATCAGCAAGACCCGCGCGCGAGCGCCGAATCGCATCGGCCACCAGCGACACCGCTTCATCCTGCCCTACCACGCGCTTGTGCAGAGCATCTTCGATGTGCAGCAGCTTTTCGCGTTCGCCCTGCATCATCTTCGACACCGGGATGCCAGTGGCGCGTGACACCACCTCGGCGATCTCTTCAGCGCCTACCGAGGTGCGCAGCAGGCGCGGTTTGGCCGTCTTGCCCTCGCCCTTGCCGGATTCGGCTTCCTTGAGCTTCGCTTCCAGTTCCGGCAGCTTGCCGTACTGGATTTCGGACATGCGCGCGAAGTCACCACGACGGCGCGCTTCATCCATTTCGAGCTTGAGCTTTTCGATCTGCTCTTTCACGCCCTGAGAGCCCTGCACGGCGGCTTTTTCACCGCGCAGCACTTCGTCGAAGTCGGCGTATTCACGCTCGAGTTTCTGGATTTCTTCCTCCAGCAGGGCGAGGCGTTTCTTCGACGCGTCGTCGGTTTCTTTCTTCACCGCCTCGCGCTCGATCTTCAACTGGATGATGCGACGATCCAGCTTGTCCATCACCTCGGGTTTGGAGTCGATCTCCATCTTGATGCGGCTTGCCGCCTCGTCGATCAGGTCGATCGCCTTGTCAGGCAGGAAGCGGTCCGTGATGTAGCGATGCGAGAGCTCGGCTGCGGCAACGATGGCCGGGTCAGTGATGTCAACGCCGTGGTGGACTTCATACTTCTCCTGCAAACCGCGCAGGATGGCGATAGTGGATTCCACCGACGGCTCGCCCACCAGCACCTTCTGAAAGCGGCGCTCAAGCGCGGCATCCTTCTCGATGTACTTGCGGTATTCATCGAGCGTCGTGGCGCCCACGCAATGCAGCTCGCCGCGTGCCAGCGCCGGCTTCAGCATGTTGCCGGCGTCCATCGCGCCCTCGGCCTTGCCGGCGCCGACCATGGTGTGCAGCTCGTCGATGAAGACGATGGTCTGCCCTTCGTCTTTGGCCAGATCCTTGAGTACTGCCTTGAGCCGTTCCTCGAACTCACCGCGATACTTCGCGCCGGCCAGCAGCGCCGCGAAGTCGAGCGACAGCACACGCTTGTTCTTGAGCCCTTCCGGCACCTCGCCGTTGACGATGCGCTGCGCGAGGCCTTCGACGATGGCCGTCTTGCCGACACCGGGTTCGCCGATCAGCACCGGGTTGTTCTTGGTGCGGCGTTGCAGCACCTGCACCACGCGGCGAATCTCGTCGTCACGGCCGATCACCGGGTCGAGCTTGCCGGAGCGGGCACGCGCCGTGAGGTCGATGCAATATTTCTCCAGCGACTGGCGCTGGCCTTCGGCCTCCTGCGAGTCAACGCCGCTGTCGCCGCGCACGGCGGTGATCGCCGCTTCCAGCGTCTTGCTAGTGGCGCCAGCGTCCTTGAAGATGCGGCCGGTCTCGCTCTTGTCGCCTGCCAGTGCAAGCAGAAACAGCTCGCTGGCGATGAACTGGTCGCCACGCTTGGTGGCTTCCTTGTCGGTCAGGTTGAGCAGTCCATTGAGGTCGCGGCCAATTGATATGTTGCCGTCGCCGCCCTGCTGCCGCGGCAGGCGCTCGATGGCGGCCTTGAGGTCGCGTTCGAGCTTGGCGGTGTTGACGCCCGCGCGCTGCAGCAACGACTTGGTGCCGCCGTCTTCCTGCTCAAGCAGAGCCATGAGCAGATGTTGTGGTTCGATCTGGGTGGCATCGAGACCGAGCGCGATAGACTGCGCTTCGGCAAATGCCTGCTGGAACTTGGTGGTGAGTTTGTCGAAACGCATGGGGCGTCCCTCGGTATGTAATTGTCTGTAGGCAATGTAGGGATTAGCTGCGGCGATTCAACTGATCAGCATCAAACAGGACAATTTGACATACCGACATTAGGGGGACATGTGCGCTGGCTGAAACGGATATTGCTCGGGCTGATCGGTCTTGTAGCGCTGGCTGCCGGCGTCGCTGGCATCTATGTATGGCGCAGCGTTCCGGCGAACACTGCACAGCACGCTCTCAGCCCCGCCGCCGGCAAGATTGGTGACACCGCCATCAGCATTGACGGCGACGGCATCCCTGCCATCGAAGCGAAATCAGAGCGCGATCTGTCGTTCGCCGTCGGCTTCATGCACGCGCGCGACCGGCTCTGGCAGCTCGAAATGCATCGCCGCATCGGTCGCGGCGAACTGGCCGAAATACTCGGGCCGAAGGCGCTCGATACCGACCGCTTCCTGCGCACGCTGGGTGTGCATCGTGCCGCGCGCGCGCAGCTTGAGCGGCTGCCGGCAGAGACGCGCGATCTGCTGCAGGCTTATGCTGATGGCGTGAACAGCTACGTGCGCGAAGCGATGACCGTGCGCCCGCCGGAATTTGTGATTCTCGGCGTGCAACCGGGCACCTGGGAACCCGCCGACACGCTGGCCTGGGCGATCATGATGGCCTATGACCTCGGCGGCAACTGGAGCAACGAATTGCTCCGATTGCAGATGGCGGCGAAGATGCCGGTTTCAAGAATCGACGAACTGCTCCCCGCACAGCCGGGCGACAAGCTGCCGCCGCATGCGGACTATGTGGCGATGTACAAGGCGCTGGGAATTATCCGCAACGGGCTCGCGACGAATGAGTTCCCCTCGCCCCCTGTGGGAGAGGGGCCAGGGGAGAGGGGGACCGTGGCCTTGGCAACGCAGTCATCCCCGTCTCCCCAACCCTCTCCCACGAGGGGAGAGGGAGATGTCTGGCAGTTCCTCTCTGCCGGCATCGAAGGTATTGGCTCCAACAACTGGGTCGTCAACGGCAGTCGTACGACCAGCGGCAAGCCGCTGCTGGCCAACGATCCGCATCTCTCGCTGGCAGCCCCTGCAATCTGGTATTTCACGCGGCAGAGGGCGCCCGGCATCGAGGTGAGCGGCGCCACGCTGCCCGGTGCGCCGTCCGTGATTCTCGGCCGTACCAAAGGCGTGGCGTGGGGCTTCACCAACACCGGCCCCGACGTGCAAGACCTCTACATCGAGGAGATCAACGAACGCGGCGAAGCGCGCACGCCCGACGGCTGGCAAAAGCTTGCCACACGCAGCGAAACCTTCAAGGTCAAGGGCGAAGCGGACGCACAGATCACCGTGCGCGAGTCACGCCACGGGCCGATCATTTCCGATGTCAACGCGCCGCTCGCCGCCGCCATCGATAGCAAGAAGTTCGCTGTCGCGCTGCGCTGGACCGCGCTCGACGCCGATAACCTGAGCGTGCTGGCGGCCCCCGCCATGAACAAGGCGCAGACCGTCGCCGAACTCAAGGAAGCGCTGCGTCACCACGTCGCCCCACAGCAGAACGTGGTGATGGCCGACACTCAGGGCAACACCGCATTCATCGCCGCGGGTCGGGTACCCGTTCGCAAGCCGGAGAACGACATCAACGGCATCGCGCCGGTACCTGGCTGGGACGCGAAGTACGACTGGTCTGGCTATCTGCCTTACGAAAAATTGCCACAGCAGTCAGTAGACAGCTTCCTGGCCACCGCCAACCAGCGCATTCACGGCGACAACTATCCGCACTATCTGAGCGGCGAATGGGCGCACGCGGGTCGCAAGCAGCGCATCGAGGAGCTGCTCGCTGCCAGGCCGAAGCACGATGCGCAAAGCCTGCGCGAAATCCAGCACGACCTGAAGCACACGCATGACATGCCGCTCTTGAAGTGGTTGCCAAAAATCACATCAAAGCACCCGCTGGCTGCCGATGCCCTGCGTGCGCTGAAGCATTTCGAGAAAGAGCCGCTGACCAGTTCGCAATACGACCCGGCTGTTGCTACATTGGTCTACTGGAGCTGGGCCCGCGAGACGACTCGCCGCGCCTTTGCCGACGACATGGGGAAAACGCTGTTCAACGCGATCTTCGGCCGCCGCGATTTCCGCACTGCACTGAACGGCGTACTTGCACGCAACGACGCCTACTGGTGCGACGACAGCACCACACCCGCCAAAGAGAGCTGCGATGACGTCGTCGCTGCCGCATTCGACGCTGCGCTGGACGCGCTGCAGGCCACTCACGGCAAGGACGTCAACACCTGGCGCTGGGATACCACCCACTTCGCGCGCAGCGAGCATCGGCCGTTCTCCAACGTCCCAGTGCTCAAGGAGCTGTTCGAGATCCGCACGCCGACGAGCGGCGACACCTATTCGGTGATGGTCGGCAAGGTGCGCGGGCGCGACCCGGATCCCTTCGCCAATGAATTCGCGGCCAGCCTGCGCGCCGTGTATGACCTGTCGGTGGCCGACGCCAATGCGGCCACCATCATCTATTCCACGGGACAATCGGGCAATCCATTCTCGCCGCACTATCGCGATCTGGCGCGGCGCTGGGGCTCGGGCGGCGCCGGGGCGTACATCGACCTTGGGCACCCTCAGGTCGCAGGGCAAATATCCCTTCGCGGCAGCGCTCCCTGAGCTTCGCCACGGAAGTTTGCCACCTGCATCATCGCCGGCATCTGTCAGCCGCCTGCGGTGCGGCGCTATTCTTCCCAACCATATGCAATTTGTGCTTAACTTGTAAAAAGACTGACACCGTGTGGTCCCTCGACATCGCAGCCGACACTTCATGCCGCGTGCAACCGGAGCATTGCAGGAAAGTCGGGCGAAAAGATGCGTTTCAGAGGGGTTCGCCGGGAGGCTGGCATGCTCAATCCAAATACTGTCTACCGAAAAACTGACGCCGGCATGCATGAAGTGCAAACACGCGACCTGGGGCTGCGTGCCGAGCTGCGCCGCCTGCTGATCCTGATCGACGGCAATACGCCGGTCTCAAGGCTCGCCACGTTTGTGCGCGGTTCGGAGATCGATTTTCTGATTGCAGAGCTCGAGTCCCAGGCTCTGATCGCGTCCGACAGCGGCGTTAGTGTCGCCGCCCAGATGGCACAAACCGCAGCGGCCGACACTGCCCCCGAGCCCACCGAGGCGCAGGTGCAGGCCGTGCGGCGCACGGCCGTGCGCATGCTGCATGAACTTCTCGGCCCGGGCGCTGACACGATGACAGCACGCATCGAGCGTTGCCGCGATTCTCGCGAACTGCGGCAGGCCATCACCGAAATCCGGCAGACACTGGACCGCCATCTCGGCGCCAGCACCGGGCAGAAGTTCCTCGATGAGGTCCGGCGCGCCGCCGAAAATACCCGCTAGCACCGCGCAGTCGTTTCCGCTCGCGCCGGGCAGACACCATCCATCGCTACTGGTCGCAACCGGTCACATCAACGCGAGCGGAGCGCGTTCGACTGCTACGCTTTGCAGTCATGAAGCAGACCCTTTCATCCTTGCGAACAGTTGGCAGCGACAGCCCGCACTTGGCGCCCATTCGCCGGACGGCATACGTCCGCATCATCGGGCTGGCACTTGCCACCGTCATCGCCGCTCCGGCCACGGCCGCCTCACCCACCATTGAATTCAGCAGTTGCCGCCTGCGTGGCATTGATACGGCGGTACGTTGTGCGCAGTTCGCGGTGCCCGAAAGCGCGGTCAATGCGGACAAGACGATCCGCATTCACGTCGCCGTGCTGCCAGCGCTGGCGCGAAAGGCCGAGCCCGATCCGGTGTACTTCTTCGCCGGTGGTCCCGGGCAGGCAGCCAGTGACATCGGGCCGCTGGTGGCGGCACTGTCGGATTTGCGCAAGAAGCGCGACATCGTGCTGGTTGACCAGCGTGGCACGGGCAAAAGCAAAACGCTGACCTGCAAATCGCCTTCGGCCGACACCTCGAAAGCCGACCCGATCACCGCAGCCTTCTCGACGGCCGACGGGGCCGAGCGTGCGGAGTGGGCGGGTTGCCTGGCAACGCTGCAAGGCAACCCGGCAGCGCATCGCACCGACGACTACATCGATGATCTGGAAGCAGTGCGCAAGGCGCTGGGACACGTGCGTATCAACGTCTGGGGGGGGAGCTATGGTTCGCGCGTGGCGCTACGCTACCTGAAGCGCCACCCGGCGAGCATCCGTACGGCTGTTCTCGATGGCGTTGCGCCCACCACCCTGCGGCTGCCGGACGATGCGCTGGCGACGTCGGAGGCGCAATTGCGCGCCGTGCTCGCTGCCTGCACTGCATCCAAGGGCTGCAACAAGGCCTACCCCAATGCGCTCGCAGCGTTTGACCGCCTGCTGGCTGAGCTGCGCAGCAAACCGCCGACGGTCAGCCTGCCGCATCCGGCCACCGGCAAGCCACTACAGGGCGTGATGAGCGACCGCAAGCTGATGTCGCTGCTGTGGCCCCTGCTCTACAAGCCGGAGAGCGCGCGATTGATTCCAGCGCTACTGGGTCAGGCAGCGCAGAGTAACTTCGCCCCCTTACTCAGCACACTGGCGGCCAGCTCAATAACGGAGGGTGATATTGCCGTGGCGCAGCGCTTCGCGGTGATGTGCGCCGAGGACATGCTGGGCCGCAGCCCGGCGCCCAATCCGCGTTTTCAGGCGCTGACCGATCTGTTCTACAGCTTCTGCAAGGACTTGCCGCACGGCAAGGTCGCACCGGAATTCTTTGAACCCACCACCGGCGATGCACCTGTCCTCCTGCTCTCAGGCGCCGCGGACCCGGTGACGCCGCCTGCACAAGCCGAACTGGCCGCGAAAACACTCGCGCGCAGCAGACACATCGTTGTACCGAACTCGGGCCACATCGTGTCGCCGCTACCCTGCCTGCGCCGCGTGATCGTCAAGTTCGTCGAGGCGGGTGACATCGCTGCAGCAAAGGACAACTGCGAAGCCGATCTGAAGCTGCCGCCACCGCTGTTCTACGTGTCGCCGCTGGAGGCAAGGCCATGATCGAGGTCACCGCCCTCTGCAAGCAGTTTGAAGTGCGTGAGCGGCGCTCCGCCTTCGCCCTGCGCTCCACCACCCGTCGCGTCACTGCCGTCAACGATGTGAGCTTCGTCGCCCGCGATGGCGAGGTAACCGGTCTGCTCGGCCCCAACGGTGCCGGCAAGACCACCACGCTGCGCATGCTGTCCACCCTGTTGACCCCCGACAGCGGCAGCGCCCGCATCGACGGCCACGACATCGCGCAGGGCCGTGCGCAAGTGCGTCGGCGCCTGGGCGTGCTGGGCGATGCCAAAGGCCTCTACTGGCGGCTGACGGCGCGCGAGAACATCGCCTACTTCGGCCGCCTGCACGGCCTTGCCGAAAGCGAAGCACGGCAGCGCGCCGACACGCTGATCGACGAGCTTGGTCTGCATGCTCTCGCTGACCGACCCACACAGGGCTTCTCGCAGGGTGAGCGCATGAAGGTAGCAATCGCCCGCGCGCTGGTGCACGACCCGCAAACGGTGCTGCTTGACGAACCGACCAACGGTCTCGACATCATGTCCACCCGCAGCATGCGCGACTTGATCCGTGGTCTGCGGGACAAGGGCAAATGCGTGCTGTTTTCCAGCCACATCATGCAGGAGGTCGCTGCGCTCTGCGACCGGGTAGTGATCATCGACAAAGGCACCGTGGTGTTCAACGGTACGCCCGATGAGGCGCTGGCAGCGACCGGACTGTCATCGCTGGAAGACGCCTTCGTCAAACTGATCGGCAGCGAGGAAGGGCTCTTCGCATGAGCAACAGCAAGCAAAATTCAATGTTCAGCCTGACACGACTGTTGCTGGTCGCACGCAAAGAGTTCAGTGATCTGCTGCGCGACCGCAAGAGCATCTTCTGGGGACTGTTCGCAGTCGCAATCTCCGGCCCGCTGGTGGTGGGGATGATTTACTTCGTCGCGCAATCAGTCACCGAGCGCATCGAAAAAGTCACCGCACCGATTGTCAACGCCCAATTCGCGCCCGATCTGGTGCGCTTTCTGGAGCGCGGCGGCATCAAGGTCGAGGCCGATCCGGCGGATTACGAAGCGCGGGTCAAATCCGGAGATCTCGATGCTGTGCTGGTGATTGATCCAGACTTCGCCGCCGCCTATGCCAGCGGTCGTGCCGCGCGCATCACCCTGGTCACCGAATCGAGCCGCGACCGTTCGGCACCGGTGGCCAGCCGGCTGGCTCGCGCGGTGCGCAGCTGGGCGGAATACGTGGGCAACGAACGACTGATTCTGCGCGGCGTCGCCCCGCAGGTCGCCCGGCCAGTGCAACTCGACGACCTTGATCTCGCCACGGCGGAGCAAAAAGGTTCACGGATGTTGCAGATCATGAGCTTTTACGCGCTCTTCGCCGGCCTGATGGGCGCCATCGCTGCCGCGCTTGACGTCACGGCGGGCGAGCGCGAACGGCAGACACTGGAGCCGCTGCTGGCCACGCCCGTCACAGTACCCGAACTCACGATCGGCAAGTGGCTGGCCGTCAGCGGCGTCAACCTGATCGCGGTGTCGGTATCGTTGCTTGGCTTCGTGCTGGCGCTGCAGGTGGTGCCGATTGACCGCCTTGGATTGCCGTTCAGCTTTGGCCTGCGTGAGTACGCTGGCTTCATGGCCGTGCTGGTGCCGTTCGCCTTCATGGTGCCTGCGGTGCTGCTCGCCTTCGGCGCCGCCGGCAAAACCGCCAAGGAAGCACAGAGCTCGCTGCAGTTCGGTGTCTCGATGATCGGCCTTTTGCCGCTGATGAGCTTCTTCCGTCAGACCAAGGCGCCGTGGTGGGACAAATGGGTGCCAGTCAACGGCCAATACGCCGTGCTCAGCAAGGTGTTGCGCTCAGAGACCATCACCAGCAGCGACTGGCTGGCAATGATCGTCATCCCCGCCGCGATCTGTGCGGTTGCGCTTTTCGTCTTCAGCCGCCGGCTCGGCGACGAAAAAATGCTTGCTGGAAAGTGACAGCTTTTGACTGAAAAGCCCGTTTCAATTGGGCTTGAAAGCAGAAACCATCGATAGTCGAGTTCTGGCTGAAGCTGCCTGTAAGCCGCGTTGATATTGGGCTTTACAGCGAAAGCTGTTTCAGGATCGCCGCAAATTCCGCGCTGAACTCTGGACGTTCGAGCCCGAGTTTCACGGTGGCTTCGAGATAGCCAAGCTTGGTACCGCAGTCATATCGACGGCCCACCGTTTCCACCGCGTAGACAGGTTCGACCGCCGCCAGGGTGGCGATGGCGTCCGTGAGTTGAATCTCGCCGCCACTGCCGCGCTTGATCTGCTTGAGATGCGCGAAGATGGATGCCGGCAGGACATAGCGGCCGATGGCGCCGAACTGCGAGGGCGCCTCGGCGGGTTTCGGCTTCTCGACGAACGCGGCCAGACGCATGGCGTCGCCGTCGGGATGTTTGACGGTATCGGCGATCTTGATGGCACCGTAACGCTGGATCGAATCGCCCGGCATGTAGTTGACGCCGATCACGCCACCGCCACCGTTACCGGCGCCGCACAGCCGCGTGTAGACATCGGCGAGCTGCGCCGTGGAGCCGCGCGCACCGGGGCCGCTGTCGGTGGCTCGAATCAGCTCATCGGCGAGGATCACTGCGAACGGTTCATCACCGACCACGGGCTGCGCGCAGAGCACCGCATGGCCCAGGCCGAGCGCATCGCCCTGGCGCAGAAAGATGCAATTGATGTTGGACGGAATTGACGCCTGCAGCTCGTCGAGCAGCGCCTGCTTGCCAGCGCGTTCCAGCTCGTTCTCCAGCTCGTAGGCGCGGTCAAAGTGATCCTCGATGGCGCGCTTGTTGCGGCCGGTCACAAAGATCATGTCGGTGATACCCGCCGCCGCCGCTTCTTCCACGGCGTACTGGATCAGCGGCTTGTCGACGACAGTCAGCATCTCTTTCGGCATCGCCTTGGTGGCAGGCAAAAAGCGGGTGCCGAGACCGGCGACGGGGAAGACAGCTTTACGGATTTGAGTCATCGCGGGCAAATTCAGGTCGAGGATTTGATGAGATCAAGAAATTCGGATTCTTGCAGCACCGGGATGCCAAGCTTCTGCGCGTCGTCAAGCTTGCTGCCAGCTTCCGCGCCCGCAACGACGTAGTGCGTCTTTTTGGACACCGAGCCAGAGACCTTGCCGCCGGCCGCTTCGATCATCGCTTTCGCTTCGTCGCGCTTGAGCGTGGGCAGCGTACCGGTCAGCACGAACGTCTTGCCTGCGATCGGACTGTCAGCGCTCGCGGCCACCGGTGTCGCCACCGGGGCGAACTCGAAGCCGCAGGCGAGCAGGCGCCCGACTGCGTTGCGGTTCTTCTCGTTGGCGAAGAAATGCGCGATGCTGGCAGCAACAATTGGCCCCACGTCACGCACGGCAAGCAGCGCATTTTCATCAGCAGCCATCAGCGCCTCGATGGAACCGAAGTGGCGCGCGAGATCCTTCGCCGTGGTCTCGCCAACGTGACGGATACCCAGCGCGAAAATGAAGCGGTGCAGCTCGGCCTTGCGTGCTGTCGCCAGCGCACTCACGATACTGGTCGCAGATTTTTCACCCATGCGGTCGAGCGCCGCAAGCTGCTCGCGCGTAAGACCAAAAAGGTCCGCCGCTTCATGCACCAGATTGCCGTCAACCAGTTGCTCCACCAGTTTGTCGCCCAAGCCCTCAATGTCCAGTGCACGCCGCTGCGCAAAATGCAGCAACATGCCTTTACGTTGCGCCGGGCAGATCATGCCGCCGGTGCAGCGCGCAATGGCTTCACCCTCAGGCCGCTCGACCACCGAGTTGCATTCGGGGCATTGCGTGGGCAGCTCGAATTCGACCGTATCCGCGGGCCGCTGTTCAACGACTGCGCGAACCACTTCGGGAATCACGTCGCCCGCACGGCGCACGACCACGGTGTCGCCCACGCGCACGTCCTTGCGCCGCACTTCGTCGAGGTTATGCAACGTGGCATTCGATACCGTTACACCACCCACGAACACCGGTTCCAGCCGGGCCACCGGGGTGATCGCGCCGGTACGCCCAACCTGCACCTCGATCGCCAGCACTTTAGTCGTCTCCTCCTGCGCAGGAAACTTGTGGGCAACAGCCCAGCGCGGCTCTCTGGTCACGAAGCCAAGCTGCTCCTGCCAGTCACGGCGATTGACCTTGTAGACGACGCCGTCGATATCGAAGCCCAGGCCGTCACGGGCGGCGCCAACCTCGGTGTGAAAGGCCGCGAGGGCGTCGGCGCCTTGCACCACGCGGCGGCGGTCATTCACCGGCAGCCCCAGCGCGGCCAGCGCATCGAGCACACCCGCCTGTGTGGGCGGCAAATCCCAACCCTGCACTTCGCCCAGGCCATACGCGAAAAACGTCAGTGGCCGTTGTGCAGCGAGCTTGGGATCTAGCTGACGGATGCTGCCCGCCGCGCCATTGCGCGGGTTGACCAGCGTCGGCAACCCCGCCGCACGTTGCTTCTCGTTGTAGCGATCAAAGTCGGCCCGCGTCATCAGCGCCTCGCCACGCACTTCGAGCACCGGCGGAGGGGAGTCGGTGCGCAAGCGCAGCGGCACATTTTTGATGGTTCGAGCGTTCTCGGTGACCTCTTCACCGATCTCGCCGTCGCCACGCGTGGCCGCGCGCACGAGCAAGCCATTTTCGTAGCGCAGCGAGAGCGCGAGGCCGTCGAACTTGAGCTCGGCGAAATAGTCCACCGGCGGATCGCTCTCGGTCAGTTTCAGCTCGCGGCGCACCCGCGCGTCAAACGCCATCGCGCCTGTGACCGTGGTGTCGGTCTCGGTGCGGATCGACAGCATCGGCACCGCGTGGCGCACCGTCGGAAACGCATCGAGCGCCTTGCCCCCCACGCGCAACGTCGGCGAATCCGGCGTCTGCAACTCCGGGAACTGCGCCTCCAGCGCCTGCAGCTCACGAAACAAGCGGTCGTACTCGGCGTCGGTGATGCTTTTCGCTGGGTCCGGGTTGAGCGCGACGTAATACTGGTGGTTCGCCTCGACAAGTTGCTCGCGCAACGTCTGCGCGCGCTTGAAATCGGCTTCGGCGGCGAACATGGCAGCGCCCTGCTCAGCCAAACAGTGAGCGTGCAGTGTCCGAGCCCGGCTCGATGCCGGCGCCAGCCAGCGCATCCATTGCGGTCTTCACTTCGTCGCGCATCGCTGCGAATTCAGCCTCGTCGAGCGCTGCACCTTCGCTGGTCTTGAGATCGGCGCCCAGCAGCTTTGACAGCGCTCGCAGGCTCTGCCGGAAAACGTCGAACCGAGCCAGCGGCTGTGTCAGCCGCACCGGCTCCAGCACGCAGCGCAGCGCAGCGATGTTTTCAGTTCGCAACCGCTCGGGCGTGAACGGCCGCTCGAAGCCATCAACCGCGTGAAAGATCACCGCGTCGGATTCAACCTCATGGTAGGCAAAGCGGCCATCTGACTGCAGGCGGAAGCCATTGGCCTCCAGGGTGCCGCGCAGCTTGGTGCCGGGCCACTGGCCACCATCCTTCTTGACCAGATAGGCGGCCGGAATGATGTCCACAGCGGCAAGGAAGCTGTCGAGTTCAACCGCGCGCGCAGGGCCGTCGCGAAAGCCATGAAACTGCGCCTCGGCACCTTGCGCCGTGGCCAGCTCAGTCAATGCAAAACGCCAGGCATCAATATCGGAAGCCTCAATCGGACCCGCCCGTGACGCCAGCGGCAGTGCCAGCACCAGCTGCTGCACCGAGCCGACGTGCATTGGATCAAACATGTCCCACGGGCTTTGCCGGAACAGTCGCACCCACGCCGTTGCGCGACCCGCCGCCGCCACAAAGGGAGCGGCATCAAACGGGCCGCCGGTCAGATTGACGACCGAGGCGTGCACGTGCAGGCGCTCGTCGAACGGCCACTCGGATTGCAGACGCGTACGCGGCGCAGCGGCGGGTTCTGCCTCTCCACTGTGCTGGGTAACCCCGGAACTTGCGGGAGGCGGCGTGTCTGCAGCTACCCCCGTATCCGGCGGCAGCTCCTCTGGCTCGATCGCGGTCGGCGGATCATCCGGTTCCAGGCGGACGCGGGGCTCCCATGCCTGCGCAACCGCCGGATCCAGCGTCGGCTCCGCTCGTCCAGGCAGCGTGGCGCGTGGGGCAGTTATTGCCGGCTCCTCGACGTCAGTCAAGAGCGGGGCTCCATCGTCCTCTCTCGTGCCGCGCGAACTTGACAGATCAGGTTTTGCGCTCTGGTCACGACGCCCGAGCCGTCTGGTCTGCCACCAGTGCCAGACGAACAACAATGCCACGACAAAAGCGCCGATGGCGATCAGACCGATTTGCAGCGAATTCAACGTCGCGCTCCCTGACTGCAGCGGTTCGACGTGAGCAGGTATCGCAGCGGCACTTAGGCGGCCTCCGCCATGCGCATGGCCTGCGACACGTCAACTCCGACGATGCGTGAAACCCCCGGTTCATTCATCGTGACACCAATCAATTGCTCCGCCATCTCCATAGCAATGCGGTTGTGCGAAATGAAGAGGAATTGTGTCGCAGCCGACATCTCGCGCACAAGACGGCAGAAGCGCTCGGTGTTCGGGTCATCCAGCGGCGCGTCAACCTCATCGAGCAGGCAGAACGGTGCCGGATTCAACTGGAACAGCGCGAACACGAGCGCCGTCGCGGTCAGCGCCTTTTCGCCGCCGGACAGCAGATGGATCGACGCATTGCGTTTGCCGGGCGGCTGCGCGACGACCTGGATACCGGCGTCGAGGATTTCCTCACCAGTCAGCACCAGTTTGGCGTGACCACCGCCGAACAGCGTCGGGAACAGGCGGCCGAATTGCTCGTTGACCTTGTTGTAGGTGTCCTGCAACTGCGCGCGGGTTTCGCGGTCGATGCGACGGATCGCGTCTTCCAGCGTCTGCACCGCCTCGGCCAGATCGCCTGCCTGCGCGTCGAGGTAAAGCTTGCGCTCGGAGGCCTGCTGCAACTCTTCGAGCGCAGCCAGGTTCACGGCACCCAGCTGGGCGATCTCGCCGTCAACCCGCGCCACCGTGCGCTGCAGCTCGGCTGCACGCGGCGCCTTTTCCAGCGCCTGGGTGAGCCATTCGGCATCCACCTTGAGCGTGGCCAACTGCTCCTCGAACTGCGCGAGATTGACCTCGGCGGAGTTCTGCCGCAGGCGTGCATCCTCAATCTTCTTGCGGATCGGCTCCAGCTCCTGCTCGAGCTTCAGGCGTTGCTCGTCGGCCTCGCGCAGCGCCGCGTTGGCGGCATCCACCGCCTCGCGCGCCGCTTTCAGTGTGGCTTCGCGTTCGACGCGAACATTCAGTTGCGATTGCAAGCCTTCTTCCAGCGGCGTCAGCAGGATGCTGCTCTGCTCAGTCAAGAGTCGCGCGACATCAGCGTCGAGCTCCTTGATCTGTTGCTGGTTGGCCGCGATGCGGCGCGACAGATCCTGCACGCGCTCTTGCGCGGCACGCTCGCCATACATGGCGTCGCGCAGCGCGATTTCCGCGCCGCGCAAAGCCTCGCGTGCCTTGACCAGCGCGACATCCGCTTCATTGCGCACGCCGCGCTTGATCTCACGGTCGGCGTGGGCCGCTCCCCGCTTTTCGTCAGCAATCGCAAGCGCTTCGACATGCGACTGCACATGCTCCTGCTCGGCGGCGATGGATTCGCCGATCTCGGCAAGTTCGTCGGAAATCTGTTTGGTGCGCTCAGTCGCCTGCGCGCGCGCCTGCTCGATCTGCAGTCGCTCGACTTCGAGGTTGTGCACACGGCGCTGCACGCTGACAATGGCGCCGCGCTGCTGCGTGGCCTGCACGCGCAGGTCCTGATAGCGCTTGTCGGCATGGGCAAAAGCCGTCTCGGCCTTGCTGGCCGCAGCTTGCGCGTCGCTCAGATGGGCCGCAATTTCGGTGAGCTCGCGTTGCCGCGCCATGGCGCCATGTACCGCTTCGTCCGGGGCAAACCAGGTGATGCTGTTGGCACCGACCAGATGGCCCTCACGGGTGACGATTACCTCGCCGCTTGCGAGCGAAGCCCGTACCGCCAGCGCATCGGCTGTCGTCTCGGCAACCCGCACGCCATGCAGCCAGTGCGCCGCCGCGGATGCGATGGCCGGGTCGTCGGCGCGGACGTGCGAGGCCAGTGCGTGCTCGTGAGCGTATGCCGTGGCTGCGCTATGGCCAGCAAATACCGTCAGCCGCGCGGGCGGCACCGGCAAGCGCATCGCTTCTTCGAGCGACGCAACCGGCAATGCGTTCAGGCGATCCCGAAGCACGGCCTCAACCGCGTCTTCCCAGCCGGCATCCACCTTGAGTTTCGACCAGAATTTGTCGCCGCGAATCTGGTGCTCGTCGAGCCAGCGCTGCAACTGGCCTTCACCACGATTGCCGAACTTGGCCTGTACGCTGCCGATGGCATTCTCGCGTGCCCGCAGCTCACCGAGCTTGCGCTGGGCGACATCAAGTTCAGCGCGGCGATGCGCACGCTCTTCGTCAGCATGAGTAGCTGCGGCCTCGGCCTCCTGCGCCGTCTGCTCGGCAGCTTCGAGCTCGGCGCGCTCGCCCTCAAGCTGCTCATCGATGGCAATCAGCTCGGCGTCCTCCGGCGCATTCAGGCGTTCGCGCTCCTGGGTGAGACGAAGTTGGCGCGCCTGCAACTGGGCAATGCTTTTCTCGGTGGTGGACTTCTTGAGCTGCGAAAGCTGGGCTTCGCTGTCGATCGCGTTGATCGCCTGCTGCACATCGGCGAGCGCGGTGGACGCCGCGCGCAACGCCGTCTCTGCCAGCGGCAGCGCAGTGCCGGCGGTATCGACGAATTCTTTCTGTTCTACGTGCTTCGCGGCAGCAACGGCGACCGCATCGTTCGCCTCGGCCAGCGCCTCGTCGAGCTGCCCGGCCTGCTCCTGTGCGTTGGCAAGGCGCGCCTGTCGCTGCGCAACTTCCTGCGCCACGCGCTGCGCACGATCACGCTCGAACGAGAGTTGCTGCTCGATACGCGTGACTTCGGAATTGATCTCGTAGAACGCGCCCTGCGCCGTGTGCTGCGCGTCATTCTTGGTGAAAACGTCCTGGCGCAGTCCTTCGAGCTGCGTCGCCAGCGCCTGCACTTCAGTTTCTTTCGCGAGCAGCGCAGTTTCGTTCTCGCCGAGCACGCGCACGGCGGACTCACGTTGCTTGACGGCCTCTTCGCGCCGCTGCGCAAACAGCAGAGCCTGGCTTTCGAGCTTTTCTTTTTCCAGCTCGCGATAGCGCGCGGCAATCTTGGCCTGGCCTTCCAGGCGCTCCACCTGCGAGGTCAACTCGGTCTGGATGTCGTGCACACGGGCGAGGTTTTCGCGAGTATCGCCGAGGCGACCTTCGGTCTCCTTGCGCCGCTCCTTGTAGCGCGAGACGCCTGCGGCCTCTTCGAGGAACACGCGCAGCTCTTCCGGCTTGGCCTCGATGATGCGCGAGATCATGCCCTGCTCGATCACCGCGTAGGCGCGCGGGCCGAGGCCGGTGCCAAGGAACACGTCGAGAATGTCGCGACGCCGCACCGCCTGATTGTTGATGTAGTAGCTGGAGCCGACATCGCGTTGCACCACGCGCTTCACCGACAGCTCGGCGTACTGGCTCCATTGCCCGGCAGCACGGCCGCTGGCGTTGTCGAACACCAGCTCCACGCTGGCGCGTGCGACGGGCTTGCGCTCGCCGCCACCGTTGAAGATGACGTCGTCCATCGATTCGCCGCGCAGCGCGGACGCCTTGCTTTCGCCCAGCACCCAGCGCACGGCGTCAATCACGTTGGACTTGCCGCAGCCGTTGGGGCCGACAATGCCGACGAGCTGACCGGGCAGTGCAATGGTGGTCGGGTCAACGAACGACTTGAACCCGGAAAGTTTGATCGATGTAAGGCGCATTGAGCGTTGGGACAGGTGAGCAGTGAGCGGAGAACAGTGAGCAGCGGGAACCGGACAGCCGCGTCGCGCCCAGCGATAAAATCCAGTCGATTATAGGTGCTGCACCGCGCCACCTAAGCCTTTGAAATTGCAAGAAAAACATGTCTGAACGTCAACCTTCGAACCCCTCCGCGCCGCAAACGCACCTCGATGTCTTCCCGAATCCGCATCCGGGCCGGGATTATCTGATTCACATCCAGATTCCCGAGTTCACCTGCCACTGCCCGCTGACCGGCCAGCCGGACTTCGCGCACTTCACGATCGAGTACATCGCCGACGCCACCTGCATCGAGCTGAAGGCGCTGAAAATGTTCATGTGGAGCTTCCGCGACATCGGCGCCTTCCACGAGAAGGTCACCAACGACGTGCTGGACAAGATCGTCGCCACCATCGCGCCACGCTTCGCCCGCGTCACCGCCCGCTGGAACGTGCGCGGCGGGATTTACACCAACGTGGTTGCCGAGCATCAGGCGCCAGGCTGGAATCCGAAGCCAGCCGTCGATCTGACGCGATTTGGGTTGGCCAATCCGGCGGCGGTTTAGGCGCCGCTACGTTAATAGCTCCGGGCTGAAAGCACGATTCAGCAAGGGCTCAGCACCAAAAAGCAGGCAAAGTCGACTTTTGCTTATTCGTTGCCCTTAGCCCAATCGGAATGGGGCTTTCCGCAAAAAGTCAATTGCGCGAAATACGCCTCGACAAGCGTTCAGGATGCCTTGGCCGGCTTGGTGAGGACGCCCCTCAGCGCGTACGCCAGTGACCACACGCTGGAGGCGTACATCCGTGAGCGGTTGTAGCGCGTGATCACGTAGAAATTCTCGAAGACGAGCCAGTATTCGTCGCTGCCGTCGGCACGATCCAGCGAGATCAGGCCCACCTGGGCGTCGTCGGCGGGTAGCGTGACGTCACTGTCCTTCGCCGTGATCCTGACGCCGGCGGCGAGATAGTCCTTCAGCGGTTTGCGCGGTGCCAAGCCGCCGTCAAACGTCGCGATGATTTCCGCCGACGGTTTGGCCACCGGCAACATCACTGGCTCGCCGCGCTGCCAGCCGTGCCCCGACAGGAATGACGCCACCGAGCCGATGATGTCCGCCGGCGAATTCCAGAGGTCGATCTTCTGGTCGTTGTCAAAATCCACCGCCCAGCGCCGGTAGCTGCCCGGCATGAATTGCGGCCAGCCCATCGCGCCGGCAAACGAGCCAGTGAAGTCGAACGGCGACTTATTCTGCTCGCGTGCCAGCAGCAGCAGATCCTTCAATTCACCGCGAAAGAAATCCGCCCTGCGCGGATAGTCGAACGCCAGCGTGGCCAGCGCATCGACGACGCGGAAATTGCCGGTGATACGGCCATACACGGTCTCGACGCCGATGATTGCCGCGATCACATGCTCCGGCACGCCGTAGGCATGCGCCGCCGATTCAAAGCTCGCGCGGTTGGCGCGCAGAAACTCGCTGCCACGCTGCAGGCGGTCGCCACCAATGTGCCGCGGCCAGTAGATGTGCCACGGTGTTGGCGCCCGGATCGGCGCGTCCATCAGCGCGACCACGCGATCGAGGCGCCGGATTTTGGCGAACGTGGCATCAAGCGACGCCGCATCAAAGCCATGCTCCGCCACCAGCTCGGCCTTGAGTGCCGCGACCTCGGGCCGATCTCGAAAATCCTGCGCGGCAGCAGGTGAAACAACGAGACACTGAGCCGCCAGCGCAAGGGCGGCAGCAATCGCAGAAGACGGGCGCAACATGGCAGAGATAATAGCGGCATGAGTTACTCGCTATTCCGCCCCTTCCTGTTCGCGCTTGACCCTGAGGCCGCCCACTGTGCCGCCTTCGCGGCACTCGACGCCCAGGCCTCGCTCGGACTCGCCCGCGTGTGGGCTGGCTATCTGCCGCCGCCGAAGCCGGTCACCGTGATGGGCCTGAGTTTTCCCAATCGCGTGGGTCTCGCAGCCGGGCTGGACAAGGACGCGAAGCATCTGCGCGGACTGGCGCAACTGGGATTTGGCTTCATCGAAGTGGGCACGCTCACGCCCAAACCACAACCCGGCAACCCGCAGCCGCGCATGTTCCGCCTGCCCGAGCATGAGGCGCTGATCAACCGTCTGGGCTTCAACAACGGCGGCGTTGACGATGCCCTGAAGCGCTTGCAGACGCGCGACACCACGGTGCCGGTCGGTGTCAACATCGGCAAGAACGCAGTCACCCCGATCGAGCGTGCCGCCGACGACTACCTGCTGGCGCTGCGGGCCGTGTACACCACGGCCGACTACGTCACCATCAACATCTCGTCGCCGAACACCAAGAATCTGCGCGATCTGCAGGCGCCAGATTCGGTCGCCGCGCTGGTCAGGACGCTCACCGACGAAGGCCGCACGCTCGCCCGCCTGCATGGTCGCCGCCGGCCAATCGCGGTGAAAATTGCGCCGGATCTCGATGACGCGATCATCGCCGACGTCGTTGACGCCATCATCGAGGCCGGTGCCGATGCCATCATTTCCAGCAACACCACCATCCGCCGCGACGGCGTGGCAGGCCACGCGAACGCCCAGGAGGCCGGTGGCTTGAGTGGCGCGCCGCTGACGCAGCGTGCCGACGCCGTGCTGGCGCAGGTGGTGAAGGCGACGAACGGTCGGGTGCCGGTCATCGGCGTCGGCGGCATCATGTCGGTGGCAGACGCCGCGCGCAAGCTCGATCTCGGCGCCAGCCTGATCCAGATCTACACCGGCATGCTGTATCGCGGGCCTGGATTTGTGGGTGATCTGGTTCGCGGACTGGCGTCGCGTGCCTAACTGCCACCCGCCAGCAGGCGCTGCAGCGCCTTGCGCGCTGCCTGCGCCTTGCCGCGACTACCAGCAGTAAAAACGAGGCGCGGCGCGCCGTCGGCTGCGGCGCCGATGTGCTGACGCACTTGCGGATGCGCGCGGGCGACCGTGCTGCGGGCAGCCTGCCTCAGTGCTGATTCCGGCAACGGCCACGGCAGTGTTTCGGTCACGGCTTCCGCTATGGCGTCGCGCATGCCCGCCTGCGCGCGCCACCAGTCACGAAAGCGCGGATGCGCCCGCTCCGGGTGACCGGAAAAGCAGGCGATGTTGCCAGCCGATACGACACCATCGGCCGCGCTGGCGACGTGCGGCGCCAATCCCACTTCGATTCGCCCCGCCTGCAACGCTGCCAGCGCCGCGCGGACGTGATCATCACTTCCCTCACCGAGCCCACCAAAGCAGGCGACCAGCTGGGGGCGCAACCACGCCTCATGTAAGGCCGCTGCAATAGCCACTGGGTCAGCCGGAACCAGCCACGCCCATGCCACGCGAGCGGCACCGCCCGTGCTGGCCGCCAGCTCACGCGTCAAAAACGGCAAGTGCCGGTCAGCACCGGTGGCCAGCGCAAAATCGCCGGCAATGATTACTCCGAGCTCGGGCACCACAGAAATGCAGCGACGGGTGGTCGCCTAGCCGGTGGCGGTCTGGAACATGCCTGCCAGCGCGCGATCAACGATCGGCTCCGACTCGATCATGCGTGCCTTGTCAGTGCGGAACCACTCAGCCAGTTCCTCAGGTGACAACGACGCGGCCTTGCGGCCATGGCGGGTGGTGAACAGGTAGGTCGTTCCTTGCGGACTGACCCACGCAAGCTTGGCGTAGGTCAGTGCGCCCTTCTCATCGCTCATTTCGATCCACTGGTTGCGTTCCATCTGCTTGACCAGCTCGCGGAACGGATCGAAGGCGGTGTCGTTGCTCGCTTCCGGGATTTCGACAGGTGGCGTGTACTCCGGCGTCGTGCCGCGCAGCAGGCCTGAATGCACCTCGAAGAGCTTGTCAAAAAAGGGCGCAACCGTCTCATTTGACAGCGATTTGAGCCCTTCGCGCAGCCGCTTGACCAGTGACGGCACCCGCTGGCTGAGCTGGGCTCGCTCGGCCGGCTGGTCTTTCGGGGTGACGCTCCAGATCAGCTCGTCGAGCGCCTCCACCGCCTTGGCGTACTCGCCGCTTTCCTTGCCACGCTCGAGCAACGCATCCTGCAGGTGCGGCTGCCAGGCAACTTCGATGAATTCCTTGATCGGCTCGGGCAGTGCGTGCTGGCTGATGCGGGCGTCGACCGTGTCCTTCGCCTCACGGACCGCTGCGATGTGGCGATCTGCCGCCTGGGCCTCCGCCGTTTCGGCCTCGATGGAGGGCTTGGCGTTCAGCTCCTGCTCGGCGATGTATTGCTCAAGGTCCACCATGGCGGCAGTGAAAATGCCCAGATCGTCGACGAAGTCGCGACAGATATGGTCAACCACTTCCTGGATCTTGTGGAACAGCGGGTCGTCAAAGCCGTCCTCCGGCGCCCAGCCGATCCCTGCGTCAGCGAGGCGATTGAGCAACTGCCGCCCCGGATGGTTCTTGCGCGAGAAAAACCCGCGGTCAACCATGGCCGCCTTCAGCATCGGAATCTGCAGGCGACCCAACAGCACCTTGATCTCGTCGCGCAGCTCACGACGAGCGAGCACGAAATCGAACAGCATGGCCACGAGCTCGGTGGTCGTTGCGTCCAGCACCGAGATCTCGCCCGATGAGTAACCCGGCACAACCTCGCGCAGCACGGTGCGCGGCGCCGGCGCCGGCGCGGAAAAATCCACCTGCCCGGTGTTCAACTGCATGGTGGTGAGGCTATCAATCAGCCGCCGGTCGACGCCTGCCAGGAGCGGCGACCGGAACGCGCCGTTCGGCGCAAAACCAAGCGCTGCGCTGACCTGCATTGCCTCACGGTTACGCACCACAGAGGCAAGCGACGGATCGGCCGCAGCCGGCCCCCCCGAGATCGCTGGCACTACATGCTGCAGTCGCTCCACCAGCGACACCAGATTGTTGGCGAGCTGCTGCAGCGGAGCCGCATCGGGCTGGGTTGACAACTGAGCGAACTGGGCGCCTCCCATCATGTCGGCGCCGTAGCCGGCACCGCCAAAATCCTGCCCGTAGCCGCCCTGATCCCATGATTGCATGGGCGCGCCTGCCGCACCAGGCATCTGCTGCCCGGCTCCGCCAGCCATGTGCCCCTGCCCTGCCGGCATGCCGCCCTGCGCCGCCTGACCGGGCGCATGGCCCTGACGTTGCGCCGCACGTGGACGCTGGACTGTGACCCCGTTATCGGTCAAATAGCGGTTGAGATCGGCATACACATCGTTGAAACCCAGCCCGCCAATCGTTGACAGCGCACGCAGCCATTGCAGGCGGATATCCGCGGTCGTTTCGCCGGATGCCTGCATGGCCGAAAGCAGCGCGCTGACAATTGACTGCGGCGAAAAAGGATCGTCTTCCAGCTTCAGCGTCGGTGAGCGCTTCAGCAACGCAATTTTCTGGTGAAAGGACGGCAATTCGCCGAGACAGGCGCTCTCGATCGAGCGTGCCAGCGCCCGCGCTGTCACGTATTCATCGAGCACATCGTCGGATTGCAGGGAGAGTTCCTCGACCGCTTTCTCGACCCCCGTCGGCATGGCGCAGGACTTGCGGCCATCGGCCCGTTGCGTCAATTCATCGGCGAACGAAGCAGCGATGGCGCCACGCAGCCGCAACAGCATCGAACGCGCGTCCAGCAACGCGCTGACCTGCTTCGGTTCATACGCTTTGGTCGCGTTGTCGATCAGCAGGTCCGACAGCCGGTCGAATGCCGCTGCAAGCTGCAAGTTGCTGCGATGCAGCATGAGATCGCGGCAACCGTTGAATAGCGCGTTGACCGGGACGGCGGATGCTGCTTCAGTCGGCATGGGCAATTTCAGGAGATTCAGTTAACAAGGAAGTCGGGGCGCACGGTAACGAGAAATAGCCGCAAGAATCAGAGTGACGAAATTTGTCACGTCACAATCTAGCACAGTGGCCTTGCGTTGGTTCACCCATTGCTCAGTTCTTTCCTACTGGCGTGGCGCCGATGCCACGATTTCGGCCCAGGCCTTGTCGAGACGCTTGGCCGAGACCGGGTACGGCGTCTTCAATTCCTGGGCAAACAGCGACACATTCAGCTCCTCGATCTGCCATCGGAAATCGAGCAGAGCGTCGCCAGCAGCCGCGCCGACGCGATCGACCTCGGCGCGCCAGTCGCTCCAGTAGTCAGCCAGCACCGGCGCATGCCGCGTTTCGCGCTCCGGCATGGTCTGATACTTCTCGAGTCGCTTGCCCAGCGCACGCAAATAGCGGGGCAGATGCGGCAGCTGTGCCCAGGGCGTCGCGGCCAGGAAGCCAGGATGCACCAGACGGTCACGCCACGCCGCCAGCACCGGCACGATGGCCTTGTTGCGCACGGCCGGGCCAAACAGCGAGCCCTGCAGGGCGGCATAGGCATCGGCGACCTGCGTGAGCGTGCGCCCGAGCGCCTCGGCAACCACCGGGATGCGCTGCTTGGCGCGGGCGATCTGCTCGCGGTAGTGCTTCTCATCGCGCGGCAGGACGTCGTCGCCGATGATGGCGCGATCGGCGAGCGTGGCCAGAAAATCCGCCAGCAGCTTGTCGGTGGCAATCGCCGTCTTCAGTTGCAGGGCGCTCTGGTTGAAGCCCCCCGGGCCTTTCTCCCAATTGCGCAACTGCTGCTTGAGCTCCAGCGAAATCAACCGCACCACGCCCCGGCGATGCGCGCGCTCGGCCTCCTGTGCCGTCTCGAACAGGCGCACCGCAACCGAAGCGCCCTCGTCCACACAGGCGGGGTAGGCGGTGACATTTCGCCCTGCGCGCTTGACTGGAATACCTTCCGGCAGGGTACCGATCGTCCAGCCGGTAAGGCCGGTCTTCTCGATGTCGACAGCGGCGCCTGATGTGTCGGTCGCTGCCGAGCCTTGAAAAGCCATGCGCGCCGCTTGCCCCAGGTCCTGCTGCAGCTGGCCCAGATCGCGCCCCATCGCCAGCTCGTTGCCCTCTCCGTCCATCACACGGAAGTTGACCGACAGATGGCCTGGCAACTCGATGCGGTCCCACACCGAGGCCGGCAATTTCAGACTCAGATAGTCGCGCAGAAAATCCAGCAGCGCCTCGGGCAGCGGCTTTTCGCGTGGCGTCGCGAGCTCCAGGAACGCGGTGACGGTGTCCGGCACCGGCTGCACCCGGCCGCGCTCAGCCTTCGGAAGCGCCTTCAGGTAAGCCGCGATTTTTTCACGCCAAAGACCCGGAATGAGCCAGCTGGCGAAACGGTCTTCCACAGCGTTGAGCAATGGCAGCGGCAAGCGCACGGTGACGCCGTCCATCATGTGCCCCGGCTCGAAGCGGTAGCTGACGGGCACCTCGAAGTCTCCGAGCTTGAGCGTCTTCGGGAACTGCTCTTCAGTGATCGCCTCGGCGCCGTGGCGCATGAGCTGCTCACGCGACAGGCGTAGCGACTGGTCGCGGCTGCCGCGAAGCTCGGCGCGCTCGGTCGGCGACAGCGTGGCCTGATCCTCGGCCTTGAGCCATTTTTCGAGGTCGGCCCGGGTGGAGATTTCGGACGGAATACGCGCTTTGTAAAACGCGGCGATGGTTTCCTCGGACACCAGTACGTCGGTGCGGCGCGCCTTGTCCTCCAGCGCCTGCACGTCCTTCACCAGCTTCAGGTTGTGCGCGTAGAACGCAGCTGCCGTTTCCACTTCACCCATCGCCAGCGCCACGGCGAAGATTTCGTGCGCTTCGCCCGGCGCAATGCGGCTGTAGTTGACCCGGCGGCGCGGCACGATGGCGAGACCGTAGAGCGAAACGCGCTCGCTGGCCACCACCTGACCGCTGGCGCGCTCCCACTTCGGCTCGAAGTAATTTCTGGTCACGACATCGCCCGCTGCCGCCTCAATCCAGTCCGGGTCGATCTTGGCCAGCGTGCGGGCGTAAAGCCGTGTCGTCTCGGCCAGCTCGGCGGCGACCAGCCATTTCAGGCCTTTTTTGTCGACACCGCTGCCAGGGAACGGATGGAATTTGATGCCGCGCGCGCCGAGGTAGAAGTCACCTTCGTCGCTCTTGACGCCGATATTGCCGAGCAAGCCGGGTAGCAGGGCGCGATGGAAGGCGTCGTAGGGAGCCTCCTTCGCCAGCTCGCCGTCGGTGTTCCAGTTCAGTTCGCGCAACGTCTGCGCCAATTGCCCGTGCAGATCACGCCATTCGCGCAACCGCAGCCAGTTGAGGAATTTCTCGCGACAAGCCTGCACCTGCCGCTTGTGACCGCCCTCTTCGCGCAGATCGACGAAGAATTTCCAGATGTTGAGCAGCGAGAGGAAATCGCTCTTGGCGTCCTTGAACCACTGATGCGCGCGGTCGGCGGCATCGCGCGCCTCGAAGGGCCGCTCACGAGGGTCCGGCACCGAGAGCGCTGCGGCAATTACCAGCACTTCGGACAGCACCCCGAGCTTCTTCGCTTCGATCAGCATGCGACCGATGCGCGGATCGACCGGGATGCGCGCCAGCTCACGGCCGATGTTGGTCAGCTCCGGTGCGTTGGCTTCACCGGTCAAAGCGCCCAGCTCCTGCAACTGTGCGATGCCGTCAGCGATCGCTCGGCTCGACGGCGGCTCGATGAACGGGAACTCCTGCACGCGGCCTAGCCCGAGCGCGGCCAGGCGCAGGATCACACCCGCAAGCGATGAGCGCAGGATTTCCGGATCGGTGAATTCGCTGCGCGCCTTGAAATCCTCTTCGCTGTACAGCCGCACGCAGATGCCCGGCCCGACGCGGCCGCAGCGGCCGGCACGCTGGTTGGCGCTGGCCTGCGAGATCTTCTCGATCTGCAGCAACTGCACCTTGTTCTTCACGCTGTAGCGGTTGAGCCGTGCGAGGCCCGTATCCACCACATAGCGGATGCCGGGCACGGTCAGCGATGTCTCGGCGACGTTCGTCGAGAGGATCACGCGGCGGCCGTTCGAGCCAGAAAAGATGCGCTGCTGGTCCTGCACCGAAAGCCGCGAGAACAGCGGCAGGATCTCGGTGCCCGGTTTCAGCCGTCGGCGCAGGATGTCCTGCGTCTCGCGAATTTCGCGTTCGCCGGGCAGAAACACCAGCACGTCGCCTGGGCCGTTGAGCCAGAGCTCGTCTACTGCGTCGGCGATGGCCTCTTCCAGCTTTTCTTCATCGTCGTCCTCGCTCTCGGCGGAGCGATAGAGCACATCGACTGGATAGGTGCGGCCCGACACTGCGATCAGCGGCGCCGGTTTGCCGTGGCGATCCTGAAAGTGCAACGCGAAGCGCTCGGCATCGATGGTGGCCGAGGTGATGATGACTTTGAGGTCGGGCCGCTTTGGCAGCAGTTGCCGCAGGTAGCCGAGCAGAAAATCGATGTTCAGCGAGCGCTCGTGCGCCTCGTCGATGATGATGGTGTCGTAGGCGTTGAGGAATTTGTCAGTCTGTGTTTCGGCGAGCAGGATGCCGTCGGTCATCAGCTTGATGAAGCCGTCCTGCGCGCCCTTTTCGGTGAAGCGCACCTTGAAGCCGACGCTCTGGCCGACCTCTTCGCCCAGCTCTTTCGCGATGCGAGTCGCCACGCTGCTGGCGGCGATGCGACGCGGCTGCGTGTGGCCGATCAGCCCGTGCCGCCCGCGCCCGGCGGCGAGCGCGATCTTCGGCAACTGTGTCGTCTTGCCCGAGCCGGTCTCTCCGGTCAGCACCACCACCTGATGGTTGCGGATCAGCGAGGCGACCTCGTCGGCCCGCTCCGAGACTGGCAAGCCTTCGGCGTAGATGATCGCTGGCGAACGCGAGAGGCGATCGCGAAAGCGCGCCTCCGCGCGGGCAATGTCGGCGGCGAGCTGATCGGGCTTGAGCTGCTTCGCCTTGCGCTGGATGCGCCAGTAGTCCGCCAGCAGCATGGACTGGCGGTCCAGCGTGGGCGTAGCGCGGGGTGAAATCTGTGAGGTGGTGACGGTCATGCGAGCGCCGGATTCTATGTCAGTCGCTCTTGGCTTTTCGCTGAAACCGGCATTCGACATGGGCTGGATGGACGATTTCGACGAAGTCGACTATGGCCACAAAATTTCTACAGCCCATATCAAATGGGCGTTTTGTCAGAAAGCTGATGACGCCTGTGCAGCTCCCCGAGACGGTAGTTGCCCCAAAAGCAACCGGCAGGAAACTCGCTACACTGCGTCGTCTTCTTCCATTCAACTTGAAAGCCGTTCGATGAAACGCATCAATCGCTTTTTCGCGCTTACCGCCTGTGCCGCCGCGCTGGCCGCCAGTTCGGTGATTGCCAATCCCCTGCGCTGGGCTTCTGCGGGTGATCCGCAAACGATGGACCCGCACTCGCAAAACGAGGGGCTGACCAACTCGGTGAACTCGCAGGTGTACGAGTTCCTGCTGATCCGCGACAAGAAGCTCAAGCTTGGCCCCGGCCTCGCCACCGAGTGGAAGCAGATTGACCCGCTGACCTGGCAGTTCAAGCTGCGCAAGGGTGTGAAGTTCCACGACGGCACGCCGTTCACCGCCGACGACGTGGTGTTCTCGATGGATCGCGCCCGCGCACCCACCTCGCAACTGCGGGTGTACGCCACTCAGGCCGGCACGCCGCGCAAGATCGACGACTACACGGTCGAATTCAAGCTGAAAGAGCCGAACCCGATCTTCCTCGATCATGTGAACCAGATCTTCATCATGAGCAAGGTCTGGTGCGAGAAGAACAACGCTGCCACACCGCTCGACTACAAGAACAAGGAAGAGAAATTCACCTCGCTGAACGCCAACGGCACCGGCCCCTTCCGCCTGGTCAGCCGGCAGCCTGATGTGAAGACCATCTGGAAGAAAAACGACCAGTGGTGGGGCAAGCAGGAAGGCAACGTCACTTCGGTCACCTATTCGTCGATCAAGAACGACGCCACCCGGGTTGCCGCGCTGATTTCCGGCGAAGTGGATTTCATCCTCGACCCGCCGCCGCAAGATCTTGAGCGACTCGAAAAGACGCCGAATGTGAAGGTGATCAACGGCGTCGAGAATCGCGTCGTCTTCATTGGAATGGATCAGGCCCGCGACGAACTGCTGTACTCGAATGTCAAGGGCAAAAACCCGTTCAAGGACAAGCGCGTGCGCCAGGCGATGTATCAGGCCATCGACATCGAGGCAATCAAGACCAAGCTCATGCGCGGCCAGGCCTTCCCCACCGGCGGCATCACGCCGTCGCCGCTCGGTGCTTACAACGACCCGGCCATCGAAAAGCGTCGTCCGTATGACGTGGCCGCCGCAACCAAACTGATGGCTGAGGCAGGCTACCCGCAGGGCTTCGAGGTCACCATGCACTGCCCGAACAACCGCTACATCAACGACGAGAAGATCTGCCAGGCGCTGGCGTCAATGTGGGCGAAGATCGGCATCAAGATCAAGCTCGACGCCCAGCCTCGTGCCGTGTACTTCCCGCGTCTCGACAAGCTCGACGCCTCGCTCTACATGCTGGGTTGGGGTGGCGCCATTACCGATGCCGAAACCACGCTGACGCCGGTGCTGCGTAACCGTCAACCCGGCGGTATCGGTGACTACAACTACGGCAACTACAAGAACGACAAGCTTGATCAGGCCGCCGCAGCGCAAAGCAAGGAAGTTGACCCCAAGAAGCGTGAGGCACTGGTGAAACAGGCGCTGCTTGCCCACAACGATGAGATCAACCATCTGCCGCTGCATCGTCAGGTAATCCCGTGGGCCGCGCGCAGCAACGTGAACGTTGTGCACCGGGCTGACAACTACGTGCAGTACGAGTGGATCACCGTTAAATAGTCCGATATCCGCCACTCGCAACAGGCCGCATAATGCGGCCTGTTTCTTTTCAACGGTGCAAACGTCATGCGTGTCGCCTGGTTCAACGTCGAAAACCTGTTCACGCGCTACGCCTTCGGCAACCCGGTCAGCGAGGCACTGCCCTATGACCGTCAGGTGATTGCGGTAGGCGTCACGGCGGTGGATCGCGGTACCGACGGCGCCGATGGCAACATCGCGCTCGCCGGCATGCAGCGCGACAACACCGCGCGGGTGATCCTCGACATGCAGCCCGACGTACTTGGCGTGTCCGAGGTGGAGAACCTGGCCGCGCTGCGCATCTTCAACCAGCAGTACCTCTCGCACTACTTCGACCGCATCTTTCTGGTCGAAGGCAACGACGGGCGCGGCATCGATGTTGGCATCTGTGTGCGCAAGGGATTCGCCGCCGACGTACTGGGCCTGCGTACGCACGCACATGAGACACTGGAACCCCGACAGAGCGTGGAATGGGGCGTGGTCAGCGACGATGGCGGACCGGTCTATCTGGCACGTAACGCCCTGTTTTCGCGCGATTGCCTGGAACTCGATCTGCGCGTCAACGGCCAGACGCTGACCTTCATGGCCAATCACTTCAAGTCACAGGGCAAGAGCTCGCGGCGTGAACTATTGCCTCCGGATGAATTGCGTACGCGTCAGGCGACCCGCGTCGCCGAACTGGTCAAGACCGCGCAGGCAGCGGGCAAGCTGCCCATTGTTTTCGGCGACCTGAACGTCGATGACACCCACCCGCAGCGCGGGCAATCGCTGGCCCCGCTGATGACCTGCGGCTTGCAGGACAGTTTTGCCGACTTGCCGCGAAACGAGCGCTGGACACACTACTACGTGGTCGGGCAGGATGTGTCGCGTCTCGACTACATCCTGCACGACCCGAGACTCAAGCGCACGTCCCGCGCCATCAATCGCCGCGGCATCACGCTCAAGTGTCGGCAATACGACGGCGAGCGTTATCCAACCGTCGGCTATGCACACAACGCCGCCAGCGATCACGCCGGACTGTGCGTCGAATTTTCGCTCTGACGGTCAATCACGTCCGCGGCGAGATTTCGCCATGCATTCGTCATAATGTGTATTCATCTGCCCACCGTCAAACACATCAAAAGCGCCCCACCATGAGCATGAGTCAACCCTGCACCACTGCGCGCGAGAAAGTTGGCGCCGCTTTTACGTCGCTGTGCACCTTCGCCGCGGCCCTGATCGGCATGGTTTTGCCCGCGGCAGCACAGCAGCCGGTCACAGTCGTCGAGTATTACAACGCCTCGATTGCTACTTACTTCCTGACCGGGCGCGCCAGCGAACAGTCCATTCTCGACTCACTGGTGGACTTCAAGCGGACCGGCATGAGTTTTCAGGCCGTTGCCGCTGGCGGCGCTGCAGCCCCACTGGCACCGGTCTGTCGTTATCGAATCGTGGTCAACAGCGCTTCGGGCGTCACTTCGCACTTCTACGGAATGCCGGCGGATTGTGCGCTGATCGCCAGCGCCGGCCTGACGAACTTCAGTAACGAAGGACTGGACTTCGCTGTGACCGTACCGGCAAACGGTGCATGCCCGTTGTCAGCGCCATTGCCCGTGTATCGCGCATTCCGCAAGCAAACGCAGGTGGATACGCCAAATCACCGCTACAGCATCAGCGCAGCGGCGTATCAGGAGATGCTGGTGCGTGGCTGGACCGGCGAAGGGATAGTGTTCTGTGTGTCGGGCAGCACACCAGAGTCCGCACGCGCCGCACTGATACCGTCCGGGGTGTTTGAAGACCGTTGCGCGGTGCCTCGCGTCGGGTCGAGCCCCTACACCGGCCGCAGCTATCCTGACCGCGCTGGTTCGCTGAGTGACGAAAAGTCCTGGCTGCGTTCGTGGAAAGATGAAAACTATCTCTGGTACCGCGAAATTCCAGATCTCGACGGCGCGTTGTTCAGCACCGCGGTGGGTTACTACGATGCCTTGAAGACACCCGTTTACGTGCCTTCCGGCAAGAGGAAGGACCAGTTCTCATGGTCACAATCGACCGCAGAATATGAACAGTCGGCGGTCGGGGGTGCTTCGTTCGGTTATGGTATTCGCTGGTCTTTCGTCGCCACCTCACCCCCTCGCAAGCTGGTCGTTGCGATGGTGACGCCGGGTTCTCCGGCCGCCAACGCAGGTGTGTTGCGCGGTGACTCGGTCGTCTCCATTGACGGTGTTGATCTGGCGTTCGGCAACGATGTCAATACGCTCAATCGCGGTCTTAACCCCACCGCCAGTGGCGAGTCCCACCGCTTTGTCTTTCAGCCCGCCGCTGGCGGCAGCCGCAACGCGACGCTGGTCGCCACCAGCGTCACCATCCAGCCGGTGCCGCTCAACGGTGTGATCGATACCAGCAGCGGCAAAGTCGGCTATCTGGTGCTGACGACGTTCTCGACCAACAGTACTGAGGCTGCGCTGGTCAATGCCATCGCGGGCTTGCAGCAGGCAGGCGTGAACGACCTGATTCTCGATCTGCGCTACAACAGCGGCGGCTTGGTGGCGATCTCATCACAACTGGCCTACATGATCGCCGGCCCCGCGCGCACCGCAGGCAAGGCGTTCTCGCGCGACAAATTCAATGACAAGCTGCCGTACGGAATTTTCGGCAACAGCGCTGCGGATGTGACCACGCCGTTCTACACCGCAACGCAAGGGCGATCCGTGGCGGCTGGGCAAGCGCTGCCGACGCTGAATCTTGGCCGCGTCTTTGTACTGACCACTGGCAACAGTTGCTCCGCCAGTGAATCGCTGATCAACGGCCTGCGTGGCGTCGATGTTGAAGCGATTACCCTTGGCGGTACCACCTGCGGCAAGCCGTATGCGTTCTACCCGTGGGACAACTGCGGCACCACCTACTACTCAATCCAGATCACGGCGGCCAACAACAAAGGCGAAGGCGACTACGTTGAGGGCTTCTCGGCCACCTGTCCGGTTGCCGACGATCTGACGCGCGTGCTTGGCGATACTCAGGAAGGCATGTTGAGTGCAGCACTGGGCAGGCGCGCCGCTGGCGTCTGTCAGGCCCCGGCCGCGAGTGCGCAGACAAAGCAAACAGCCAACGCTGCCGATCCGGCGCAAGCGATTGGCCTGCGACAACCTGCCAACGAGGCGCTGGCCATCATTGAGCGGCCCGGCCGCGAAGCGGTAAATCCTGGCAGCCAGAAGTCGCTGCCGGTCGTCCGGCCCGTTGCGCCGGTGCTGCTCGGACGGTATTGAGTGGGGCGTGATCCGTGTCTGAACGGAAACTACGGCACATTGGACCTGTGACATGACCATCACTTTGCATAACCTCAATCGCAGGGCCGATAGCCAGCGCCGCGATTGATTGCAGTAAACCGCCCGGTTCGCCGGGATCATTCAACTATCTGGGGAAATTGGATATGACTGTTCGCACACGCAGCGGCACCGAATCAACGAACGGCACCGTGCCGTGGGTCGCCCTTGCCGGAGTGTTGCTGCTCGGTGGCTGCGGCTCCAGCAATGATGTGCTGCTCAACAGCCAGCCGTCGTTCGTCGCTGGTGTCGTGCAACGCGCAACTTTCGACGGCAGCGGCAACGACCTGCTGACGGCCGGTCTCGGCAAAACCGGGCTGCAAAGCGCGGTGTCTCCGACCATCAACGATGCGTTGAATCCGACTGCCGCCGAGCTACGCCGACTGGCGATCTACAACAACTACCGCGCGCTGGTCGACATCACCACCAGCGGCGGCTTTGGTGTGCTGTTCGGCCCGAACGTCGACGCCAATGGCGTGGTCGGCACGGGGGAAGGCAAGATCGCCGGTACCGAATACCTCGCGTTCGCCGACGACGGCACGGGCAAGCAGAATGTCACCATGCTGGTGCAGATTCCGGCGACCTTCAACGCCGCGTCGCCGTGTATTGTCACGGCAGCTTCGTCGGGGTCGCGTGGCGTCTACGGCGCCATCGCCACCGCTGGGGAATGGGGCCTGAAGAAAGGTTGCGCCGTCGCCTACACCGACAAGGGCACCGGCAATGGCGCGCACGACCTGGCAACCAACACCGTGTTCGACATGTTCGGACGGCCAACGACAGCAATGGCCGGTGCGCAATTCGTTGCCACCCCGCCCGCTGGCACTGCCGCCAATAACCGTATCGCGGTCAAACATGCCCATTCGCAGCAGAACCCCGAGAAAGACTGGGGCAAGTTCACGCTGCAGGCGGTGAAATTTGCATTCTTCGCGTTGAACGAGGAACTGGCGCCAAAAGTGAACAACGCGGCAACGGTGAAGTTCACACCGGACAACACGCTGGTCATCGCGTCCAGCGTTTCCAATGGCGGCGGCGCCGCGCTGGCTGCCGCTGAGCTTGATACCGAGGGCCTGATTGATGGCGTCGCTGTTGGCGAGCCGCAGATTCAGCCCGATGGCAGCGGCGGCGCCGTCGTCAAATTCGGCGCGACCACGGTCAGCAACGCTGGCAAGAGCCTGATGGACTACACCGCGCAGGCGATGCTTTACCAGCCATGTGCTGCGCTGTCTTCATCACTGGCCAGCGCACCCGGCGTCGCATTTGTCAACGCAGTCGCTGGCGCCGGGCGCTGTGCCTCGCTTGCCGCGAAAGGCCTGCTCACTGCCACCACCCCTGCAGCTCAAGCTGATGAAGCACTGGCGAAAATTCGTGCCGCCGGCTGGCTTCCCGAGTCTGACCTGCTGCATGCTTCGCACTTCGCCTTCGCGGTGCCGGCCATTGCGGTGACCTATGTCAACACCTACGCGCAAGCCAATGTGGCGGACAATCTTTGCGGCTATGGCTTTGCGGCGACAGGCGCCGACTTCAGGCCGACCGCCATTGCACCGGCTGCGTTCGCACGGCTGTTCGGCACCGGCAACGGCATCCCGCCGTCCAGCGGTATCAACATCGTCAACTTCAACAATCCGACCGGTGCCATCATCGAAGGTGCCGGCTCGGCGTCGGCAGGCGGCGTGTTCGACTACAACCTCGACGGCGCACGCTGCATTGCCGGCAAGCTGAGCGACAACACCGTGGCAGCGAACATCAAGGCCGTGCAGCGAAGCGGCCGCCTGCAGGGCAAGCCAACCATCATCGTGCACGGTCGCAACGACGCGCTGGTGCCGGTCAATCACTCCTCACGTCCCTACGTTGCGCAAAGCAAGGTCAACGACGCGAACAGCAAGCTCAGCTACATCGAAGTCACCAACGCCCAACACTTTGATGCCTTCATCGGCAACGCCGCGCTGCCCGGCTATGACACGCGCTTCATCCCGTTGCATGTCTACTTCAATCGGGCAATGGACGCGATGTATGACAATCTGAAAAACGGCAAGGCGTTGCCGCCTTCGCAGGTGGTGCGTACGACGCCGCGCGGCGGTACCGCTGGCGCGGCGCCGGCCATCACGGCGACAAACCTGCCGGCGATCAGCGCATCGCCTGCGGCTGCCGATGCCATCACCTTCTCGGCCAATACCCTGACCATCCCGCAATAGCATCGCTGCAATGCGGTAGAGCCGCCGCTTCAAACGGCGGCGGCGCCGCTGAACCCTCACTGCAAAATGGCGTAGCCTTCGGGCGCGCCATTTTTTTCGTGATTGACTGCCATGTCCTCGTACCCAAATCTGCTTGCCCCTCTCGATGTCGGATTCACCACACTCAGGAATCGCGTGTTGATGGGCTCGATGCATACCGGGCTTGAGGACAAGGCGGAGCACTTTCCGCGACTCGCCGCCTATTTCGCCGAACGCGCGCGTGGCGGTGTCGGCCTGATGGTTACTGGCGGCTACGCACCCAATATTGAAGGATGGCTGTCGCCCTTCGGGTCACGCCTGGCGACCAGCAGCGCAGCAAAGAAGCACCGTGTGGTGACCGAGGCCGTGCATGCCGAAGGCAGCAAGATCGCGCTGCAAATACTGCATGCCGGGCGCTACGGGTACTCACCGCTGTCGGTGGCCCCGTCGCGGCTGAAATCACCGATTACCCCGTTCACGCCACGCGAACTCAGCGTGCGCGGTATCGAGCGCCAGATCCGGTCGTTCGTGCGCTGTGCGGTACTCGCCCGCGAGGGTGGCTACGACGGCGTCGAGATCATGGGCTCCGAGGGCTACTTCATCAACGAGTTTCTCACCAGCTACACCAACCGTCGCACCGATGAGTGGGGTGGCAGCTATGAGAACCGCATGCGGCTACCGGTGGAGATCGTGCGCCGCGTGCGCGAGGCAGTCGGCCCGGACTTCATCATCATCTTCCGCTTGTCACTGATTGATCTGGTGCCTGGCGGGAGTGTGTGGAGCGAGGTGGTGCAACTCGCCAAGGCCATCGAAAAGGCCGGCGCCACGATCATCAACACCGGTATCGGCTGGCACGAGGCGCGGGTGCCGACCATCGCGACCAGCGTACCGCGCGCAGCATGGACGTGGCTCACGAAGAAGCTCAAACCAGAAGTTGGCATTCCAGTCATCACGTCCAACCGCATCAACGTGCCCGAGGTGGCCGAACAGGTGCTGGCCGATGGTTGTGCGGACATGGTGTCGATGGCGCGGCCCTTCCTCGCCGACCCTGAATTCGTCAACAAGGCGGCACAGGGCCGCCGCGACGAGATCAATGTCTGTATTGGCTGCAATCAGGCCTGCCTCGACCACATCTTCGCGCAGAAAATGTCGAGCTGCCTGGTCAATCCGCGTGCGTGCAACGAGACCGAGCTGGTCTACCGGCCAACGCCGAAGCGGCGCAAGTTCGCCGTGGTCGGCGCCGGGGCTGCCGGCATCGCTGCCGCCACCGTGCTGGGCGAACGGGGTCATGAGGTCCATCTGTTCGAGGCGTCCGACAAGGTCGGCGGCCAGCTCAACATGGCGGCAAGCATTCCGGGCAAAGAGGAGTTTCACGAGATGCTCAAGTACTTCCGGCGCAAGCTCGAAGTCACCGGCGTCAATGTGCACTTCAACACCCGTGCCGAGGCGGCCACACTGGTTTCCGGCGCCTATGACGAAGTGTTCCTCGCCACCGGTGTGACGCCGCGTGACCCGCAGATTCCGGGGCAGGATCACCCCAAGGTGCTCTCCTATGTGGACGTGCTTGCGCGGCGCGCGCCGGTGGGCCAGAAAGTCGCCATCATCGGCGCCGGCGGCATCGGCTTCGATGTCGCGGAATTCCTGGTCAAGGGCGATCACTCGCCGACGCTTCATCTCGACGAATGGCTCGCCGAGTGGGGCGTGGTGGATCCGACCACCGTGCCGGGCGGCGTGGTCAAGCCGAAACCGGCCGCGCCGCTGCGTCAGATCACACTGCTGCAACGCAAGGTAGGCAAGCCCGGTGCCGGCCTTGGCAAGACAACCGGCTGGATTCATCGCGCCGAGCTCAAGTCACGCGGCGTCGAGATGGTCGGCAGCGTCAACTACGAACAGATCGGCGATCAGGGCCTGCTGGTGAGCTATGGCGAAAAGCGCGAGAACGCGACCTGGCTTGACGTCGACAACATCATCCTCTGCGCCGGACAGGTGCCGTTGCGCGAGTTGCAGGAGCCGCTGGTCGCTGCCGGCATGAAAGTCACGCTGCTGGGCGGCGCTGATGTGGCGTCAGAGCTGGACGCCAAGCGGGCAATCAATCAGGCCAGCCGGGCCGCCGCCGCAGCCTGAGCGCCGGCCCTGACACATCGCGGCCGTCGCAGCGCGTTCTAAACGCCGCAGCCGCTACGCGGGCCACCAGAAACGCAACACCCACCGGGCGCCGGACCGGCCCGCGAAACGCAGCGCTGGCAGGCGGTGAAACAAACGCCTAACATCGCGGATTGATACCCTGTCCGGTCTGTGGCCGATCGCTGCGGAAAGTTTGCCGGACGCGAAGCATTCGACACAAGGAGGAACTGCATGAAATCCATTCATTCGCTCGGGCTTGGCGCCCTGGCCGCGGCCGTTTTGACTGCCTGTAGTGGCGGCGGTGACGTCGCTACCGGCCCGGCGATCGATCTGACCACCGGGCGCGGCACACTGGTCGCCAATCCGCCGGTCACACTGGCCAGCATGCCCACCGCTGCCGACGTCAGCGCGACGTTCTCGGCGTCGGCCACCGGACGCAATCTGCTCGCCATTGCCGGCACGCCGAAGTGCGGCATCAACTTCCACTACATGGAGTACAACACCGTCGGCGGCAAGGGCGAGGCCACCAATGCAACCGGCGGCATCATGGTGCCGAAAGGCACTGACGCCGCTTGTACCGGTGCGCGCCCGGTGCTGCTCTACAGCCACGGCACCACGGTCGAAAAGGGCTACAACATTGCCAGCCCGGCCAACAGTGAGGCCGCCCTGCTGGCGGCGATGTACGCTGCGCAGGGGTTCATCGTCGTGACCTCGAACTACGCTGGCTACGACGCCTCGCGCCTGCCCTATCACCCCTACCTCAACGCCGAACAGCAGTCCAACGATATGGTTGACGCGCTGCGTGCGGCCCGCAAGGCGTTCCCGAACATCGGCGCCAGTGACTCGGGCAAACTGTTCCTCTCCGGCTACTCGCAAGGTGGTCACGTAGCGATGGCAACGCACCGTGCGATGCAGACGACCTATTCCAGCGAATTCAAGGTGACGGCCGCCGGCCCGATGTCCGGTCCGTATTCGCTGGTGAAAACCTTCCAGACCGTTTACGCGGGCGGTGTCAATGCAGGCGCTACTGTATTCACGCCGATGATCCTGACCAGTTGGCAGATGGCCTACGGCAACATGTACACGTCGACCAGCGACGTCTACGAAACGCCGTACGCGAGCGGGATCGAAACGCTGCTGCCGGGCGCGCTGACCTTCAACCAGTTGTTCACCACCGGCAAGCTGCCGACCAAGCTGTTCGCCAGCGGCGCCCTGGTGACCGGTGATCCGTCGCTCGACGCGCTGTTCGCCGCCGGGGTGGGCACGCCCAACCTGCTCAAGCAGAGCTATCGTCAGGCCGTGCTGTCGAACCCGCAGCATCCGGCATGGGTTGCCGCCGCCAAGAACGACCTGCTCGGCTGGACACCGACACGTCCGATCGCCATGTGCTTCGGCGCGCAGGATCCTACGGTTTACGGCACGAATACCGCCGACGCGGCCGCTTCGTTCGCCTCCAAGGGCGCATCGTCACTCATCACAGTGATGAACCTTGAAGACGCGGCGACTGTCGGCCCGACGCTGGCTGGCGGCTTTGCAGCTGCCAAAGCCGCCGCAGCGGCCGATCCGACGCTGGGCGCCACGCCGGCAGAGCGCGTTGTCGGTGCCTATCACGGCTCGCTGGTGCCGCCGTTCTGCAACGTCGCCGTGCGTACGTTCTTCCAGGGCGTGCTGGCGTCGGGCTTGTAAGCTCAGTCGGACAGCATTGGCTTTCTCTGGAAAGCCTTGTTCGAACGGGCCTTCGGGCCCGTTTTTCATTTTGTCGACTATTGCCACTTTTCCGCTCCGAGCCCATATCCGGTGCGGCTCCGGGTAAATAGCTGCTTCACGGTTCCCGGGCAGTCGGTGCATTTCGTAACGGCAAGCCACTCACCATCGACACCGTCCACGGCCGCAGCCCGACCGCAACACCCACCGTCTGCCGTTCTTTCGACGGCAGCATGCTGTCGAGCTCGGCGAGCTCATGCACCTCATCGGCGAGCCGCTCCAGCTTGCGTTTGAGCACCTCAAAGCTCGCGTTCGACAGCTCGCGGAATTCAAAACGGAACATGCCACCGACCTGATCGAATTCCGGTCGCAGGAATTCGCCCACCACCGCACGACCATAGGCCAGCTCGATCGGCCCGCGCCGGCGCAGACGCAGGTTGCGCGCCACCTTCATGCGCACCTGATCGCCCGGCAGCAGATCGAGCACGCCGATGCCATCCAGCTTGCGCAGCAGCGAGAACACCTGCGACCGCGTGAATTCATACTTCGCCACGATGTCGTCAATCTGCCAGCCGTTGTAGGCCAGATAAAACACGCCCAGCAGCACGCGGTCCTTCGCCAGCGCCTGCTCCTGCTTCACGGTCAGCTCCTGGGCGCGCGCCTGCTCGCCACGGGCGAGCTTGGCCAGCTCGAAGACATCAATTTCCAGCGCAGCGCAGACCTGCTCCAGCCGCTCCAGCGTGAAAGTCCCCTGCGAGAACAGGCGCTTCACGCTCGCTTCCGACAGCGCGATCCGCTCTGCCAGATCGGCATAGGTCACACCGCGAGTTTTCAGCACCCGTTTCAGGGTCGAGATCAGTGGGCTCATCTGGCACCTTCCGTCGGCACGGCGACGATTCTGTCATCCGTTTTGCTGCCGCTACGTTATCGCAAGCAGGCGGGGCTTTCCCGTGTTTGGATGATTTTTCAGGGGAGAAACTGTCCAGATGTTCGCTGCAGTGGTCGCTGGTTCGGTGCCTATAATCGCCCAACTTACAAGCGCGATGCCCAAGCTCGCGCCGAAGCAAAAGAAAGGTCCCACCCTGGCTCAGGCCAAAGAGATCAACGCATTCCTCGCCTCGGTTGAACGCCGTGCCTTCAAGCATGCGGCCTACGCCGTGCGCGACGATGATGCGGCGCTCGACATCGTGCAGGACTCGATGATGAAGCTGACCGAGAGCTATGCGGACAAGCCAGCCGCAGAGCTGCCGATGCTTTTCACCCGCATCCTGCAGAACACCATCCTCGACTATTTCCGCCGCACCAAGACGCGCAACCAGTACGTCACCAACTTTTCCAGCCTGGGTGGCGCCGAGGCCGACGACGACTTTGACGTCCTCGAAATCCTCGAATCGCAGGACAGCGCGGTCGGCAAGGATCAGCCGCTCGCCGCACTGGAACAAGGTCAGGCGATGGGCGCCATCGAGGAAGCGCTGGCGAAGCTGCCGGCGCGTCAACGGGAAGCGTTCCTGCTGCGTTACTGGGAAGATATGGATACTGCCGAGACGGCTGCCGCCATGGGCTGCTCGGAGGGAAGCGTGAAAACACACTGCTCCCGCGCGGTTCATGCCCTGCAAGGTTTGCTGCGCCAGAAAGGGATCACACTATGAAAAAAGAACAAATCCTCCTCCCCGATCAGGAACTCGATCGCGTCGGCAAGGCGTTGCGTCCTTATCTCGACGCCGGCGCCGAGAACGTCAAGCCGGGCGTCGCGTATCGCCTGGCGGAAGCTCGCCGGGCGGCGATTGCTTCGCTTGAGGCACAACCCGCCAGCGCCACGGTGGTCAGCGGCGGTACGCTGACCATCGCCGGTGGCGTTCGCTCACGCCTGACCGACTGGCGCTTCTGGGCCACTGGTCTGGTAGTTGCCGCTGTTCTGTCTACCGTTGGCTATCAGCAGTGGAACGAATACGTCACCGCCCGCGATACGGCTGATGTGGACGTGATGCTGCTCGCCGATGACGTACCAGTCGATGCCCTTCTCGATAAAGGCTTCTCCCATTTCCTGCGGGAAGAACAGTGACACCACGGCACGGTAACCTGCTTTCCGCAGCAGCGGCCGCGAACGTCCAACGACTCGCGGCCGTTTTGCTTTTCTCGCTCGGGCTGTTGTTCTCGCCGGGCGCGATGGCGCAGAAGTGGCAGGACCTGAAGCCGGAAGAGCAGAAAGTTCTCGCGCCCCTGCAGGCGGACTGGGGCACCCTGTCAGATATTCGCAAGAAGAAATGGCGCGAGATCGCCGCCAAATACCCGACGATGCCGCCTGATCAACAGCAGAAGCTGCATGATCGCATGGCCGGATGGGCCAAACTGACGCCCGACGAGCGACGCAAAGCGCGAGAACAGTACAACGAACTGAAGACCCTTCCCGCAGAAAAGCGTGCGGCCGTACCGCAGAAGTGGGACGAATATCGCAATCTGCCGCCAGAGAAGCGTGACGAACTGCGCAAGAAGGCGGCCGAGCAGCCCAAGCCAGCCGTCCCCGCCCGCTCGGCATCGCCCTCGGCGAAGACTCCGCAGGCCGCTCCTGCGCCGGCCGCAACGGGCACTGCCCCGACGCAACCGGCGCCGGCTGTGCCACCCTCCAGTCCGGGCAAATAGCTGCTGTCTGCTTCGCGGCCCGCGTGTGGCGGCCGCGCGGTGGTCCCGCCGATCGACCGCCGGACGCCAGAAACAGGCGTTGCCTTAACATTGCGGCCCAATGTCTGCGCCCACTGTTCCCCTGTCTGCCTCAACACCTGCCAGTCCGCCAATCGCGGGCCTCTGGCGTCGCTTCGGCGCCTTTGTCCACGAGCTGCTTTTTCTCGTCGCCTATCTGTTCATCGTTGGCCTGATCTTCGCCTCGCTGTCGGGCGAATCGATGAGTGCCGGCCGCCCGCAGGTGCTGACCGGACCGGTCGCCGTGTTGCAGCAGGCCTACCTGTTTCTGTCGATAGGCGCCTACTTCATGTATTTCTGGATCGACGGGCGGCGCACGCTCGCCTTCAAGACCTGGTCGCTGCGGCTGCTTTCTGTCGACGGCGGTACAGTTTCTCGGCGGCAGGCCGTCATCCGCTACCTCGCCACCTGGATCGGCCCGGCGCTGGGGCTCGGCATGTTCATGCTGATCGGTACCAAAGGCAGCGCCTGGTGGATTCTTGGGCTGTTCGCCAATTTCCTGTGGGCATTTGCAGACCGTGAACGGCAGTTCCTGCACGACCGGCTGGCCGGCACGCGGGTGGTCTTTTCGGCACAATAGCTTTTCTGTGGAACTGCCAACGGAAAAGGGCTCTGAGCCCATTTTTTCAAATATCGACTGTCGTTATTTTTGCAGTCGGAGCCCAAATCAAATGAGCTTTCCCCGCAAAAGCTGATCGTCCAGTTCGCCGTGTCAGCCACGTGCAAAACTTGCTCCAGTAGAATTCGTTGTCAATAACTCCAGCGTTCGCGACCTGCCGAGCGCTCCGCCCGCGCCATGCGCAAATGGGTTCTCCCCGATTACGTTGAAGATGTGCTGCCGCCCGAGGCGCAGCGCATGGAAGCCACGCGCCGCGCGCTGCTCGACAGCTTCGCCGCTGCTGGCTACGCACTGGTCAACCCGCCGCTAATCGAGCATCTCGAAGCCCTGCTCACCGGCACCGGCCGCGACCTTGAACACAACACCTTCAAGCTGATCGACCCGCTCTCCGGCAAGCTGCTCGGCGTGCGGCCTGACATCACGCCGCAGGTCGCGCGCATCGACGCCACCTATTCCGGCAGTGACGCCAGCACGCCGCGCCGCTATTGCTACGCTGGCGAAGTGTTGCGCGCCGAGGCCAGCATCGGCTCCAGCCGCGCGCTGACGCAGGTGGGCGCCGAGCTGTTTGGCGATGCCACCGTCAACGGCGACGTGGAAATCGTCCGGTTGATGATCGCGTCCGCCAAAGCGGCAGGCGCCGCGCCGCTGCTGCTCGACTGCGGCCATGTCGGTGTGTTCAAGGCGCTGGCGCAGCACTACGAACTCTCGCCCAAGGCCACCCAGGCGGCCGACGCCGCGCTCGCCGCCAAAAGCAGCACCGCGCTGTCCGACATCAAATCGCTGTCCGACGAAGCCCGGCAGACGCTCGCCACGCTGACCACGCTGTTCGGCCCAGCCAAGACCGTGCTGCAACGCGCCCGCGCCGCGCTGCCGCGCAACGCCACGATCACCGCCGCGCTCGACCAGCTCGAAGCCGTCGCCACCGCCATCACCGAATCTGGCGCGCAGTGCTCGCTCGACCTCGCCGACCTGCCGGGGCTCGACTATCACACCGGCCTCGTCTTCGTCGCCTATCTGCAAGGCACAACGCATGTCGTCGCCCGCGGCGGCCGCTATGACGGCGTCGGTGAAGCCTTCACCCAAGGCAATGCCCGCGCACGACCGGCGACCGGTTTCTCGTTTGTTGATCTGCGGGCGCTGGCCGAGGTCACCGCGTGAGCAGCGGCAGGACGACGCGCGTCGCTGCGCTCGCGCTAGGACGACGGCCTGGCTTCGGGGGCCTAGGACGCAATGATTTGCGACCTGTCCAGCCCAAATCACCCTCCGAACCGGCCAAGGTGAGCGCAATTGATAGTCGCACTCTTCTCCTCTTCTCACATCGCGTCCTAGCGAGCGAATGCGAGCGTCGTCTTAGGCCGCCGCAGGCAGGCCGTCGTCCTAGGGCGCGTAGCGCCCGTCGTCCTTCCCCACCAATCAGGAACACTGTAAATGCCACGTAACGTCGTCGTCATCGGCACCCAATGGGGTGACGAAGGTAAAGGGAAAATTGTTGATTGGCTCGCCGAACAGGTGCACGGTGTCGTGCGCTTTCAGGGCGGCCACAATGCCGGCCACACACTGGTCGTCAACGGCAAAAAGACGGTGCTGCGCCTGATTCCGTCGGGCATGCTGCATCCGCACACCACCTGCTATCTCGGCAATGGCGTCGTGGTGTCGCCCGCGGACCTGATGAAGGAAATCGGCGAACTGGAAGCCGCAGGCGTTGAAGTGCGTTCGCGCCTCAAGATTGCCCACGCCTGCCCGGTGGTCGCGCCGTATCACGTTGCGGTTGACCAGGCCCGCGAAGCCAAGCGCGGTGACGCCAAGATCGGGACCACCGGCCGCGGCATCGGCCCGACGTACGAAGACAAGGTCGCCCGCCGCGCCATCCGCCTGCACGACCTCACCGAGCCGACGCTGGAAGCCAAGCTGAAAGAAGTGCTCGAGTATCACAACTTCATGCTGGCGAATTACCTGAACGCGCCAACGGTCGATTACGCGCAGACGCTTGACACGCTACGCAAGGCCGGCGAACAGATCGCACCAATGCTGGCCGACGTCTCGCACGCACTGACCGAAGCACGCCGCCATGGCAAACCGCTGTTGTTCGAAGGTGCGCAGGGCACGCTGCTGGATGTGGATAACGGCACCTACCCCTTCGTCACCTCGTCCAACTGCGTCTCGGGGGCCGCTGGCCCCGGCGCCGGCGTGGGCGCGCGCATGATCGATTACGTGCTCGGCATCACCAAGGCCTACACCACGCGCGTCGGCTCCGGCCCGTTCCCGACCGAGCTGTTCGACGACATCGGTGCCGGTCTGGCGAAGCGCGGCAATGAATTCGGCTCAGTCACCGGCCGCCCGCGTCGCTGCGGCTGGCTCGACATCCCTGCCCTCAAGCGCAGCTTCGAGATCAACGGCGTCGATGGCATGGCGATCATGAAGCTCGACGTGCTCTCGGGCATGGACGAGATCAAGATCTGCACCGGCTACGACTTCCGCGGCGAATGGATCGACCGCCTGCCGTACGGCTCCAGCGCCGTTGCCGACTGCAAGCCGGTGTACGAAACGCTGGCTGGCTGGAAGGAATCGGTGTTCGGCATCCGCAAGTTCGAGCAGTTGCCGATGAATGCGCAGAGCTATCTCAAGCGCGTCGAGGCGCTGACCGGTGTGCCAATCGCGCTGGTGTCTACGGGCTTCGAGCGCGACGACACCATCCTGATGCAGCACCCGCTGAACTAGGACGACTGGCGCTCCGCGCCCTAGGACGACGCGCTCGCTTCGCTGGCGCTAGGACGACGGCCTGCCTTCGGCAGGCCTAGGACGCGATGATTTGCCGACTGTCCTGCGGCCAGACACATGGATTGCAAAGTCAAGCAAACGCGCTGCCGGGCGGCGAAGCAACGCCCCGTCGCAAGTCCTCGCGTCCTAGCGAGCGAATGCGAGCGTCGTCCTAGGCCGCCGCAGGCAAGGCCGCCGTCCTGGCGCGAAGCGCGACGTCCTGTCTCTCGCGCTAGACTATTGCTTTCATTTCCAAACATTGCGTCCTAGCAAGCGAATGCGAGCGACGTCCTAGCGCAAGCGAAGCGACGCGCGTCGTCCTAGCGCGAAGCGCGACGTCCTGAACCATGACCGACACCGGCCACCTTTACGTCACCTGGCAACGCTACCATCGCCTGATCGAAAAGCTGGCGCTGGTGGTTTACGATTCGAAGTGGGAGTTCGACCACATCATCTGCATCGCGCGCGGTGGCCTGCGCGTGGGCGACCAGCTCTCCCGCATCTTCGACAAGCCGCTCGCGATCATGAGCACGTCGAGCTATGTCGAGGAAGGTGGCACCGTTCGCGGCAAGCTGCTGGTGTCGGAGCATCTGACGATGACCAGTGCCACACTGGGGGATCGCGTGCTGGTGGTCGACGACATGGTGGACTCCGGACACACGCTGCATGTGGTCAAGCAGGAGTTGCCGACGCGCTATCCGCACCTGAAAGACGTGCGCACCGGTGTGCTGTGGAAGAAGGGCGTCTCAACCTTTCATCCCGACTACTTCGTCGAGTTCCTGCCCACCAATCCGTGGATTCATCAGCCGTTTGAAGGCTACGACTCCACGCGCCCGCACCAGCTGTCGCGAGAAGACTGAGTGCCCCGTTCGATCCGTTCGTGGTCCCGTGCTCTTCCGTTCGTGGTGAGCTTGTCGAACCATGAACGCGCCTGACACGCCAGCCGGCTATTCCGGCACCCCGCTTGCAAAGAAGCTCGGCATCAAGCCCGGAACTGCGGTCTGCGCCGTCAATGCGCCGGCCTACTACCGCGATCTGCTCGCGCCGCTGCCAGCTGATGTCACGTTTTCAACCAACGTGACACCCGGCGCTGGCCTCGTCCACCTTTTCGCCCTCGCCCGCACCGACCTCGTCGCCGCACTGGAACGCATCCGTCCGCTGCTCGCAACGGACGGCATGATCTGGGTCTCGTGGCCGAAGAAAGCGTCGAATGTCCCCACCGACATCACCGAGGACACCATCCGCGCCGTTGCGCTGCCGATGGGGCTGGTTGACGTCAAAGTGTGCGCAGTGGACGCCACGTGGTCCGGGCTCAAACTGGTGATCCGCAAAGCCCTTCGGTAGTCACCCGCCGGCCTTGCCGGCCGAGCATCAGGGGCGCGATACTCGCAGCCTCATGAACACCGCACAACCCCAACTCACGCTCTACGGTGCGCAGGCGTCCGGCTCCATCGCGGTCGAAGCGGCCCTGACGCTGCTGGGCATCCCCTACGCGCTGGTCAAAGGCGCCACCTGGGCCGAGGAAGCCGCGCGCGACCGCGTTGCGCCGGTGAACCCGATGCGGCAGATCCCAACGCTGGTGCTGCCCGATGGCGAGGTGATGACCGAGAGCGCTGCGATCCTGATTTATCTTGCCGATCTGCACCCCGAGGCGCGGCTGGCCCCGGCGCCGGGTGATGCGCGCCGTACCCAGTTTCTGCGCTGGATGGTGTACGTGTCCTCCGCCATCTACTCGCTGCACTGGATCAAGCCCGACGTGCAGCGCATCGGCGCACCGCCGGGCGCGCGCGAGTCCGTCGTCAACGCCGTGCACGACCGCATCGCGTTCTGCTGGGCCAACATGGACAAGCAGGTTGCCCCTGGGCGCTATCTGCTCGGCGACGAGTTGACCGTGCTCGACCTCTACGTCACCGTTGTATCCCGCTTCGGGCCTTGGCGCGAGCGCTTCTACCAGGCGGCGCCGCGCATGACACCGGTGGTGCAGCGCGTGGACGCGGAGCCACAGCTGCAGGCCTTCTGGCCGGAACGCTTCCCACCCGACTAGGCCGGTTCAGAATGGTCCGAACACGGCTATGCTGACAAAAACCGCCGTTGGCAAGGGACCCGCATGATCAAGCAATCCGCCGCAATCACACTGCTTGCAGCCATGCTGGCCGGCTGCGCCACAGCGCCGGCGCCGGTGGCATCGCCCAGCAGCAATGACGGCGTCGATGGCCTCGCGTGCGTTGGCGCCATCGGCGCCGCTGCACCCGGACTGGTCGAAGCCCCGAACCCACCGCTGATGGCGCAGGCCCAGCGGCAAAGCGGCAATGGCTACCTCTGCTCCGCCCGCAGCTATGTGGTCACGCAGCCGGTGCGGCTGTATCGCCTGATCGATTCCACACAACCGTACTCAAAGCTCGGCAGCTTCTGGTCGTTCGAGCGGCCCACCGGCACGCGCGATGACTACCGCGCCAAATTCGCCATCTGCAAGCAATGGAGCCAGCTCGACCGCCTGCTCTCCTGCGACGTCCGCCCCGGCAGCATGATCGTCGTCGGCACCACGCAAAGCGCCGACTGCGGTGACGGCATCACCTACGCCAAGACAGCAGCCAATCAGGTGTTCGTGCCCAACGACGGGCTGGCGGGCATTGTGCACACGGGTGGGTGCGTGGATCAGGGGGCGTGGCCGGCGGCGGGCAACTAGAACCGGTCGCCTGGTTGGCTCATTCATCGCGATAGCCGGAAAATATAGACGAAATTTCGTATTTATTTCGTTACAATCGCACTATGGACACTCTTCTTTCCACCCGCAGCATTGGCATCTCCGATTTGCGCGAATCACCGGCTCGTGCTTTCGAGCAGGCCGACGAAACGGCTGTGGTTGTGCTCAATCACAATCGGCCTGCGGGTTACATCCTGTCCACGCGTCTGATGGAAGCGTTGCTTGATCAGGCGGCTGATCGTTTGATCACGTCAAGGGCAGCGGCGCGCGTGGCGTCCATCAAGAGTGCGCGCAAAATCACGCTCGATGACCTATGAGCTTGCGATCCATCCGCTAGCCGAAGCGGAATGGAAGCGCCTTGACGAATCTGTAAAGCGCCGCTTCAAGCAAAAGCTGGCGAAGGAACGGCTGACAAATCCGCGTGTCGCCAAGGACGCTCTGCACGGTGAACCTGATTGTTACAAGATAAAAATCACCACACCGCAATATCGACTCGCATATCACGTCGATGACAAGGTGCGGCTACTCACGATTCTCGCTGTCAGTTCGCGTGACGACGTTTACGAATTGCTGCAGGCGCGACGCCCGTGACGACTGTAGCGGTTGGTACGCCCACGAGCTTCGCGATGGCAAATTGACCTTGACCGCATCAATGCGTCAAATGACATGATCAACACGAAGTTGAAATCGCTTCGCCTCGCCCGTGTCCAGTCAAAAATCTTCATTGCCAACGCAAACTGAACCGCCCCGCGTTCTGTGGAGGCTATTTGGTTTAAGTCAGACCACGGCTACGGTGGACTGGTCGGCGAGTTACCGGAAATGGCTCGGATAGTTCGTCCGCACACAAAGCGAAGCGTAGGCAGAAATCGCTCACCTGGTATTTGACGATGCGGCACATTCGGCCCCACCCGCTACTCCCCCATGCGCTCCTGTCCAACTACGCCAACGCCGGCGCCTACACCGACTGCTTCACCACGGCAATCTCCCGCACCGTCACTCACGCAGAATTCGTCGAAGCGTTCTACACCGGTCGTCTTTTCATGCTTGAGCGCTGGCTGCTGCGGGTGTTTCTCTCGCGGCCATCAACCGATCTTCAGGCGCGGCAATTGGCGGCGGGTGAGTTGAACGAGTTCGCGGCGTGGCGGGTGGAGGCTCGGGCACCGGATCAGGTGCTGATGTGTGACATCGGCGGGCTTACGCGGTCGTGGCTGATGGTTGCGCCTTCGGATGTGCCGGGACATACGCGGATTTGCTTTGGGTCTGCCGTGGTGCCGGCGGTGAACCCGGTAACTGGCAAATCAAGCTTGGGATTTGGGTTCACGGCCTTGCTTGGTTTTCACAAACTCTACTCGCGGGCGCTTTTGAGCGCGGCGGCTGCGCGCCTTGTGCGAGTGCCTTCCTGAGCTCGCGCACTATTGATCCGACACGATTTATCTGTACGGCGTTCATGGTTCGACAGGCTCACCACGAACGGAAAAGTGATAGTTACTTCGTGCCGGTTCACAATATGGCAGCCGCGTGAACGCGTGCTGCAACCCGGCGGCTAGAAAACCGCACCAACCAATCACAAATGACCCGTACGGCACCAATCCGGACCGAGCAGTGATATACCGCCGTAGCGCGACAAGTCGAATAACAGGAACGCGCAAGACATTTGCCACAGCAAACAGAAGGAGGCTCACATGAAACATCTGGACTGGATTGATCGCACGCTGCATCGCTTGATGTCGTCATCGTCGCCGGCCCGCAGAGTACGATCAACGGGAGCCGCGCTGGTGCTAACCGCTGCGGCTGCCATCACATCAACGGTTGCTGCGCCTGCGATAGCTGCCGACTACCCGGCGTCAAAGGAAGGCACTTGGGTCGTCCGCGACTTCCGCTTTCACACCGGTGAAGTGCTACCGGAACTGCGGCTGAACTACCGCACCGTGGGTGAGCCGACGGGCGAGCCGGTGCTGGTGCTGCATGGCACCACCGGCTCGGGCGCGGGCATGCTCTCACCTGCGTTTGCGGGCGAGCTGTTTGGCGCCGGGCAGCCGCTGGACGCGAGCCGCTACTTCATCATCCTGCCGGACGCGATTGGCGCTGGCAAATCGAGCAAGCCCTCGGACGGGCTGCGCGCGAAGTTCCCCAAGTACAACTACGACGACATGGTGGACGCGCAGTACCGGCTGGTGACTGAGCATCTGGGCGTCAAGCGGTTGCGGCTGGTGATCGGCAATTCAATGGGCGGCATGCAGGTGTGGATCTGGGCGCATAAGTACCCGGACGCGATGGACGTTGCGGTGCCGATGGCGTCGCTGCCGACGGCGATGTCGGGCCGTAACTGGATGATGAGGCGGCTGATCATCGATTCCATCCGCAACGACCCGGAATGGATGAACGGCAACTACACCAGGCAGCCGCGCAGCCTGCAGTTCGCGTCGGTGTTTTTCGCGACCGCGACCAACGGCGGCAATCAGGCATTGTTCGAGGCGGCGCCGACCAGCGCCAAGGCGGATGAATGGCTGAACCAGCGCCTCAACGGGCCGTTCGCTGGCGATGCCAACGATCACCTCTACCAGTGGGAGTCGTCACGCGACTACGACCCTTCGACGGGGCTGGAACGCATCAAGGCAACACTGCTGGCCATCAACTCGGCCGACGATGAGCGCAACCCGCCGGAACTGGGCGTGCTGGATCGCGAGATCAAGCGGGTGAAGAACGGCCGCATCCTGCTCATCCCCGGCAGCGAAAGTACCGCCGGGCACGGCACCACCGGGCAGGCGAAGTTCTGGAAGAAGGAACTGGCGGAGCTGCTCGCGAACGCGCCGAAGCTGGCGCAACGCTAGACAATCGTCAGTGAGTCGTTCGGCAACAGCGGCGTCGGCGCGCCGCCTGCCGACGGGCGGCCCCAGTAATAGCCCTGCTGCAGCACGCAGCCTTGATGCACCAGATAGTCACTCTGCTCGGCGTTTTCGATGCCTTCTCCGATGGTCTGGATGCCCAGCTCCTCCGCCAGACCAATCAACGCACTGATCAGCGTCTCGGACCGCGCATTGATGCCAATCTGGGCGACAAATTCGCGGTCGATCTTGATCGCGTGCACCGGAAAGCGCGTGAGGTAACCAAAGTTGGAGAAACCGGTGCCGAAGTCGTCAATCACGACACGGATTCCGGCGTCGGCGAGCGCGACGATATTGGCGGGTGAGGCGTCCGCCGTGCGCACAAAGTCCTGCTCGGTAATTTCGAGGGCGATCTGTTGCGGCTGAATGTTGTCATCACGCAGTGACTGCATCAGATTGCGGGCGAAATCCGGCCGCTGCAGCAGACGCGGGTGGACATTGATGGCGATCGGGCTGGCTCGCACCGATTCGCTCGCCAGTGCGCTCCGGAACGCCGCCTGCAAGGCCCATTGCGCCAGCGGCACCGTGAGCCCGGCACCGTCAATCTCGTGAATGAAGTCGCGCGCAGTGAGCAGGCCACGTTGCGGATGATGCCAGCGCAACAACGCCTCATGCGCATAGATCGAGCGCGAATTGACGTCGACGATCGGCTGATAGTGCATCGCAAACTCGTCGCCGCTCAACGCGCGCTCGAGCTCACGCCGCAGCACCGTGCGTTCGCGCAGCCGGGTCGCCGCTTCGCGGCCGAACCAGCGCACCGTGTTGCGCCCGGCATCCTTGGCCTGATAGAGCGCAAGGTCAGCATGCCGCACCAATTCGTCGGCCGTCTTGCCGCCGTCGGGGCAGGCCGCGATGCCGATACTGACGCTGGTGTGAATCCAGTGTGATTCGGCCTGCACCGGTTTGCGCATCGCCGCCAGCACCGTGACCGCGATCTGCGGCAACTGCTTCTCGGCGTCTTCATAGCGGGCGAACAGCAGCAGCTCGTCGCCACCCAGGCGTGCCACGCCCACATTGGCCGGGTCCAGCGCGCTGAGCCGTTGCGCCACCGCAACCAGCATGGCATCGCCAACCGCGTGGCCGTACACATCATTGACCGCCTTGAAACCGTCAATGTCGAGCAGCAACACGGCTGGCCGTGCGTTGGGCGTTTCGTCCTCTTCAATCCAGCGGTTGATCTGGCGCAGCGCCGCACGACGGTTGTACAGGCCGGTCAGCGAATCATGATTGGCGTTGTGGCGCAGTGCAATTTCGAATGCCTTGCGCCGCGAGATCTCCTGCGCCGTGATGACCACCGCGCCCACATCTGCCACAGAGAGTGCATCGGTCAGCGTCGCCAGAAAGACCAGCACGTCGCCGTTGGTTGCCGTCACCTCAAACTCGAAGGTTGCCCGCTGCAGGCGACCACGCACGATCAGATTGAAAGCGGAATCAATACGCTGGGCCGCATTGACCCGGAGCACCTCAAAGCATGGCTTGCCGACACAGCTTTGTTGCGACCATCCAGTGAGCCTCGCCAGCTCGGCGCTCTCGAACTCGATGGTGCCGGACCGATTGACCAGCAGGGTGACAGTGGCGCAGGCGTCAAGGATCGCGCGCGTGGAGAGCGCCGACGGCTTGAGTCGCGGCTCGTTGGCAGCGGTGACGGTCGAGACACCCAACTCACGCCCGACAGTGGCGATGGCGGTCCCAGCATGCAGGAATCTCTTCACCCGGCCTTGCAATTATTTTTTACTAATGACAATTATCTCATTTTCCGGATTTGTCCTAGTTGTGCCGACGGCAATGTTGGCGCAGCAAGGTTCCGGCGATGGTGGTGGCCAACAACGGGTTGGCGCCACTGCAAGCACGATCATGACAAATGCATTGAACGCCCGACTCGCCGCCATGCAAGTCGCCAGGCTGTAGCGGGCCAGTAAGAACGTCAGTAGTTAACCGTTGCGGCGCAAACCGTGGCGCCAACACGTCCCGCAGCGAGTCGCTCGCCTTGACGCAAGGCGACGAATGATTACTATGCGTCTTCCATCATGTGCTGGTGTCTCATGAAACTGCGGGCTTTTTTTGCAGGGTTGAGGAAATGGGTGAAACGCCCAGACATCGGCACAGTGAAGTCGGCGCTGGCTGGCGCGGCGGGCGCGCTGGCTGTGCTCGGGATTGCTGCGGGACTCTACGCGGCGTTCGCGCCGAAGCCGGTGCGCCTCACGCAGGAAAAGATTGACGCCGCAGTCGCGCACAGCCTGCGGGAGGCCGTGCTGCCTTCGCCTGCCGCAAAGGCTTACGAGACCATCCTGCCCTCGGTGGTGCGCGTCAACGGCTACGTGACCGATCCGAAGACGAAAGAGCAAGTGCAATACGGCGTCGGCACCGGCGTGGTGATCGTCGATAACGGCACCATCCTGACCAACCTGCACGTAGTGCAGGGCGCCGAGAAGATCAAGGTCACATTCATGGACGGCCTGGAGAGCGAGGCTTACTTCAGTGGTGCGCGGCCAGAGCATGACCTCGCCGTGATCCGTGCGCTGAAGATTCCCGACGACATGCTGGCCGCGACGATGGCGAGCACGCAAAACCTCGCGCCGGGCGATCACGTGTTTGCGGTAGGTTTTCCATTCGGCATCGGGCCTTCAGTTTCGGCCGGGATCGTGTCCGGCCTGAACCGCAATTTCATGTCGCCGGAAGGCAAGCGCATGCTGTCGAACCTGATCCAGTTTGACGCGGCGGCGAACCCCGGCAATTCGGGCGGCCCGCTGGTGACGGCCGAGGGCGAAGTGGTGGGCATCGTCACAGCCATCCTGAACCCGAACGAAAACCAGCGAACGTTTGTCGGCATCGGCTTTGCGGTACCGATCGAGAACGCGGCGTCAGCGGTGGGTATGCCACCGTTTTGAATTCAGGTGCAGGAGCGGCTCTGCCGCGACATTTTGACAGTCAACACTTGGGGTCGCGGCGGAGCCGCTCCTACAGGCGACAAGGAAATTGGAACCAAGATGAGCACTGACACAGCAAGCGGCGAGTTGATGGAACGCATCCTCTATGAGGTCAAGCGGGTTGTTGTAGGTCAGGATCGCTTTCTTGAGCGGGTGATGGTGGCGCTGCTGGCCGAGGGGCATCTGCTGGTGGAAGGCGTGCCCGGACTGGCCAAAACGCTCACGGTGAAAACGCTGGCGACCGCCATCCACGGCAGCTTCCGGCGCATCCAGTTCACCCCCGATCTGGTGCCTGCCGATCTGGTGGGCACCCGCGTCTATCACCCTGGCACTGGCGCGTTCAGCACCACGCTGGGCCCGGTGTTTGCCAACCTGCTGCTGGCCGACGAGATCAACCGGGCGCCGGCGAAGGTGCAGAGCGCGTTGCTGGAGGTGATGCAAGAGCGACAGGTCACTATCGCCGGCGAGACACATCGGGTGCCAAAGCCGTTCGTGGTGATGGCGACGCAGAACCCGATCGAGACCGAAGGCACCTATCCGTTGCCAGAAGCGCAGGTGGACCGCTTCATGATGAAGGTGCTGGTGGACTATCCCACCGACGAGGAGGAATTCGTCATCGTGCAGCGGGTCACCGGCCCGCGCACTGATCTGGTCCCGATCGCCACCACCGAAGAATTGCAGACGCTGCAGAACGCTTGCCGCGAGGTCTACGTCGACCCGGCACTGGTGCAATACGCGGTGAAGCTGGTCGCCGCCACGCGCAACCCGGCGAAGATCGGTCTCACCGATTTCAGCAAGTACATCACCTACGGCGCCAGCCCGCGCGGCAGCATTGCGCTCACCGAAGGTGCACGGGCGCTGGCGCTGATGCGCGGCCGCCGTTATGTGCTCACCGAGGACATGACCGATCTGGTGCACGATGTGCTGCGCCACCGCATTTCGCTGAGCTACGAGGCACTGTCCGACGGCGTCACGACTGATGCAATCCTCAGCCGCATCATGAGCAAGGTAGCCGCCCCCATCAAGCCGCTACAGTCGCGCGATGAAGAACCGAAAGCAGCCTGAGAGCATCATGCCTGAGCCATCCCCAGGCATTGCTGCTCGCGAGACCGACGAGCAGGTCCTGCTGCGTCTCGAGTGGACCGTGCTGCGCCGTCTCGATGGTCTGTTGCAGGGCGATTACCGCACGTTGCTGCGCGGCTTTGGGCTCGATTTCGCCGGGCTGCGCGAATACCAGTTCGAAGACGACGTGCGCCACATCGACTGGAACGTCACCGCTCGCATGAGCTCGCCCTACGTGCGCCAGTTCAGCGAGGACCGCGACATGAATGCGTGGTTCCTCGTTGACCTCAGTCCGTCCTCGGATTTTGGCTCGGCGCGCGAGAGCAAACGCGATGTAACCGTGCGCTTCGTGGCGACGATGGCGCGACTGTTGTCACGGCACGGCAACCGCGCCGGCGCCATGCTCTACGGCTCGACGGTAGACGCAGTCATCCCACCCGGCAGTGATCGCCGGCATGTGCTGCACCTGCTACACCGCATGCGCCATCGCCCGGTGCTCGGTGCCGTTGGGCCAACGCGACTGGCGATGCTGCTGCAGCGCGCAGCCGCGACGCTAAAGCGACGCAGCGCCGTGTTCATCGTCTCTGACTTCATCAGCGAGCCCGGCTGGGAGGTGCCGCTCGCGCACCTGGCGCAGCGGCATGATGTAGTGGCCGTGCACATGACCGATCCAGCCGAGCAAACCGTGCCTGACCTCGGGTTGGTGACGATGGAAGACCCCGAGACCGGGGAGCAGTTTTTTGTTGACACCGGCGACGCCGCGTTCCGCGAACGCTACGCAGCGCTGGCCATCGAACATGCAGCGAATGTGCAACGTATCTGCGCACGCTACGGCGCAGGCTTCATGCAGCTCGCCACCAATCAGTCGCTGCTCGACAATCTGGTGCGCTTCGCGCAAGCGCGGCGCCGCCAGCCGCAAATCAGGCAGACCGCGAGGGCCGCCGCATGACGTTTACCTGGCCCCTGCTGCTTTGGACCTTGCTGCTGCTGCCGTTGCTCGTTGCGTTCTATGTGTGGCTGCTGCGGCGGCGCAAGAAGAATGCAGTGGCGTTTGCCAACCTCGCGCTGGTGCGACAAGCGGCGACGCGACGTTCGACCTGGAAGCGCCACGTGCCCCCCGCGCTAATGCTGGTCGCGCTTGGGCTCATGCTGGTGGCCGCGGCGCGACCGGTGGCCGTGGTGCACCTGCCGTCGAACAAGCAGACCATCATGCTGGCGATGGATGTGTCCGGCAGCATGCGGGCGACCGACGTTGAACCGTCACGCATCGTCGCGGCTCAAAACGCGGCGAAGGCCTTTCTCAACGATCTACCGCGCCACGTGCGGGTAGGTATCGTGGCCTTCGCGGGCACGGCGCAGCTGGCTCAGTTGCCCACGCTGTCACGCGAGGACCTGGTTACCGCGATCGACCGCTTCCAGTTGCAGCGCGGCACCGCGACGGGTAACGGCATCGTGCTCTCGCTGGCAACCTTGTTCCCCGACGACGGCATCGACATCGGGCAAATGCAGTGGGGCCGCTCGGGCGCCTTCGGCAAGGCACGGTCGATTGACGATGCGGCGAAAGACAAGGACAAGAAGGATCGTGACCCGGTAGCGCCGGGCTCCTACACCTCCGCTGCGATCATCATGCTGACCGATGGCCAGCGCACCACGGGCGTGGACCCGATGGAGGCCGCAAAGATGGCCGCCGATCGCGGCGTGCGTGTCTACACCGTCGGCATCGGCACGGTGAACGGCGAGACCATCGGCTTCGAGGGCTGGTCGATGCGTGTGCGGCTCGATGAAGACACGCTCAAGCAGATCGCCAACCGTACCGCCGCAGAGTACTTCTACGCCGGCACGGCGGCTGATCTGAAGAAGGTCTACAACACGTTGAGCACCAAGCTGGCCGTTGAGAAGAAGGAGACCGAGGTTTCCGGCCTCTTCGCGCTGGTTGCCGCCGCGTTCGCGTTGCTCGCGGCTGGGCTCTCGCTGGCGTGGTACGGGCGCGTGGCGTAGCGCACCGTCCACCGCAGTTGACCCACGCTGGCGATTGCAAGTCGCCGGCAACCGGGTACACTCTCAAACAATGCCAACAGCATAAATCAACCCGGATCGCCTTCGGTCGCAGCACGTTCGGCGTCGTATCGCCGCATCAGGCTCAGTGCAGGCGGGCGACCCGAATCCTGCCCGTGCCGCGTTTCTCCATCAGCCGCCCGTTGTGACTACCGCCGATTCATCCAGCCCGCTCGCCTTGCGCAAGAGCACCCGCCTTGCCGTGCACAGCACCGATGACAGCAAGGGCGAATGCCAGCTCGCGCTCAACGGCAATTTGCTCGCCGACCGCTTTGACAACACCATCCTCGACGCTCAATACGAAGTAGCCGACGGCTGCCTGCTGGCCGTGCTCGGCTCCGACAGTCCCTGGGATGTCACGGCGTCGCTCTACCTGCTCGACAGCACGGGTCGTATCATCGATGCCATCCACGGTGGCGGCATGTTTGTCGCTGGCGGCTTTGCCGAGGTCGGTCTCGACGCGGCGGGGTTGACCTTCGTCTTTCCGGGTGTGGAAAACCGCTATCGGCTCAGCGTCAGCCAGCGTGCCGCTTGGCGATCGCCACTGCCGAGTGGCTGGCGCTATCAACGCTGGTGGGCCACCCATCGTCTGCATTTGCTGCAGCTCAATCGACCGACCTGACCGCGGAGCGCTTTCATGGCTGACGACAAGAAGCAGGACTTTGAAACCGCGCTGCGCGAGTTCGAACTCGCCGCCAATAACTTCGCCATCCGCTTCATCAAGATGGCCGAGGTGCGCGCCTGGTATCGCGATCAGGCACAGGAGATGAGCCGCAGCTTGCGTGCCGCCGTCGAGTCCGGCGAGATCTCGGCGCAGCGCGGGGCCGAGCTTGCCCACGGCGCCCGCAATGAGATTCTCGACATGGCGCGGCGCCGCGACTTCGACCTCGGCCGCTCAATCGCCGAGGCAATGAAGAAGAACGGCATTTCGTTTGAAGAGGCGATCAAGCGTGCGCTCAAGAACCTGAAGCTTGACGGTCAGCCATTCGAGAAACTCAGCGGCGCCGACCAGCGCCGCGTGCTGATCGAAGTGATCGAAAGCGCTGGACGCCCGCGCCCCCGTGCCAACGCCTGGATCCCCCGTCTGCGCTGGACATCACGCGGGCTGTGGCTCGCCACCATCCTGATCGCTGGTTACAACATTGGCACCGCTGAAAACCCGTGGTGGCAGACCGGGCGCGAGGCGGCCAACATCGCCGGCGGCGTTGGCGGTGGCTTCGCGGGCGGTGCCGCGATGGGTGCCGCAGCGGGCATCTGGGGCGGGCCGGTCGGCGTCGCCATTGGCGTGCTGGTCGGTGGCGCGCTCGGTGCCCTGCTCGCCGATCACGCCTATGTTGAAGCCGCCGGCACCAGTGACCCGCTGACGCGTGGCTTCGTGGCGCGCTTCACCAGCTTCTGGTCGGGCGTGAACGAAGACGGCATGGCCAAGGCGCTCGCCACCGAGTACCGCACCAATGCCGCGTTCGTGCTGCGCGTATTCGGCAGTCTCAACGCCGACTACAGCAGCGATGCCGACGACGTCGCCCTCGCCTACGTCAACTACGCCCGCCGCGACGCCCAGCTCAAGGCCACCATCGCCAGCAACCGCGCGCTGCGCGACTTTCTCATCAAAGTGATGAGCGAAGGCTGGACATCTTCAGATGAGCAGCTGGCGATCAATTTCCTGCGCGCGCTGTAGCCCTGCGCTGCCGTCGTCGAAGCCGCACCGCGTTTGCGAAGGCGAACGCCAGCAGGATCAGACGGTTGCACAACACCTTTCTACCTCGCACCTCTATCGCGACAGTCGGCGTTGGAATTTTGCCGAGTTGTGCAGGCGCGACCGCCTCCGTACGCGACTTCACAACGGCGAATACGGCTTGGCCTAACCCGCGCGATCAAGCAAATCGTCATCACGGGAGCGGCCGTCCTTAGTAAGCCCGCTAAACCGCTACTGCGCCGGCTTGTCACTTTGCTGCGTGAGATTCTCCTTCAGCTGCGCACTCATCGGCATGTTCAGGTTCATGCCTTTCGGCGGAATTGGCGATTCAAACCACTTGGAGTACAGCCTCGAAAACTCACCGGTCTTCATCAGGCGCGAAATGGTTCCGTCGACGAGCTTCTTGAATTCCGGGTCGTCCTTGCGCAGCATGCATCCGTACGGCTCCACTTGCAAGGTATCACCAACGACTTCGAGGGCAGCCGGATTCCGCGAATTCGCCATCAACCCGAACAACAATATGTCGTCCATGGCGAAGGCAACCGCCTTGTCATCTTCCACCAGTTTCAACGCGTCGTCATAGTCCTTGCCAAGAACGACCTGCAAGCCGAGGTTGTTGTCGTCGCTGTACTTTCGAAGCACCTTTTCGTTGGTGCTACCCCCTGTGGTTGCAACTGCCTTGCCTTTCAGATCCGCATAGTTCCGAATGCCGTTGACCTTTTTTGGCCAATAGACGTGTGCCAGTAAAGAAGTGGCTAATCGCAAACTGCACTTCCTTGCCTCGCGCTGCGGTATTGGTGGTTGATCCGCACTCAAGATCATAGGCTCCCGAAACCAGCATCGGTATGCGCGTCTGCGCCGACACCGGGACGTAGACCACTTCGAGATTTGGCTTTCCGACTTCCTTCTTCACGTCGGCGACAATCGCCTCCGTCAGATCAACGGCAAAGCCGACCGCCTTTGCGGAACCCGTTGTGTAGCTGAATGGGACGGACGATTCCCGATACGAAACGGTGATCTTGTTGGTATCTGAAACCTTCTTCAGCGTCTGGGCGTCAGCATGCGCAGCAACGGCAGCAATACCAACGCTCGCTACGACGGCAGATGCAAATTGGTGAACTTTCATGAGATTCCCTTCCGGTTGAACGGATGCTTTGGACGATTCCTTCATCGCTCTACTGAAAAGCGCAGGCATCACCTCAGTCACTAACCGGACTACGGGCCAAGGGCGAGGTCACACCCACAGAATAATCCTATGCCGACTATGTCTGAATCTCTTGCGGAAGCGCAACGAAACCCGAAAGATCCTCCTGTTTCAAGTTGCGACGTGCGCCGCCACGACAGGGGCACACACCACTGACGCGCTGGAAGTTTGGCTCACATCCATCGCGATTTGCCTGGCAACGGTCTGAGCTGCGTCGAAAACACCTCTTCCGCCACCCGTTTGCCAATGCGATAACCCGTATCGACCGAGTTGCGGAAGTGGATGCCGCCCCACACGCGCGAGGCAGCAAGCTCCGCTGCCATTGCCTGCGCGTTCGGCCACGTGCGGGTGACGCCAATGGCGGTGTTCTTCCAGCTGAGCGGCACCTTGCCATCAGGATCGAACGTTGTCAGCAATGCGATGAAGAAGCCGCCGCCAACACCACCGCCGGAGGGATAGTCAGGGTTCGGCGGCGCGGCGATCAGGGACTCCCATGCCGCGTCAGCGACACTGGCGTCGGCAAACTTGCCGCGAATGGCGTTCACCGGTCGCCAGTAGCGGTACTTGTCCTTGATGCCGACGTAGACGATGCGCGAGTCGAAGTCGGCCATGTCGGAGAGCGCCATCATGCGCGCAAAGTCGAGCGACGATAGCTTGCGCGCGTCAGCAATGCGCTGGAAGAACGGCAGGCCGTCGGTATCCTCGCCAGAGTTCCAGAACACTGCGGCAACCGACTGGTCGGCGCTGCGCGTCGCACTGTTTCTCGCGCCAATTGCTTTCACTTCGGCCAGATCGCGTTTGGCGACAACGCTGTCCGGGGCCGGCGGCGGCCCTGGGTCATAGGCATTGACGCTGGCGATGGCGAAGGGTCGCATGCGGATGATGGCAACGCTTGATTCCATCTTATGGTCTGCCGTCAGCTCGTAGACACCTGCCGCGGCATCGCGCTTTGCCGGTTCGACGCGCGCGAATACGTCATCGGCGCGCGATGCGAGCAAGGCATAGGCAACGCGCTTGCCAAGGGCTGCGCCTTTCGCCCGCGCCGCAGCGTCGGTGACAGGTTTCAGCGACTCTTCCAGCGTTTTGGCGAGCGCTGCCTGATCTGCTCCCGGCACGCTGCTCAGCACGGTGAACGCGGCGGTGGCTGCGGCGGCATCAGGCGATGCGTCGGGCACCGGATCCACTGCCGGACCGTACGACGTGTAGCGGGGCGTAATTGCGTTCAAGGCGTTGAACATCGCCAGATTGGCGAGCACCGATGCCCGCCCCGATTGCGCCCGCGGCGATGCCGATAGTGCCTTTGGTGCCACCGCCAGCCAGTCGGCAACGACCTCGGCGTGCGACGGCGTTGCCGCCATCAGCAGCAGTGCCGCTGCCGCGCAAGTGAGTGATCGAAACTGTTTGCCCATATCGCCCCCTTCGTTTGAAGTCGTGACGATACGTCGGAACGTCGGCGCTGTCACGCCATACAACGATTGGCGTCGGGCGAGCCTGGTCGCCAGCTGGCCCCGGCAGGGCTTCGCATCCGCCGCATCTGTCTATATCATCCGCGCGGTACCCGCGTTGCCCGGTCCGGGCCTCATCAGCGGGCTTGATCGCCATCGCGGGGCCTTATGTCGATACGCGTCAAATTCAATCTCCTTCTGGTTGCGATCTTCCTGCTCAGTCTGGTCGGTGCCGCCTGGTACTACCACCATGCGCTGGAGAGCGACGCCATCAGCGATGTTCGCCAGAATTCGCAGGTGCTGATGGAAACGGCGCTCGCCATCCGCAGCTACACCACCGACGAGATCAAGCCTCATCTCGACCCGCTCAACGACAAGCGCTTCCTGCCGCAGACAGTGCCGGCATTCGCCGCCACAGAGACCTTGCGTCGCCTGCGTGACCGCTTCCCCGCCTATGAATACAAGGAGGCTGTGCTCAACCCGACCAACCCGCGCGATCGGGCCAGCGACTGGGAGCGCACGCTGATCGAAAAATTCCGCGCAGACGCCACGCAGACGGAGCTGACCGGCCTTCAGGGCGAAGGCGTGCAACGCTCGGTGTATGTCGCGCGACCCATCATCATCAAGCAGGCGCAGTGCCTGGCCTGCCACAGTGTGCCGGCCGCTGCCCCGGCGTCGATGCTGCAGATTTACGGCGAGAAGAATGGCTTCGGCTGGCAAATGAACGAGACGATCGGCATGCAGGTGGTGAAGCTGCCAATGCTTTATCCGCTGGAGAAAGCGCGACGCACGTTCTACAGTTTCATGTGGTCCCTGCTGTGCATTTTCGGGCTGATGTTTCTGGCGCTGAACCTGGTGATGTCGGGGCTGGTCATTGAGCCGATGGCGCGTGTCAACAAGCAGCTCGAGGAGCTGGCGACCAAGGACTTCCTCACTGATCTGGTCAACCGGCGACGCTTCTTCGAGCATCTCGAATCGGCGATGGCGGACGCACGCATCCATAACACCGGGCTCTCGGTGGTGATGTTTGATCTTGACTTCTTCAAGCGGATCAACGACACCTTCGGCCACGATAGCGGTGACGTGGTGCTCAAGAACACGGCGCTGCGCGTGCGCGAGTTGCTTCGCGGCTCCGATTGCGCCGCGCGCTTTGGTGGCGAAGAATTCATCATCCTGCTGCGCGAAACCCGCATTGACGCCGCGCTGGCGATCGCCGAGGCAGTCCGCTCGAAGATCGCGACTGTCCCCTACGATCTGGTAGGCGCCGTCAGTGCAAGCTTCGGCGTGGCCGAGTGGAACACGAAAGAAGACGCCCGGGCCCTGATCAACCGGGCCGATCGCGCACTCTACGTTGCCAAGCAGACCGGTCGCAATCGTGTCATCCGCGCCGATGAGACGACCGAAGCCGGGCAGGTCTAATCCCGCAGCCCATCATGACGCCGGTGCACCCGCCTGATGACGAGTCTGGCAGCGCGCGCATGGCTTGCCCGCCCGATCCCGCGAAAAGGCAGTTAACCACCTTACCACCCTACCTCTGGAGCACCATGCACTTTGCAATGTCCCCCTCACCCCGGCGCGTACGCGCACTGACTCTGGCAGCCGCGATGACAGGCCTGTGCCTGCCGCTGCTGCCGATGGCGGCGCAGGCAGAAACCCAGCGCCTCGGTGCCACCGTCGACGGGAAAGCATTCGAGAGCGACGACGATGGCATCGTGTTTCTGATCCCCACCAAGGGCGTGCTTAACCTGATGGCCAGCACCAAGGGCGCCTCTGCCTATCCGCCACCGAAGACACCGGTCGACAAACTATCGATCAATTGCCGCAACTACGATGGCAAACCCGTCAAGTTCACCTTTCCCGCCGCTGGCAGCCGCAGCTGCGAGGTCAGCTTCGCCAAAGGCGTCAGCAAACAGCCGTTCGGCGAACCACAGGCCGAGTACCGCCTGGCGGATGGAAAAAACCAGCTGGAAGTCACCTCGGTCAAGGGCAAAGTCATTGAAGGCTCGTTCAGCTTCGATCTGGTGGAAGTGAAGACCAAAGCCAGATTGAGCATTACCGGCGGCAGCTTCAAGGCCGAAGATCGCCAGCAGTAAGCTCGGCAAGCGCGACAACACCCCGGCGAGCTGCAGCGCGCCGGCGGACGTCCGGACGCCACGACTCGTGCGACTATCAACTTTTCGTGAAAACGTCATTTCTGTATGGGCTACAAGCTCGATTCTACCGAAAGTCGACTTGTAGCGATTTAGCTAATAAAGCCCAATTAAAATGCGCTTTTCGGCAAAAAGCCATAAAGTAGACCATCTGCTGACATCTCGATCAGCTATCGCGCTGCCGGTTGCGATCTGCAGCAATCTGAACAAGGGTTTTCCCTGCGTTTGAATCGGGATGAGCCCGACGGACATCACGCTACAAATTCAATCGGTAATTCCAAACGGCCGTTTAGAGCCGCACAAGACCGGTCCGTCCGCGTTCATGTACCCAACAAGGAGGCAGTTCATGTTCAGCACTATTGGTGATCTGTTGGTCACCGGCCGCAGGCAATGTCGTCAGCTCGTTCTGGCCGCACTCATCACCCTCGTTGCCGGCGCCGCGCACGCCGGATACACCACTACCCGCTACCCGATCGTGCTGATGCATGGAATGTCGGGCTTCGATCAGGTCGGTGCGGTCGATTACTTCTACGGCATTCCGCAGTCGCTGCGTGACGGCGGTGCGCGCGTATTCGTGGCGCAGGTTTCCGCGTTCAGCAGTTCCGAGCAACGGGGCGAGCAGTTGCTGCAACAGGTGCGTAACGTACTGGCCATCACCGGCGCGCAAAAGGTCAATCTGATCGGTCACTCGCACGGCAGTCAGACGGTGCGTTACGTCGCAGCGGTAGCGCCGGAGCTGGTCGCCTCGGTCACCGCTGTCGGCGGCCCGAACAAAGGCTCAAAAGTGGCGGACTTTGTCGACGCCAACCTGCGCGAGGGCTCGTGGCTGCGTGGCGTCGCGGCCGCCTTCATCAACGCCTTCGGCCAGGTCATCAGTTTCCTCTCGGGTAGCACCGCCTACGAACAGAACGCAATTGCGGCGATGAAGTCGCTCACCACGTCAGGCTCGGCAGCATTCAACGCCAAGTTTCCGCAGGCAATACCGACCAGCAGCTGCGGCGACGGCGCCAGCGTGGTGAACGGCATTCGCTACTACTCGTGGACCGGTGACCGCAACCTCACCAATGTGTTCGACGTACTGGACGCACCGCTCGCCGTGCTTGGCCAGCTGCACGGTGCACAGAACGACGGACTGGTATCAGTGTGTTCGTCGAAACTGGGCCAGTCACTCGGCGTCTACGCCCAGAACCATCTGGATGAGGTGAACCAGTTGCTCGGCTTCGTGGACCTCTTCTCGGTCAGTCCAAAGACGCTCTACCGCCAGCACGCCAACCGTCTGCAAGCGGCAGGCTTGTGAATCGGGATCACTCATCGCAACCGGCGACGCCGCTCGCCAACCGCGCAGTTGTCGCAGTGGGGCTTGCAGCCCTGCTACTGGGCATCACAGCACCGGTTGCCTGGAACGCGTGGCGCGACGCTTCGCGACGGCACAGCGAGCGGTCCGACCCGGTCGCTGTGACCGGAGAGCGCGCTGCCGCCAATGACGTTGCCGCGTATCGCACTGCGATGGCCTCTACCCGCATTGCGAGCTCAGGCACCGTGATTGCCACCGACGAGCCAGCGCCGGCCGCGCTGCTGCAAATACCTGCGCTTGCAAGCGTCATCGACGATCTGATCGGCGATGCCCTTGGCCAGGGCAGCATGCGCGACGACCCTCATGCGTTCCGCGTACGGCTTGGCGAGCGGGTGCGCCAACAATTCGCGCCAGCCATTGCCGACGCCGCGATGAAGTTTGTGCTGCGCTATGTCGGATACCTTGAGTCGCTGGATGCGATGCACCTGCGCCCGCCGGCGAATGACCTCACCGCACTGCGCGCGACCTACGAGGCACGACGCTCGTTGCGGCTCGGGCTCTTTTCGCCCGAGGAATATGCCGCGCTGTTCGCTGCCGACGACCGCCTTGACCGCTACACAATGGCGCGCCTTGATCTGGAAGCCAATCCGCTGCGCACATCGGCCGAAAGAGCCACTGCGCTCGCGGCAGCGGAGCGCGAACTGACGGCCAGTGAACGCGAGGAGCGTGCCCGATGGCAACAGTCGCTAAGCCTGCAGAATCAGACATCGGCATTCGACGCGCGCAATGCGAGCGACGCCGAACGCTTCGCGGCACGCGCTGCCGAGCACGGCGAAGCAGTCGCGCAACGTCTCGCAGCGCTTGATCAGGCAGAGCGCGATTGGGCCTATCGACTCGGGCAATACGAGCTGGCACTGAACGAGCATCGCAGCGGAACCCTGGGCAGCGAAGCGCTTGCGGCAACGCGCAATCGCCTCTTTAACGAACGCGAATTGTTGCGCCTCGATGCTGCGCTGTCGCTGCGCCGTTAGCAGCCGAAACCCTGGGGGCGGTGCGCCGCCTGCCGTCAGAACTTGCCGTACTTCAGGTAGGCATCAACGGGATCGATACCCGCACGAATGGCATCGCGGACCTGATTCTCGGTTGCGGCCACTTTCTCGGTTTCATCGAGTACCGCCTCGATCTTCTCGTGCGGGATGGCAATCACCCCGTCGCGATCCCCGAGAATCCAGTCGCCCGTGCGGATGGTGACCTCGCCGATGGTGATGGGCTGCTCAAAGGCATCGGGACACCAGCGCGCTGCAATGTCGGCAGGGCTAAAGAAGCTGTGGAACACCGGGAAGCGCTGTTCGAGAATGAAGTCCGTATCGCGGCAGCCACCGTCAACGACGTAGCCCAGCACGCCCTTGTTCTTCAACGTCTCCGCAGACAGTTCGCCCATCAGCGCGATGGACTGGTTGTGCGGCTGGCAGACCACCACATGGCCGGACGGGGCACGTGACAACAACGTGGTCCAGCCGAGCAGGCTGTCGTGGCGTGAGATGGTGGTGTCAATGTGGCCGCTGACCGTCCAGGCTGGTCCGGCGACTTTCAGGCTGGGGTCGAGAGGGCGCAGGTTGCTTGGCAACACGAAGCGATCCACACCCATGCCGCGCAACACATCATGCACTGCGCCGGTATAAAGGCAGCCGAGCCGGGCTGCGAGTGCGGACGACGACGCTGCCGGTGCGGCAGTCACGTCAAACCACTTTTACGGTGATCGTCTCAACACCGGCGCAACTCGCAACCATTACGTCGCCAGCGACCACAGCAGCCACGCCTTCGGGCGTACCCGTCATGATCAGGTCGCCCGGTTGTAGCTCCCAGGCGGCGGAGAGGTGCTCAATTACTTCGTTGACATTCCAGATCAGCTTGCCGATGTCACTCGATTGCGCGGCCTTGCCGTTCACCGTGAGCGTGATCGCCCCCTTGGTGATCTCGCCCGACCTGGCGATCGGTGTGATCGGCCCCATCGGCGCCGACTGGTCGACCGCCTTGCCGATCTCCCACGGACGGCCCTGCTTCTTGGCTTCGCCCTGCAGATCACGGCGCGTCATGTCGAGCCCGATGGCGTAGCCGAAGATGTGCTTCGCGGCATCGGCCTGGGTGATGTTCTTGCCGCCCTTGCCGATGGCAACCACCAGCTCCACCTCATGATGGTAGTTTTTGGTCAGGCTCGGATAGGTAATTTCGGCCGCAGTGCCGGGTGTGCAAACGATCACGGCGTCCGCTGGTTTCATGAAGAAGAACGGCGCCTCACGGCCGCTAAAGCCCATCTCCTGCGCATGCTCCACGTAATTGCGGCCAACGCAGTAAACGCGGCGCACCGGGAAGCGCTGATCGGAGCCAACGACGGGCAGTGAGGTAACGGGTGCGGGCGGAAGGACGTAGTTCATGGGATTCGAATTGGAATGAGGACGGGAAGATGGTGTGATCAGGCCAGTCGTTCTTCGTGCCAGATGGACAGCGCCTGCTGCACGGGTCGGTCGGAATAACTGAACAAAACGCATTCGTCGCTGGCCGACAGTGACAGCGTATGCCACGAAGGCACCACAAAGTGGTCGCGCGGACCGAAATCGTAGTGCCATTGGCTGTCGCCACGCCCGATAGTGGCGCGCCCTCGCCCCTCAACCACACTGAACACGGTACCGTCCGTCTGGCGATAGGGTTTGCCGCTGAAACCTCGCGGCAACAATTGCAGGAAGGTTGCCATGGTCGGCATCGGCGAGCCGCCAGTGGCCGGGTTCACGTAACGCAACTTGAAGCCGTCGTGCGCATCCACCGGGCCGTCGCGCTCCAGCCGCGCCAGCGCCTCGCGGCTGCGCGCGTAGGGGTAACTGAAGATTGGCGAGGTGCTGCCATGCGGCGCGTCATAGCGCACCGGCAGCATGTTGGCTCCGTAGCGGGCGAAGTTGTGACCCTCGGGGCGAGTGATCTGCTGCTGCGCCGAGGTGCCATTCTCCGCAAAGCCAGCATCGAAGAAGCGGATCATCGGAATGTCGAGCCCGTCCAGCCAGACCACCGGGCCATCGGCCTCGCTGCCGTGGTCGTGCCAGGTCCATTGCGGAGTGATGATGAAGTCGCCCGGCTGCATGGTGGTGCGCTCGCCGTTCACGGCGGTGAATGCGCCCCGGCCTTCGACCACAAAGCGCAGCGCGCTTTGCGTGTGACGGTGACTGGGGGCCACTTCGCCCGGCAAGATCAGTTGCAACCCGGCGTAGAGCGATTGCGTGATGGCGCTCTGCCCACGCAGCGCCGGGTTTTCGAGAATCAGCACGCGGCGCACCGCCTCTTCCGCGGTGATCACTTCGCCCGCCCGCATCAGGTAGGGGCGGACGTCGTCATAGCGCCACAACGCCGGCACACAGGGCGTGTTCGGCTGCGGCGGCACCAGCGCGTGCAGCACTTCCCACAACGGTGTCAGGTGATGCGGCGACATCTCGGCGTAGAGCGCGGCGCGCGCTTCCGTAGCGGCTGCTGAAGCAACCTTGCTTTCCGCTGCATTCATTTGAAGATCCCTGCTGACTTGAGGCGTCAAGCGCCAGCTGACGTCCCGCCTGACCGGTGCTATCGATGCCACTCAGCAACGCATGATAGACGTCAGCGCGGGCCCAAGACCGGTGCCGGGTATCTGATCCGGCCGTCGCGCCGGACAGGGGCAACTCCCTGCTGGCCGATTTGGCATAACGACGCTACCCGCCGGGTCGTGTGGCCGGTACAGAGCCCGGCCGGCGCATCCACGCATCAGTAACGCAGGCGTCCGCCCTCACTGACTACCGCGATATCCACCCAGCTACTCCCCACATTGCCCTTGCGGAAGTCAACGTTGAAGCCGCCGACGCTAATCTCGCCCATGTCCTTGAGTGCGGCGCGCAGCGTCGACGCCGTCGGGCGGGCACCGGCGCGGCGCAGCCCTGCAACCAGCACCCGGGCTGACACGTAACCTTCGAGATGAAAGTAGCTGTAGTCCTTGATGTTCGGCGCGTACTGCTGCATGGTCTGCTGGAATTCACGCTGCAGCTTGAGCTTGCTGCCCTGTGGCGACGGGAAAGTCTGGGCGATACCAACGCCACGGGCCCCCGCCTCACCCACCACTTTGGTCAGCAGGCCGGCCGGCACATAGGACAGTGTGTAAATCTGATGACGACCGCCGCCTGATCGCCACTTCGCAATGGCATCGGCACAGAACTTTGGCGTGCCGATCACGATGACGCTGCTGCTGATCGGCACCTTGGCCGCATCGCGAGCGGCCACCGTGAGCGCCTCGGGGTCGTGCTTGGTGCCGGTGGACGTTACTTTCATGCCGCCGATACGGCCAGCGAGATCCTGCACGGTCGCCAGACCGCCGGTGCCAATCGGCAGGTCCTGGTGCAGCACATGCATCTCGTTCACGCTCAGCACCTTGGCATGCCCAAGGATGCGTTCGAGTTGCGCGCGATCACCAGCGCGAACATGAAAGAGCTTGGGGTGGCCAGGATTGCGAAACTGCTCCGAACCAGGGATCGCGTTCATCACGATCACATCAGTCGAATCGAGCAAGCCATCCTGCATCATCTTGCTGATTGCCGCCGATCCGATCGGGCTCAACAGCGCAATGGGGCCAGCTTCCATCGCCACCTTGAACTGCGCGATAAAACCCGGCGCAGTAAAGCCATCGTCAAACTTCATGAGCTTGATGTTGCGGCCACCAATGCCGCCAGTCGCGTTGACCGAATCAAAAAGCGCCTGCGCACCGGCATTGATTTCTGCTGCGTCCGGTGATGGCAGTCCGGTGAAGGGGCCGATCTGGGCCACGGTCAGGTCCTGCGCCGATGCGGCGCCGACGGCAAGCAGACCCGCCATGTAACCGGCCCGCAAGCGCCCACCACAACGCGCAAGCTTGGCAGGCGCCCGATTTGAGCCAAGCAACGTTGTGCAAGCGCGAAACGCCAGCCGCAGGACTTGCAGTAGGTGAGTCATCAATATCCCTCGATCACAATTACATCTGTTGGTAGTCGCGCACGGAACGCTGTCCGCTGTCGCGCGTGGCCGCGGCGATCTCTCTGTTGCTGCGAGATTTGGTATGCCGCGACGCCGTGCGATGCTAGTCGCAATAAGTCATTGCGGCGTTATCAACCCGGCAAGTTTCGGACCTACCAGACTTATCCGAAGGCGTCGTGCTGTAGCCGCACCTGATCGAACAACTGCTGGCCTGGCGCGCACTGCGCACTGCTGCGCGTCCGGAGCCTCCTCCACGCGTTGCACCGGCAGCTACGAGGCGCGGTAAGTCACCAGATGAATGCTGGTCTCGGTATTGCTGATGCCCTTGATCAGCCGGATTCGCTCCAGCGCCTGCGACATTTCGGCAAGAGTTTCCGCACGCAGTTGCGCCAGCAGATCCCAGCGGCCGTTGGTGTCATGCAGCACGGCAATCGACGGTTCGCCGAGCAGCTCGGCGATGACGCGCCGTGTCTGGTTGCCCTCGACTGCGATGCTCATCCAGGCGTTGATCTGATCCTGCTTCACATCGGGCCGCAGGCGCACCGTGTAGCCGACGATTACCCCCTGCTCTTCCAGCTTGGCGATACGGTTGGTGACGGTGCCCCGCGACACACCAAGGCGATGGGCAAGCGTGGCCACGCTGTCGCGCGCATTGACCCGCAATAGCGAGATTAGCTTGTGGTCAATTTCGTCCATTTTTGCATTTTAATCAGTCAATGCTGTCATTTCGTCATAAATCTGCTGTTTTTTAGACATTTCTGCCGATATGAATTGTCATCGCAAGCCTTCACAATCCTCTTCATCGCCTTACTCGCTGAGCTTGCCTATGCGTTCGCTTCACACTACTCCCCTGGCCCCCGCAATTCGTCAACCCCTGTTTCTGTCGCCAGCAGATGTCGCCCGCCTGGTTCGCCTGCGAGGCGTGCGCCGTGTGCTGCGTGAAATGACGGAGGCCATGACGGCAGACTTCCTGCGCTGGCAGGAATTCGACAAGTCACCACGCGTCGCCAACCATTCTCCCGACGGCGTGATTGAGCTGATGCCGGTGTCAGACGCCACTCGCTACGCCTTCAAATACGTCAACGGACATCCAAAGAACACGCGCAATGCTCTGCCAACTGTGATGGCATTCGGCGTGCTAGCCGATGTCGACACCGGTTTGCCGCTGCTGCTGTCCGAGATGACGCTGACCACCGCACTGCGCACCGCCGCCGCCTCGGCAATGGCCGCCCGCGCGCTTGCCCGTAAAGGCAGTCGCGTGATGGCGATCATCGGCAATGGCGCCCAGAGCGAATTTCAGGCGCTGGCATTCGCCGAAGTGCTCGGCATTGAGGAATTTCGTCTGTTTGACGTCGACCGCGCCGCCACCGCAAAACTCGCGGCCAACCTCGCGACGCAAGGCTTGCGCGCGACTGCGCATCAGAGCGCGGCTGAAGCTGTGCTTGGTGCTGACATCGTCACCACCATCACTGCCGACAAGACCAACGCCACCATCGTCACCGCCGACATGATTGCGCCGGGCACGCACATCAATGCGGTAGGCGGCGACTGCCCTGGCAAGACCGAATTGCACGCCGACGTGCTGGCGAGCGCCCGCGTGTTCGTCGAATACGAGCCGCAGACGCGGATTGAGGGTGACATCCAGCAGATGCCGGCAGACTTCGCCGTCACCGAGCTTTGGCGTGTGCTCTCGGGCTGTGCTCCAGGCCGTACCGACAACGCAGAAGTGACCGTATTCGACTCAGTCGGCTTTGCGGTGGAGGACTATTCGGCGTTGCGTTACCTGCTGGCGCTGGCTGAAGCCTCTGGCTTTGGGCAAACGCTGCCACTCATTGCCGATCAGGACGACCCAAAAAATCTGTTCGCGTTGCTCGCAGCGGACGCGACGCATGCCGCTGACACATACGCGTACGAACCAGCTATTGCCTGAATAGTTTCTCCCGACCAGCGATGTGGAATCGCCGGTCGTTACGCGCCATTGCGCTGACTACACTGCGTCGTTCCGTTTCAACACGTTGTAGTCATGAAATTGCTTCATACCTTTGCCCGTCTTTGTGTAACCAGCGGTGCCGCCGCCTTCGCAGTGCTGCCGTGGGCCGTATCCGCTCAGCCGGGTTGGCCCGCCAAACCAATCCACTTCATCGTGCCTTATCTGCCGGGCGGTACCACCGACATCGTGGCACGCATCGTCGGACAAAAGGTCAGCGAAAAGCTCGGCCAGCCGGTGATCGTGGAGAACCGTGCCGGTGCCGGCGGCAACGTCGGCATGGACGCGGTGGCCAAGGCGGCACCGGACGGCTACACCATTGGCTTTGGCGCAATCTCGACCAATGCGCTGAACCCGCACGTCTACAAGGCGATGGCGTTCGATCCACGCAAGGATTTCGCGGGCATCAGCATGCTCGGCTACTCGACCATCGTGCTCGAAGTGCCCGCCGACACGCCCATCAAATCGGTGGCTGACCTCGTCGCTTTCGCCAAGAAGAACCCCGGCCTCACCTACGGCACTGCCGGTGCCGGCACTTCGATGCACTTGTCCGGCGTGCTCTTCGCGCAGACAACGCAAACCGATCTGACCCACGTTGCCTACAAGGGCAGCAACCCGGCCATTAACGACATGATCGGCGGCCACATCAAGGTGATGTTCGACAACCTGCCAGCCTCGCTGCCACACATTCAGTCTGGCAAGTTGCGCGCACTCGCTGTCGCAGGCGCAGCGCGCTCACCCTCGCTGCCGGACGTGCCCACGCTCGCAGAAGCTGGCCTCAAGGGTTACGCCGTAGACCCGTGGTTCGGTGTCTTCGGCCCGGCTGGCATGCCGCCTGTCGTCGTGCAAAAACTCAATCAGGCGTTTGTGGAAGCGCTGGCGATGCCCGAAGTGAAGGAGAAATTGTTGCGTGCAGGATTTACGCCGAAGAGCTCGTCTGCGGCCGAGCTGGATGCGCTGGCGCGCGCTGAATACGAGCGTCTTGGGAAGACTGCTCGGGATGCGAAGATGACGGCGGAATAGATTCGTTCTGATGCTTCTTCGGATCGCATGGCCCGGACGTATCGAGGGCTACATATCGCGTAGTCAGAATCATCGGTAATGTTGATTCGCGACTACGCGGTTGCTAACCCACGCAAAATCTTCGGATGCTTGACCGCAACCCGCAGCAAAGTTTGGGCAGCGCCCGTAGGATCGCGTCGCCCCTGCTCCCAATCCTGAAGCGTGCGAACCGACACGCCGAGCAATTCGGCAAACTCGCCTTGCGTGAGACCCGTGCGTGCGCGCGCCTCGGACGCTGCGGTAACGATGACTTGCGTCGTGCGTGCAGCACGCCCTGACTTCATCTGCTTCACGGAGGCAAGCAGATCGTCCTGAAACTGCTTCAGTTCATCAGTGGCGGCTTTTGCGCTTTTCATCATCGCTCTCCAAAACAGCGGCCTTGAGTTTGTTCAAAAAGGCTGTGGGTAGATTGTCAAATTTGGCTTTGCTGTAAACGATCAGGAGCCAAATTTTGCCGTCGTCGAGTACGTTGTAATAAATCACTCGAGCACCGCCCCGTTTGCCCATGCCCTGCCGCGCATAACGTACCTTGCGAAGGCCACCCGTTTCCGGGATCACCGCGCCGCTCATCGGGTTATTGGCGATCCAGCCAATGAATTCGTCACGCTCTGTGTCTGACCAGATGGCCTGCGCATAACGCACGAAGACATCAGTTTCGACGACGGTAAACATTTTTTAATTATACGGCAATGCCGTACCAACGGCTATCTGTTATCGGTGCGCTTCGCCGGCGCCGCAAACCACTCCGACTCCGGCACGATCTTGGGCTTTTCGGGGTCTTCGAAGTAGTTGGGCGACATGATCTGCACGCCGTACTTGTTGAACGTGTCCTGGATGGCGGCGTAGAGATCGCTGGTGACGCGGGCGCGGGCGGCGGGTCGGTCGGCGCTGACGTAAACGACCAGTTTGTAGGCGACATAGAAGTCCGACAGCGCGGTCTGCACCACGTAGGGTTCAGGTTGCGCGCCGATCTCGGGGATGGTTTTCGCAGCTTCGAGCAACATGGCGTGCACCTGCCGCCAAGCTACGTCGTAGCCGATGGTGATGGTGGTGTCGAGCACGAAGCCGGTGCCCGGTGCAACGCGCGAGAAGTTGCGCGTCACGTTGGCGAGCACTACCGAATTGGGTAGCGCGATTTCCTCGCCCATACCAGTGCGCAGGCGCGTGACGAACAGGCCCAGCTCGGTCACCGTGCCTTCACAATCCTGAATGCGCACGTATTCGCCCACCGAAAGTGCGCGGGTGTAGACCAGCATCACGCCGCTTGCAATCTGCCCGATAACACCCGAGGCCCCAATCGACACCATCAAGCCAAGGATGACGGTGAGGCCCTTGAACGCTTCGGTCTGTGCGCCGGGCAGGTAAGGATAGGCCATCGCCAGAGCGAATAACCAGAGCGCGGCGTTGACGATGCGGCGGGTGGACGGCGCGGTGTGCGCATCCAGCATGCCAAAACTGGACTTTCCAGCACCCACATGGGCAAAGAACTCGGTGGAAATCTGGGTCGCGATCCACGCCACCAAAAAGACGATGGCCGCAATGAATACGCCCGGCAGGGACGCGCCAATGGAATTGACCGCCTGCAACGCCAGCGCGGAGAAGGATTGCAGCAGGCTCTCGCCCATCGGCCGCGTCAGCACGAACTGCTCAAGACCATAGGTCAGGAACGCGAAGACGGCAAACAGGCTGAGGATCCAGGCGAGCAACAGAAAGGTGCGCGACACCGAGGAGATGAATAACGCCGAAAGCCGGCGGCTGTCGCCAGCGACGGCAAGCCCTTTGAGGCCGCTGGCCAGTCGTGCCGTCATCGCACGGCGCAGAACGCGCACGACGCGCCAGATCAACAGCAGCGCAACGACCAGAACGGCAGCCGCCAGCGCTGTCCGGCCGGCCGCCGCCCACACGGCGCGCATGTCACGACGCTCACGCGACTCACGCCACGCCTTCTGCAACAGGCGCGATGCCTGGTTGGCCAAGTCTGCAGTCGTCTCCCCGGCAGCAAGCCGCGCGTCACCGGGCGCCACCGTGAACATGGGTTTGCCATCCAGTTCGATCAACACGCCGCTGTCGGACGCCTTGACCGATGTCCACCCTTCGCCGCCCTCGTCAAATGCCCGGTCAATCCGTTGCCGCGCTGCATCGGCACGATCCGATGGTGTGAAAGCGCCCAGCGTTGCGCGAAACACGTGAATGGTCCGGTTGCCCACCACCAGCGGTGCCTCGGGGGGCGTGGTGGCGTCGGCCGCGTGCGACGTGCCCGTGGCCAGCAACGCAACCGCAACGGTGACGAATTGCCAGCAGCGCATCAACATTGCGTGTGCCGTTTTGCGATCAGTCATGACTTCTACGCTCCAGTCACGGAACCATTGGCAGGATCGCAGCTTCGACCGCACTGGCGGAAAGCCGCGTTGCGCCCGGCCCAAGCGCGTTTGCGGTCAGTGCGTTGCCACGAAGGCCGAGCAGATAGCGCAACACGATCACGCCGTCGTACTGCGCTTCGATCAGCCCGTTGCCATCCACATCCAGCAGCGGCGCCAGGGTATCGAGATATTGCGTCACTAGCGTTGGCGTGCTCCGCGTTGCCGCGTTGCCGACTGCAGCTGCAACCAGAGCGCTACTGCTGTGCCCAAGCAGATAGCGCACGGCCAGCACGCCGTCGGTCGCGGCCCGATAAGCGCCATTGCCATCAACGTCAAGTCGCAGCGCCAGCGTCGTCGGCGCAAACGTGGCCGTCACCATCGTCGCAGTGCCGGCGGTGACGGTGCAGACGCCGGTACCGATGCAGGCGCCAAGCCAGCCGACGAAGACCGAGCCCGCCGCTGGCGTTGCGGTCAATGTGACGCTGGTCGGGCTGGCGAACGCCAAGGTACATGTGCTGCCGCAGGTGATGCCCACCGGATTGCTCGCGACGCTGCCGCTCCCCGTGCCCCGGATCGACACCCCCAGCGTGTTGCTGCCCGGCTGCACCGTCCAGATGCGCGAGCTCTGCGGGCGCGCCAGCGTCAGTGGTGTGCTGTCGGTCACGCGCAACTCGACGCTGTGCGTGCCGCTGGCCGGCACCGTGTAGTTGAAGCGAACCACGCTGCCATGTACTGCGGAGTCAACCCGGATCACGCTGCCATCCACCAGCCAGGTCGCGGTGAGGCCGCCGGCAGCCACTGAGCCCGCAAGCAGCGCACGAAAGCTGAGTATCGAACCACCGGTTGCGTTCACTGTCGCTCCGGTCGGGATTGCGCCCGGTTCGATCAGGCTGACACCTGTCGAGGGCACGCCCCAGCCTGGGCCGTACAGCTTCTTGACGAAGGCCTCTCCGTCGACCCGACAGAACGGGCGGCCCAACGCCCGCATGATGCCGTTGTAGCACTGCCGGTACATGCCGGTGGTCAGGTAGCGTGCGCCCTGCCAGAGCCCGGCGCCTAGCGCATCAGCGAGTGCAGCAGTGGTCGGAATTGCGGTTGCGGCGTCCACCCAGCCGGACCACTTCAGCAGCGCGCGATCCGTCTGGTTGCTGACGTTCACCTCGCAATTGCCGGGTGCGCTCAGATCGCTACAGGCAGGAAATCCGGGATAGGCGGTCTCATATTCATCGGCAAGTTTGGTGAAGCTGTGCCCGAACTCATGCTGCATGATCTGCACGGCGGCCGAATGCGTGGTGCCCACGCCCAGCGTGCCACCAGAGCCGCCGTATTCGCTGTCGTTCACGAGCACGAGGATCTTGTCCCAGTCGGGCGCGTTGGCGGCAGCAGTGAGCACCTTGCTGCTGCTGACAGTAACCAGTCGCCGGATGCCACTGGTGCAAAAGGTCCCGTCAAACGCGGTATCGACAACCACCACAGTGCTGCCCGGTGTCTCGGCACACGTTGGTTTGTCGGCACCGGATTGATTCGACGGCACAAACAACCATTGCACGTTGATCAACTGCCGGAAGTCACTGTAGGGCGAAATGCCAAGCATGCCGTTCGCCAGCGCGGTCGCGTCCAGAACGAATTGCGCCTGTTGTGCGGCGGTATACCCTTCCGCGACGATCAGCAGGTCAAGGCGATTGGCTGGGTTGCCGGTTTGCGCCAGATAGCCAGTCGCGCTGCCCGCAGGCAGGGCCGCGGGCGCTACGGTTGACGAGGTCGAAAGCGCGCTCGACGGCGTGTCGAGGTCAATTTCAATCGATTGGCTGGCACCTGTCAGCGCCTGAGTGCTTGCCATCCGCCGGCTGCGCAACTGCAGCACGCGCCCCGGCTCAACCGCGAGGCGAACGACGTAGTGGCGCTCGGCGAGCG